>JAGWTP010000021.1 GCA_028868895.1 Burkholderiales bacterium
GAGGCGAACATCTCGGGCGTCGTGAAGGCGCGCAGGTCGTTCAGGTCGGCACTGTCGTTGGCGGTCTGCATGCGGATGAAGATCATCTTCGCGACCCGCTCGAAGCCGGCGACATCGAAGCCTGCCGGCAGTGCCGGCGAAGCCGCTGCGGCGACCGGCGGCAACGGCACGACCGATGGCGAGGCCTGGGTCCAGCCCGGTCCGTTGGCTGCCGCAGCCGGTGCGTCACCGGCGAACCGCAGGCCGTTCGGCGTGGCCATCGACCCGGGCGACGCGCCGCGGGCGAAGCGCGCCATCACGAAGCGGATCGCGACGAAGGCGACCAGCGCCAGCAACACCAGCATGATCGTGTTGCCGAACGCCGCGCCCATGCCCAGGTGGCTCATCAGCGCGGCGATCCCCAAGCCGGCGGCCAGGCCGGCGAGCGGGCCCATCCACGAACGCTTCGGCGCGGCGGCGGGCGCGGCGCCGGGTGGCGGTGTCGGCACCGCCTGGGCGGGCTGCGCCGGTGTCGCGTGCGATGGCGTGCGGGCCGGCATGCTGCGCTGCATGCCGGAAGAACCACCGCCACCGATGCGCTTGGCATCGGCCACCGTCGGCGCGAGCCCGGCGCACAAGACGGCGAACGACAGGGCCAGGAGCAGAGATTTCATGGAGCGATCCTTGGTTTGGAAATCGGGTTGGCGCGAGGTCGATGGCGCCGGCGGAGGCGGGCGCGATCATAAGGGCCGGCGATGACCCTGATGGCATCTGAGGCTGCGCCTTGAGAAGGCAAGTGGCCCGCCCGCACCAGACACCAATGGGCCGATGCATCAGTCGGCGTTGCCGCAATGCGGGCATGCCGGGGCGGGGAACTTCGGGCCGCGCGCCGCATCCACCATCGCGCGGCACTTTGCCGCGGTATTCTTGGCGCGGGCAGCGGATCGTTTCAGCGCGCCGAACGAGGAGTTGCGATGCTCAAAGGGGTGGGATTCGGAGTTGCGCTGACGCTGGTGGTTGCGGCGGTCGGTGGTTACGCGCTGGTGCAAAGTGGCCTCATACCGGCCAATGCCGACGCCGCGCCCAGTGGGCTGGAAACCTGGATGGCGCGGACCTCGCTCGACGCGACGCTGCGACGCGAGGCCCCGAAGGGGCCCAACCCGGTGGCGCTCACCGACCAGAACCTGCTCGAAGGGGTTCGGCTGTTCGCACAGAACTGCGCGGTCTGTCATGGCTCCGCAAAGGGCGCAGCGTCGCCGTCGCCGATCGCCAGGGGTCTGTACCAGAAGCCGCCGCAACTGGCCACCGACGGGGTCGAGGACGACCCGCAGGGCTACTCGTTCTGGAAGATCAAGCACGGCATCCGCCTGACCGGCATGCCCTCGTTCCGGGACACCCTCAGCGACCAGCAGATCTGGACCCTTGCGCTGTTCCTGAACCACATGGACAAGCTCCCCCCGGCCGTGCAGCAAAGCTGGCAGCAGGTCAGGAACTGGCCGCTGGCGAGCGCCGACGAGACGGTTCAGAAGTGACCGGCAGTGCGGGTGCCCGCCGGGGCCTCAGAACGGCGCCGCCGAGTCGACCTGCACCGGCGTGCCGCTCGCCGGGTGCATGAACCGCAGCGACGTCGCGTGCAGCAGCAGCCGATCTGCGCCGGCCCGCACCTCGGGCGGCGCGTACAGGGTGTCGCCGACGATCGGGTGGCCGATCGCGAGCAGGTGCACGCGCAGCTGGTGCGCGCGGCCGGTGACGGGTTCGAGTTCGAGCCGCGAGGTATTGCGTTGTTCATCGAATGCGATGACGCGGTAGCGCGTGAGTGATGGCTTGCCGCACTGCGCATCGACCTTCTGGCGCGGCCGGTTCGGCCAGTCGGCGATCAAGGGCAGGTCGATCTCGCCTTGCGCGGCATCGAGCCGGCCGTGCACGACGGCCGTGTAGCGCTTGTGCACTTCGCGCTGCGCAAACGCCTGGCTCAGCCGGCGTTGGGCCGGCGCGCCACGGGCGAACAGCATCAGGCCGGAGGTGGCCATGTCGAGCCGGTGCACGACGAGCGCATCGGCGAACGCGGCCTGGACGCGCGCGGCCAGGCAATCGCGGCCGTGCTCGCCGCGCCCGGGCACCGCGAGCAGGCCGGCGGGCTTGACGGCGACGATGCAATCGGCGTCCTGGTGCGCCAGCGCAAGGCCAGTCAAGGGTGGCATCAACGCGGCCCGGCCAGCGCATCGCGCCTGGCCAATGCCGGGAACAGCTTGAACCACAGGCCGGCGACGACGAGCGTGCCGACGCCGCCGAGCAGCACCGAGCCCACCGGACCGAGCAGTGCGGCGGTAGCGCCGGATTCGAACTCGCCGAGCTGGTTCGACGCGCCGATGAACACCGAGTTGACCGCGCTGACGCGGCCGCGCATCGCGTCGGGCGTGTCGAGCTGGACCAGAGACTGGCGGATCACCACGCTGACCATGTCGGCCGCGCCCGCGACGACCAGTGCCGCGAGCGACAGACCGAACGAGGTCGAGACGCCGAACACCAGCGTCGCGGCGCCGTACAGCGCCACCGCGCCGAGCAGCACCCGGCCGGCGCGGCGCGTGATCGGCCAGCGCGTGAGCACCACCGACAGCATGAACGCGCCTGCCGCTGGTGCCGCGCGCAGCAGGCCCAACCCCCAAGGTCCGGTGTGCAGGACGTCTTTGGCGAAGATCGGCAGCAGCGCGGTCGCGCCGCCAAGCAGCACCGCGAACAGGTCGAGCGAGATGGCGCCCAGCACCACCGGGCGATGACGCACGAAGCGCACCCCGGCCAGCAGCGTGTTCAGGCTCAGGTTTCGAATCGCGCCTGCGGCGTGCTCGTAGCGCACCCCGGCCACGAGCGCGCCCGCGAGCGCGAACAGGCCTGCGCACACCGCGTAGACCACCTGTGCGCCGGCGACGTAGATGAAGCCGCCGAGCGCCGGCCCGAGCACGATGGCGGCCTGCGAGCCCATCGCGCTGAAGGCGAGCGCGCGCGGCAGCACCTCGGGCGGCACCAGCAGCGGCGCGAGCGCCTGCTGCGCCGGCATCTGGAACGCCTTGACGGTGCCCAGCGCCACCGACATCACCAGCAGCAGGTCGCGGCCGGCCCAGCCCTGGCGCGCGCCGAGCGCGAGCACCAGCGCGATCAGCGTCTGCGCGAGCAGGCACAGCGCGGCAATGCGCGCGCGGTGGTAGCGGTCGACCACGTGGCCCGCCACCAGCACCAGCAGCAGCGCCGGCAGGAACTGCAGCAGGCCGACCAGGCCGAGATCCCAGGCGCTGCCGGTGAGGTCGTACATCTGCCAGCCCACCGCCACCATCAGCATCTGGTTCGCCCCGGTGCCGGCCAGGCGCGCGAACCAGAAGCGCATGAACGCCGCAAACCCCGACAGCGGCTGCGGGCCCGCCGGCGACGCGGCCACGGTCATCGCGCGAGCCTTCTCGCGGCGCGCTGCATCAACGCGCGGCGCCCGACTGCATCTGCGCCGAGCTCAGTACCCGGACCCCGGCCACGCCGGCCAGCGTGGCCGCGAGCATCGCGGCGGCCACCGTGCGCGCCTGGATCGGCTGCACGCTGCGCGGCACCATCCACATCACCGGCGCCAGCACGCGCGTTGCCCAGACCTCGCCGGCACGCGTGGGCTGGCCGAGCGCGGCGCGGTCGCCGATCAGCAGCGAAGGCTGCGCGATCACGACCGCCTCGAAGCCCAGTTGCGCGACGCCGTCCTGCATCTCGCCCTTCACGCGGTTGTAGAAGACGCGCGATGCGGCACTGGCGCCCAGCGCCGAGACGACCGCCAGCCGCGTGGCGCCGGCCGCGCGTGCGGCCCGTGCGGTGTCGACGACGAAGTCGGAATCGACCCGTCGAAACGCGGCTTCGGAGCCGGCCGCCTTGATGGTGGTGCCGAGCGCGATGTAGACGTCGTCGACCGCCGGCAGGGCCGTGGGCAGGTGCGCGAAATTGACGGTGTGGAAGCTCGATCGCGCGTCGGCACGCACGCCGGCAATCTCGGTCGCCGCGCGGCGCAGCAGCACGTGCACGTGCTGGTAGTGCGGGCTGGCGTGCAGCAGCGGCAACAACGCGTGTCCGATCAGGCCGGTGGCGCCCGCGAGCAGCGCGGTGCGGGGGCGATCGGGGCGGGGCGTGCGCGCCGCATCGGCGCGGACGGCGGAGTCGGGAGCAGCGGCCATGCGGGCAATGTACCCGCGGTCGCCGCGCCGCGTCCCGGCACGATCCGGTGCAGCGCGGCACCCGCCCTCTTGCGGGTCAGCGTTTCGGCGGGTTCAGACGCGCCGGCGGCTTGCCGCTGCGCTGGCCGTCGGGGCGGGGGCCCGGAGCGTGCGGGCCACCAGCGTGCGAGCCTTGAGCGCGTGGCGGTGCCGACGAGCGCGCGCCGTTGCCACCGCGCCCGCCGCCCGATCCGCCGCCACCACCGTGGCCGCCCCGTCCACCGCCACCACCCCCGGCATGGTGGCGCTGGCCGCCACGGCCGGCGCCTTCGCCGATCACCATGCGGCCGAGCACGATCGGCTCGGCCTTCTCGCTCGGGTGCGGCTCGAAGCCGGGCACGATCTCCTTCGGGATCTCGCGCTTGATGAGCCGCTCGATGTCGCGCAGGAAGCCGTTTTCATCGACGCACACGAGCGACACCGCCTCGCCCTTCGCGCCGGCGCGGCCGGTGCGGCCGATGCGGTGCACGTAGTCCTCGGGCACGTTGGGCATCTCGTAGTTCACCACGTGGGGCAGCATGTCGATGTCGATGCCGCGCGCGGCGATGTCGGTCGCCACCAGCACGGTCAGGTCGCCGGTCTTGAACTCGGCCAGCGCCTTGGTGCGTGCGGTCTGGCTCTTGTTGCCGTGGATCGCCATCGCACTGATGCCCTTGCTCAGCAGGTGGTCGACCAGGCGGTTCGCGCCGTGCTTCATGCGCGTGAACACCAGCACCTGGTCCCAGTCGTTTTCCTTGATCAGGTGCACGAGCAGGTCTTTCTTCATCTCGCGGCCCACCGGGTGGACCTTCTGCGCGATCGTCTCGGCGGTCTGGTTGCGGCGCGCCACTTCGATCAGCACCGGCTTGTTCAGCAGGCGGTCGGCCAGGGCCTTGATCTCGTCGCTGAAGGTCGCGCTGAACAGCAGGCTCTGCTTTTGCGCCGGCAGCACCGCGAGCACCTTCTTGATGTCGTGGATGAAGCCCATGTCGAGCATGCGGTCGGCCTCGTCGAGGACGAAGATCTCCACGTGGCTGAGGTCCATCGTGCGCTGCTGCAGGTGGTCGAGCAGGCGCCCGGGCGTGGCCACCAGGATGTCGATGCCGCGGCGCAGCTTGTCGATCTGCGGCTGCATGCCCACGCCGCCGAAGATCACCGCGCTGGTGAGCTTGCTGTACTTGCCGTAGGTGCGCACGCTTTCCTCGACCTGCGCCGCGAGCTCGCGGGTGGGCGTGAGGATCAGGGCGCGGATCGGCAGCCGGCCCTTGGCGTCGCGCACCGCGGGCTTGGCCATCAGGCGGTGCAGCATCGGCAGCGTGAAGCCGGCGGTCTTGCCGGTGCCGGTCTGGGCGCCGCCCATCAGGTCGGCGCCGGAAAGAATGGTCGGGATCGCCTGCGCCTGGATCGGCGTGGGCGTCGTGTAGCCGTATTCGTGCACGGCACGCAGCAAGGGCTCGGCCAGGCCGAGGGTGTCGAAAGACATGGAGTTCCAAACGGAAAGGTTCGGCCTGTCGCGTCTGTGGAGAGCGCCAGTCGCAGGCGAAACGAGGTGTGGTGAGCGGCGCGTTCCCGGGGGAACGAAGGCTCGGTCGGGGTGACCTCAGCGTGGTGACTGGTGACCGCGCTGTGCCCGCATTCTAACCGGTGACACCCGTTGCAGCGACAATGCCGGGTTGGCAGCCGCACACGTCGCGCCGCCGTTCAGCATTCAAAGCCTCTCCAGGAATATCGATGGCCCAGTACGTTTTCACCATGAACCGCGTCGGCAAGATCGTGCCGCCGAAGCGGCAGATCCTCAAGGACATCTCGCTCAGCTTCTTCCCCGGCGCCAAGATCGGCGTGCTCGGCACGAACGGCTCGGGCAAGAGCACGCTGCTCAAGATCATGGCCGGCCTGGACCACGACATCGAAGGCGAAGCCACTCCGATGCCCGACCTGAAGATCGGTTACCTGCCCCAGGAGCCGGTGATGTCACCGGACCAGACCGTGCGCCAGGCCGTCGAGGAAGGCATCGGCGGCGCGCTGGCCGCGAAGAAGCGGCTCGACGAGGTGTACGCCGAATACGGCGAGCCCGACGCCGACTTCGACAAGCTCGCGGCCGAGCAGGCCGAACTCGAGGCGATCATCTCGGCGGCCGGCAGCGAGAACACCGACCTGCAGCTCGAGATCGCCGCCGATGCGCTGCGCCTGCCGCCGTGGGAGGCCGTCGTCGGCAAGCTCTCGGGCGGCGAGAAGCGCCGCGTCGCGTTGTGCCGGCTGCTGCTGTCCAAGCCCGACATGCTGCTGCTCGACGAGCCCACCAACCACCTCGACGCCGAAAGCGTCGACTGGCTCGAGCAGTATCTGCAGCGCTACCCCGGCACCGTGGTCGCGATCACCCACGACCGCTACTTTCTCGACAACGCCGCCGAGTGGATCCTGGAGCTCGACCGCGGCCGCGGCATTCCGTACAAGGGCAACTACAGCACCTGGCTCGACCAGAAAGAGCAGCGTCTGGAACTCGAGCAGAAGACCGAAGACGCGCGCACTCGAGCGATGAAGAAAGAGCTCGAATGGGTGCGCGCGAACCCCAAGGGCCGCCAGGCCAAGAGCAAGGCGCGCCTGGCGCGGTTCGAGGAACTGTCGGACGTCGACTACCAGAAGCGCAACGAGACCAACGAGATCTTCATTCCGGTCGGTGAGCGGCTGGGCAACGAGGTGCTCGAGTTCGACGGCGTGACCAAGGGCTTCGGCGACCGGGTGCTGATCGACAACCTGAGCTTCAAGGTGCCGGCCGGCGCGATCGTCGGCATCATCGGGCCCAACGGCGCGGGCAAGTCCACGCTGTTCCGCATGATCGCCGGCAAGGAGCAGCCCGACAGCGGCACCGTGAAGGTCGGCCCGACCGTGCGCATGGCCTTCGTCGACCAGAGCCGCGAGTCGCTCGAGAACGACAAGACGGTGTGGCAGGACGTTTCGGGCGGCCTGGACAACATCGTCGTCGGCAAGTTCGTGATGCCTTCGCGCGCCTACATCGGCAAGTTCAACTTCAAGGGCAACGACCAGCAAAAGCTGGTGGGCAGCCTGTCGGGCGGCGAGCGCGGCCGGCTGCACCTGGCCAAGACGCTCGCGCAGGGCGGCAACGTGCTGATGCTCGACGAGCCGAGCAACGACCTCGACGTCGAGACCCTGCGCGCGCTCGAAGACGCGCTGCTCGAGTTCGCCGGCAGCCTGATGGTCATCAGCCACGACCGCTGGTTCCTCGACCGCATCGCCACCCACATCCTGGCCTGCGAGGGCGACTCGAAATGGGTCTTCTTCGACGGCAACTACCAGGAGTACGAGGCCGACAAGAAGCGCCGCCTGGGCGAAGAGGGCGCGCGGCCGCACCGGCTGCGTTTCAAGGCGCTGAAGTAAGGCCGCGCGCGCGCTCGGGCGGTCGTGGCAGGTTGCCGCTCGCGGCCGGGCACCGCTGCCAGAATCGGTGAACCAATGCGCGCCGCGCGCGTCACAGCCGTTCACACGTCAGGGCGGCTGGGGATGGTCCCGTGCCGCCCTCTTCTTTGCTTCCCCCCGCCGTGCCGATGAACCCACTTGCCCTGCCCTTGCGCCGCCCCTGGCTGGCGCTCGTTCTGATCACGGTGCTGGGCGGTTGCGCGGCGCTCAAGCCGAGCGGCGGCAATGGCGCCGCCGCAGCCGGCGCCGTGCCGGTCGCGGCAGCCGCTGCGGGCCCGAGCGCTTCGGGCGTTCCGCCGGGCACACCGCAACCCGCGAGCCCGCCACCGGGCAGCCCGAAGGCGTTTGCGCTGGTGATCAAGGACGCGACCAAGACCGAGGGCCTGTTCACGCTGTACCAGAAGGACGAGAAGGTCTGGATCGAGCTTGCGCCGCAAGACTTCGACAAGCCCTTCTTCCTGTCGCCCAAGCTCGCCACCGGCATCGGCGAAGCGCGCTTGTACGGCGGGCAGATGGACACCGCGCGCGTGATCGAGTTCCGGCGCATTCACAACCAGGTGCAGATGATCGCGGTCAACACCGGCTACACGGCGCTGGCCGGCACGCCCGAAGGGCGCGCGGTGGCGGCGGCGTTCTCGCCCAGCCTGCTGGCCAGCACGCCGGTGGCGAGCCAGCCGCAGCCTGAGCGCAAGTCGGTGCTGGTGGATGCCAACGCGCTTTTCCTCAACGACATGCTGGGCATCGGCATGCGCCTGCAACGCACCTTCCGTCAGACCTACGCCTTCGACGCGCGCAACTCCGCGATCACCACGCTGCGCGATCGACCCTCCGGCGTGACGCTGCAGGTGCTCGCGCATTTCGCGACCGGCTCGATCGCGGTGGCGCAACCCGGCATGGCGCCGGGCGCACCGGTGCCGAGCGTGCCGTTCACCGTGCCCGACCCGCGCAGCCTGTTCTTCACCGTCGACTACGTGGTCCAGGCGCTGCCCGATCGGCCGATGCAAGCGCGTGCTGCCGACGCGCGCATCGGCTACTTCACGTCCGAACACTGGGACTTCAACGACGACCTCGCGCGCAGCCCGATCGTGCGCGACGTGAACCGCTGGCGGCTCGAGAAGAAGGACCCGGCGGCGGCGCTGTCCGAGCCGGTCAAGCCGATCGTCTACTGGCTCGACCGCACCATTCCGCTGAAGTACCGCGGCGCCATCACCGCCGGCATTCTCGAATGGAACAAGGCCTTCGAGCGGATCGGTTTCAAGGACGCGATCCAGGTCAGGGTGCAGCCCGCCGACGCCGATTTCGACACCCTCGATGGCGGCGCCTCGGTGCGCTGGATGACCAACGCCGCGCCGGCGTTCGGCGCGATCGGGCCGAGCCATGTGGACCCGCGCAGCGGCGAGATCCTGGGCGCGAACATCGCCATCGAGAGCCTGTCGTCGCGATCGATCCGGGCGACGCGCGTGCAGATCCTGAACCAGGGTGCCGCCGATTACGCCCGACTGATGCAGCTCGGCGGCGCGGCCAGCGGCGAGCCTTTCGATCCGCACCAGTGCCTGGACGCCGAGCAGGGCGCCGAGCAACTGAGCTATGCGTTCGACGTGCTTGCGGCACGCGGCGAGCTCGACCCGAATGGCCCGCAAGCGCAGCAGTTCGTGCTCGACTACCTGAAGGACACGACCATGCACGAGGTCGGCCACACGCTCGGACTGCGCCACAACTTCCGGGCTTCGCGCATCTACACCGACGCGCAGATCTCCGACCCGGAGTTCACCCGCACCCACGGCTTGACCGGCTCGGTGATGGAGTACGCGCCGATCAATCTGGCACGCCCCGGCGGCGCGCTCGTCGAGCCGTTCCAGACCACGCTCGGTCCGTACGACTACTGGGCGATCGAATACGCGTACAAGCCGATCGCGCCGGCGCACGAGAAGGCCGAGCTCGAGCGCATCGCCGCACGCAGCGGCGAGCCCGCGCTGGCGTTCGGCACCGACGAAGACAACTACCTCGGCATCGACCCCGACGCGCTGCAGTTCGACCTGGGCAACGACGAAGTGGCGTTCGCGGCCAAGCGATTGGCGATCGCACGCGACCTGTTCAAGCGCCAGGAGACGCGCGAGCTGCCGCCCGACCGCGACTATTCGGTGCTGCGCCGCTCGCTCAACTACGCGATCAACGACACCGCGCGCGCGGTCGGGGTGCTGATGCGCCAGATCGGTGGGGTGCGCACCTTGCGCGACTTCCCCGGCTCGGGGCGCGACCCGCTGCAGCCGGTCGCGGCCGAGGTGCAGCGCGCAGCGCTCGACCGGCTGTCGCGCGGCCTGCTCGCGGCCGACAGCTTCGAGGTGCCGCCGGCGCTGCAACGCCGTCTCGCACCCGATTTTCAGGAGCGCGCCGATGCGCTCGACCACGGCGCGTCGGTCGCGACCGATTTCTCGGTCACCGAGCGGGTGCTGGCGCTGCAGCGCACGCTGCTGGCTCAGTTGATGAGCGACCCGGTCGCCGCGCGCATCCTCGACAGCCAGGACAAGACGCGCCGCCCGGGCACGGCGTTCCAGCTCTCGGAGTTGTACGGCCGGCTGCAGCGCGATGTCTGGAGCGAGCTGGACGGCCTGATCGCGGGCCGCGCCAGCGACATCCCGGCGCCGCGCCGCGCGCTGCAGCGCGAGTACCTGAACCGGGTCACCGCGCTGCTGCTGCGGCCCGGCGCAGCAGGCCGGGCCGACGCGCGCAGCCTCGTGCGCGCGCAGGCCGAGGCGCTGCTGGTGCGCGTCAGGGCGGCATCCAACCGACGCGGGCTCGATGCCGATACCCGCGCTCATCTGCAGGATGGCGCCGACACGCTGGCGCAAGCGCTGTCGGCCAAGGTGACGCGGGTCGGCCTTTGAGCAGCCGGCTGCCGGGATGGCTCGCGCCGGCGCGTTTGGCGCGGCGCGGTATTCTGCGGCCATGACCCTGCCCACCCAGCCTTCCGGCCCGCTGCGTGTCGTCACGCAGATTGCGCTCCCGGCGAGCGCCGCGGTCGCGCTCGAAATGTCCGGCCTCGGCCCGTTCGCGGTCGTCGTCGGCGAGGGCCGGGACGAGTGGCTCGCACACCTCGCCGAAGGCGGCTGCGACGTCCTGATCCTGATCGACCACGTCGCGGGCAACGATGCCGGCACGGTTGACGGCAACGACATCGGTCTCGAAATTGGCGACGCGCTCGACCTCGCCACTGCCGCCGCGGGCGATGCGGCGATTGTGGTGGTCGCCGCCGAGCTCGATCCGGCGCGCGTGCTCGACTGGCTGCGGCGCGGCGCCCAGGACGTGCTGCGGCGCGGCGAGCTGCGCGCGCCGTCGCTGCCGCTGCGGCTGCGCGCCGCAATCGAACGCAAGCGCCTGGAACGGCTCGCGCGCACCGCCTACGCGACCGACGTCGACACCGGCCTGCCGCATCAGCAGCAGCTCATCGAGCACATGAGCCAGTTGATCGCGCTGCGCGAACGCGAACCCGCACCGATGGCCGTGCTCGCGCTGCGCATCGAGGGCCTCGCGACGACCGAGGCGCGGCTCGGACGCGCGGCGGCCAGCGTGCTGCGGCGCAAGGTCGCGGTACGGCTGCGCGCCGGCGTGCGCGCCAGCGATGTGGTCGCGTCGCTCCCCGACGACCACTATGCGGTGCTGCTCGGCTCGATCCTGACCCCCGCCGATGCCGCGCGTGTCGGCGCCAAGCTGCTCAAGGCGCTGCTCGAACCGTTCCCGGTCAGCGGCCACGACACGGCGCTCGCGGTCGCGATCGGCATCGGCCAGTACCCGCAAGACGGGTTGCAGCCCGAGCCGCTGCTGCGCCGCGCGCTCGGGCTGGCCGCGGCGGCGCAAGCTCAAGGGCGGCCTGGTTTCGCCAACTTCGGTGAGGCTGGCGAATCGGTTAGGGGCGCGGCGAACGATGAATGAGGGGTGGGGTTGGGTGACCTTGCCCTTTGAATGCAAGTTAGTATGACTCATCGGAATTGCTACCGGTGCTGACCTGTTGCCTCACGTCAGTTGCTACCCGCCGGATTGTCCGGCGGGAGCGGCGCAACGCAGGTGGCGTTGCATCCACCGTCACGTTCTCCGTGCATTTCAGCTCTTGCGGAACATGAAGTCGTAGCGGGTACGCGCCGCACCCCCGAAGTCGCCGTCAGGGCGAGCCGTCTGCATAGTGATCTGCCAGCCGTTGGCAATCAGCTCTTCCATTCGTGCCTCAATGTTGCCGCAGGTTAACGTGGCCATCGTAATTGCCTTGCTCATACCTTGCGCAAGCACGTACCCCTCGCAGGCTACGGTAGTGCCCGGCTTGGACTTCTGGATGAACGTCAAGCGTTGCTTCTCTGCTTCAGCATACTTGGCTGCCGCTGCCTTGGTCTTCGCCTCGTCCTGGTACTTCTGCCTCACCGTCAGGCCCTGTCCCGTGGCCGTAGACACGCTGTCGAACCACGCTTGACGGATGGATCCCATCCAGTACGCGCTGGCGTACGCGAACTGCTGGGCGCCCACGGCACAGCCGACGACGTCCCAGCCGTATTCGCTCTCATTCTTGGATCGGATCACCGCTTTCGCAGCCTGCACCGCGGTCGCGTCGATTTTGCCGCCTTTGAGCGAGCACCACTGCTGGAACCCTTCCTTGCCCAGCACCTTGTAATCGCCTGACTTGGTGAAGGCAATCATCATCGGCAGACCGTTCTCAACTAGACCCGCGACGTACCATCCAGCTGCTTGACCTTTGGCCTCGGCGAGGTTTCGAAGGCCTTCAAAGGGGGTGTCTACCGTGATCGGAGGGATCGTGGGGCTCGGGGCATGCGCGACGGGCGACGCGGCGGCGGCTTGCGTGTTCGCGGCTCTTGACGCGCAACCCACCAGGGCCGCGAGTAGGATCAAAAGAGCTAGAGTGGACTTGGCGTTCATAAGTCGTGGTGAGAAGTTGGCCCGAGGGTGAATGGCTCATTTCGGCACCGTGACGGGGGAACTTGAGGTCACGTACGTCGAATCACCGATAAGCGTTGCTTGGTGCCGCTGGAGTTGACCTACTTTTACGGACACCTCACCCACAAAGCTCGAGAAGTCCGACATACCCAAATCCAGACCTCCGTACCCAGCGGAGTTTCGACTGACCCGGACGCCGGGTGATGTTGGAGGGGTTCACTTTGGGGTCCCCATCCCGATCGGCGAACGCTGCGCACGCGTTTCTATAATTGATAGTTTCGCCCCATCAAGCGGTTGGTGCGGCCCACCGAGAGACCCGGATGAACGCCTCCGAAATCCGCCAGACCTTCCTGAAGTTCTTCGAGTCGAAGGGCCACACCATCGTCGCCTCGAGCCCGGTGGTGCCGGGCGACGACCCGACGCTGCTGTTCACCAACGCCGGCATGAACCAGTTCAAGGACGTGTTCCTGGGCTTCGACACGCGGCCCTACCAGCGCGCCACCACCTCGCAGAAGTGCATCCGCGCCGGCGGCAAGCACAACGACCTCGAGAACGTGGGCTACACCGCGCGCCACCACACCTTCTTCGAGATGCTGGGCAACTTCAGCTTCGGCGATTACTTCAAGAAGGACGCGATCGCCTACGCCTGGGAACTGCTGACCGAGGTCTACAAGCTGCCCGCCGAGAAGCTCTGGGTCACCGTCTACGCCGAGGACGACGAGGCCTACGAGATCTGGAACCGGCAGATCGGCGTGCCGGCCGAACGCATCGTGCGCATCGGCGACAACAAGGGCGCGCGCCACGCCTCCGACAACTTCTGGATGATGGGCGACACCGGCCCCTGCGGCCCGTGCACCGAGATCTTCTACGACCACGGCCCCGGTGTCGCCGGCGGCCCGCCGGGCAGCGCCGATGAAGACGGCGACCGCTACATCGAGATCTGGAACAACGTGTTCATGCAGTTCAACCGCCAGATCGACGACAAGAGCGGCGCGTACGTGATGCACAAGCTGCCCAAGCCGAGCGTGGACACCGGCATGGGGCTGGAGCGCCTGGCCGCGGTACTGCAGCACGTGCACAGCAATTACGAGATCGACACCTTCGTGAACCTGCTGGCGGCCGCCAAGACCGCGGTCGACGCCGCGGGTGCGGTCGATTGCGACGCCGGCAGCCCGAGCCTGAAGGTCATCGCCGATCACATCCGCGCCTGCACGTTCACGGTCGTCGACGGCATCATTCCCGGCAACGAAGGCCGCGGCTACGTGCTGCGCCGGATCGCCCGGCGCGCCATCCGCCACGGCTACAAGCTCGGCGCGCGCAAGCCGTTCTTCTACACGCTGGTGGGCGCGCTGGCCGAGGAAATGGGCGACGCCTACCCCGAGCTGAAGCGCGACCGGCTGCGCGCCACCGAGGTGCTGCAGCAGGAGGAGGAGCGCTTCTTCCAGACCATCGCCAACGGCATGGAGATCCTCGAGGCGGCACTGGCCGGGTTGGACGTGACCGGCGCACGCACACTCGATGGCAGCGTTGCCTTCAAGCTGCACGACACCTACGGCTTCCCGCTCGACCTGACCGCCGATGTCTGCCGCGAGCGCGGCGTCACGGTCGACAACGCCGGCTTCGAGGTCGCGATGACGCGCCAGCGCGAGCAGGCCCGCGCCGCCGGCAAGTTCAAGATGGCGCAGGGCCTGGACTACAGCGGCGCGCCGACCGCGTTCCACGGCTACGAGCACCTGGTGTGCGAGCACAGCCGCGTCACCGCGATCTACATCGACGGCAGCCCGGTGCAGCGCGCACATGCCGGCGACGACGCGGTGATCGTGCTCGACCACACGCCGTTCTATGCCGAGAGCGGCGGCCAGGCCGGCGACACCGGCGAGCTGCGCAACGCGCGCTCGCGCGTGCTCGTCGAGGACACGATCAAGGTGCAGGCCAACGTGTTCGGCCACCAGGGCCGCGTCGTCGAAGGCGAGGTCGAGGTCGGTGACACGTTCGTTGCCCGGGTCGATGCCGAGCGGCGCGCCCGCACCATGCGCAACCACAGCGCCACCCACCTGATGCACAAGGCGCTGCGCGAGGTGCTCGGGGCGCACGTGCAGCAGAAGGGCTCGCTGGTGACGGCCGAGCGCACCCGCTTCGACTTCGCCCACAACGCACCGATGACGCCGGCGCAGATCGCTCAGGTCGAGGCGATCGTCAACGCCGAGATCCTCGCCAATGCCGCGACCCAGGCGCGCGTGATGGCGATCGACGCGGCGCAGCAGTCGGGCGCGATGATGCTGTTCGGCGAGAAATACGGCGACGAGGTGCGCGTGCTCGACATCGGCACCAGCCGCGAGCTGTGCGGCGGCACCCATGTGCTGCGCACCGGCGACATCGGCCTGTTCAAGATCGTCGCCGAGGCCGGCGTGGCCGCCGGCGTGCGGCGCGTCGAGGCGATCACCGGCGACAACGCGCTGGCCTACCTGCAGTCGCTCGAAGGCACCGTGCAACAGCTCGCCGGCGCGCTCAAGTCGGCACCGGGCGAGGTGCCCGCGCGGCTCGCGCAAGTGCTCGACCAGGTGCGCGCGCTCGAGAAGGAACTGGCCTCGCTGAAGGGCCGGATGGCCTCGTCGCAAGGCGACGACCTGGTCGCCGGCGCGGTCGACGTGAACGGCATCAAGGTGCTTGCCGCGATGCTCGACGGTGCCGACGCCAAGACCCTGCGCGACACGCTGGACAAGCTCAAGGACAAGCTCAAGACCGCGGCGATCGTGCTGGCCAGCGTCGAAGGCGGCAAGGTGCAGATCGCCGCCGGCGTCACCGCCGACAGCATCGCGAAGATCAAGGCCGGCGAGCTCGCCAACTTCGTGGCCCGGCAGGTCGGCGGCAAGGGCGGCGGCAAGCCCGACATGGCGATGGCCGGCGGCACCGAGCCCGCCCATCTCGCGGCGGCGCTGGCGTCGGTGCGAGCGTGGGTCGCCGAGCGCGCCTGACGCGAACCACGGGGGGCTCGGGCATGACGATCACGATCCGGCGCACCTCGCCGAAGGACGCCGTCGCGCTGGCGCGCCTGATGGGTGACCCGGCCGTCGTCGGTGGCCTGTTGCAGATGCCCTACCCGAACGAGCAGGCGTGGCAGGCCCGCCTGGCCGACAACGCGGCGCCGGGCAAACCCGATCTTTCACTGGTGGCCGAGATGGATGGTGACGTGGTCGGCGCGGCCGACTTGCACGCGATGGGTACGGCGTTGCGCCGTCGTCATGCCATGGGTTTGGGCATCGTGGTGGCGCGCGCTGCTCAAGGGCAGGGCGTGGGCAGCGCGCTGATGACCGCGCTGTGCGACTACGCCGACCGCTGGCTCGGTGTCTTGCGCCTCGAGCTGACGGTGTATGCCGACAACGACGTCGCGCTGCGGCTGTACCGCAGGTTCGGCTTCGAGATCGAAGGCACGTTCAAGGGGTTCGCGCTGCGCGACGGTGACTACGTGGACGCGCTCGCGATGGCCCGCTTGCACCCGAATCCGCCGCGCATCGGTGCGCCGGCAGTCGCGCCGGCGCCCGCGGACTGACACGTCCTTCAGCGCGCCGCGGCCCAGTACACCGCGAACCAGCCGCGTTCGTCGGTCCAGCATGCGGGCGGCGCGAAGCCGGCCCGTTCGAGCAGGGCGGCGAAGTCACCGCGCGAGTACTTGTACGAGTTCTCGGTGTGGATGCGCTCGCCGGCGCGGAACGCCCGCTGCGCGCCGGGCCAGAGCACGGTCAGCGCACGGCGCGCCTCGAGGTGCATCTCGATGCGCGAATCGGCTTCGTTGTAGAGCCCGACGTGGCGCCAGTCCTCGGGCCGGAAGTCGCTGCCGATCAGGCGGTTGAGCTGGCGCAACACGTTCAGGTTGAACGCCGCCGTGACGCCGAGCGCGTCGTCGTAGGCAGCTTGCAGCACCGGCGTGGCCTTCACCAGATCGACGCCGATCAGCAACCCGCCGCCTGCGGCGCGTTCGCGCACCCGTGCGAGGAACGCCAGCGCCTGCGCCGGGGTGAAATTGCCGATGCTCGAGCCGGGGTAGAAGAACACCGGGCGGCCGGCGCCGAGCACCTCGGCCGGCAGCTCCAGCCGGCTCGAAAAGTCCAGGCCGAGGCCGACGACGTCGAGCAGCGGGTGCTCGCGTTGCAAGCGCTTGAGGGCGTCGTGCAGGAAGCTCACCGAGATGTCGACCGCGACATAGCGGCTCGGCTCCAGCAGCGGGAACAGGCGCGCCGCCTTTTCACAGCTGCCGGCGCCCAGGTCGATGAAGGTCGAGCCGGTGCCGAGGGCCGCCGCCATCTCGGCGCCGTGGGTCGCGAAGATCGCCGCTTCGGTGCGGGTCGGGTAGTACTCGGGCAACTCGGTGATGGCCTCGAACAGGTGCGAGCCGAGCCGGTCGTAGAAGTACTTGGGCGAGACGCTGGCAGCCGGGTCGAGCAGCCCGCGCTCGATTTCGGCGCGCTCGGTGGCGGTGTCGGCCACATGGCATTGAATGAATCGGGGGGTGCGTGCTTGGGTCATGGGTGCGGCGGACGAAGAGGCGGCGGTTACTTCACGAGCTGCTGGCGCAGCGTCTGCAGTTCCTGGCGGCGATTCGCGTCCGACTTCGGGTAGCTCATCTTGAGCCCACCGAGCGTCTCGAGAACGATGTGCGAGACGATCAGCCGCGCGTTTTCCTTGTCGTCGGCGGGCACCACGTACCACGGTGCGGCGCGGCTGCTGGTGGCGCTCAGGCATTCTTCGTAGGCGGTCATGTAGTCGTCCCAGAAGCCGCGCTCGGCCATGTCGGCCTGGCTGAACTTCCAGTTCTTGTCGGGCTCGTCGATGCGGGCGAGAAAGCGCTTGCGCTGCTCGTCCTTCGACAGGTGCAGAAAGAACTTGACGATGCGCGTGCCGTTGCGGGTGAGGTGGTCTTCCATCTGCACGATCGAGCGGTATCGGTCCTTCCACAGCGCCTTCGGTTCGTGGCCGTCGTCGGGCAGGTCTTCGCTGCGCAGCAGCTCGGGGTGCACCCGCACGATCAGCACCTCTTCGTAGTACGAGCGGTTGAAGATGCCGATGCGGCCGCGCTCGGGCAGGCATTGGTTGGTGCGCCACAGGAAGTCGTGGTCGAGCTCTTCGGCGCTCGGATGCTTGAAGCTGAAGACCTGGCAGCCCTGCGGGTTGACGCCCGACATCACGTGCTTGATGGCGCCGTCCTTGCCCGCGGCGTCCATCGCCTGGAAGATCAGCAGCAGGGCGTAGCGATTGGAGGCGTATTGCAGTTGCTGCAGCGCACTGAGGCGGGCCACGTGCTCGGCCAGCAGCTGCTGGTATTGCGCCTTGGAGGCGTACACCGGCTTCACCAGTGTCGGCCACTTGTCGAGCTTGACGCTCTTGCCCTTGCTCACGCGGTAGTCGTCGGCGTTCAGCTTCATGGGAGTCCTTTCGAGGGCAGGCAAGGCAGCGCTTGTCGATGGCGCCGAGTTCATGCGTCAGGCGATTCCGAGCCGCCGGAACACCGGGATCTTCAGCGCTGTCAGGATGATCCCGAAACCGACCGCGGCGGCGAGCACGCCCGCCACCAGCGCCGCTGGCAACGGGGCCATCGCGAAGCCGCCGATCGCCAGTATCGATGCAATCAACAGGTCGGCGACCGAGGACGCGGTCAACCACAGGCTCGGCCGGGAACCCCACAGCTGCCGCCGTTCGCGTATCGCGTAGATGGTCGCCTGGCTGCCGAACACCAAGGCCACGAAGGCCAGGGTCCGCAGCGCGTCGATGCCCAGGTTCAGCGTCAATTGGCCGTAGGCCAGGAGCGCGCTGCAGAAGGCGAGCAGGCACATCCCCATGAGGGTTCCTGCCGCCGTCAGGTTGTTGATGCGCCATGCGTTGGGCAACGGCGACGCCTGCACGTGGTCGGTGGTCAACGACATCGCCAGGAAGTCGCCGGCCACCATGATGATGACCATCAGCAGCGGCGTCAGGATCGCCTGGCCGGTCATGAGCAGGCCGACGGCGAGAAACAGCACCGTCACGATCTTCTTGATGATCGAGTTCAGCGTGTAGGTCAGGATGCGCTGGAACGTGACCCGGCCTTCCTTGACCGCCGCGACGATGCCCACCAGCCCGGGCTGGGTCAGCACCATGCCGGCGGCCGACTTGGCCACGTCGGTCGCGGTCGACACCGCGATGCCCATCTGCGCCTGGCGCAGCGCGGGCGCGTCGTTGGCGCCGTCGCCGCACATGCCCACCACGTGGCCGGCCTTCTGGAAGGCCTGCACGAGCTGGTACTTGCCTTCGGGCAGGACACCGGCAAAGACCGCGAAGTCCTCGGCCCGCACCACCGCGGGCAGCGGCCCGGGCGGAGCCACCGCACCGTCGAGCCCGACCGCGTGCGCAACGATTGCGGCGGTGGCCGGCGCATCACCGGTCACCATCACGGTGCGCACGCCCAGCGTGCGCAGTTCGGTGATCAATGCCGCCGAATCCGACCGTGGCGGGTCGCTCAGCGCGATCAGCCCGGCCAACTTGAGCGCCGCCGGTGCGCCGACCGCGACCGCCAGGACCCGAAAGCCCTGCGCCTCGAGCGCGCCGTCGGCCGCGGCGGCCTCGGGCGAGCCGGGCGTGAGGCCGACGACCGCCGTGAAAGCGCCCTTGACGACGCGCAGCGCGGCGCCAGTCGCATCGTTCACGGCCGCCTCGGACATCTTCGTGGCCGGATCGAAGGGCGTGAAATGGCTCAACTTCGGCAGGTCCGGCGCGGCGCTTTTCGAGGCGGCTGCACGGATCGCGCCGTCGACCGGGTCCTGCCCGCCCTCCGAACTCGCCAGCGCCGCCAGGCCCAGCACGTGTGCCTCGTCGAAGCCGGGCATCGGGCGCACCGTGGTGACCTTCAGCTCGTTGTTCGTCAGCGTGCCGGTCTTGTCGGAACACAGCACGTCCATCGCGGCGGCTTCGTCGACCGCCGACAGGCGCGTCGGCAACACGCCCAGCTTGGCCAGCGCCTGCGCGCCGACGGCTGCCGCCAGCGTGAAGGTGGCCGGCAGCGCGACCGGGATCGATGCGAGCACCGCCGTGAGCACGAGCGGGATGATCTGCGGCCAGGGCAGCGCGATGGCGTAGCCGTAGCCCACCAGCGCCACGATGAGCACGCCGTTGAACAGCGCCAGGTTGCGCACCACGCGCAGCACCGCCTTCTGCTGCGAACTGACGACGTGCGCGGTGCGCACCAGCTCGGCGGTGCGGCCGAACTTGGTGCGCACGCCGGTGGCAGTGACCTGCGCCACCGCTTCGCCGCGCCGCACCATCGCTCCGGCGTAGGTCGGCACGCCGGCGCCGGCCTCGATCGGCACCGATTCGCCGGTGAGCATCGACTGGTCGAGCAGCACCGAGCCGTCGATCAGCGTCACGTCGGCGGCGACGACCGCCCCCAGCGACAGCTTGATCAGGTCGCCCGGAACCAGCTCGGTGGCCGGCACGATCTTCCAGGCGCCGTCGCGGCGTACCGACGCATTCAACGCGAGCCGCGACTTGAGCGCGGCCAGCGTCGCCTGCGCTCGGCCCTCCTGGACGAACCCGAGAGCGGCGTTGAACAACAGCAAGCCGGCGATGATCGCGGCCTCGGTGTACTTGCCGAGCCCAAGTTCGAGCACGACCGCCGCTTCGAGCATCCACGGCACCGGCGCCCAGAGTTTGTCGAGCGCCCGGCGCAACGGATGCAAGGCGGTGTCGGGCATCGAATTGGGGCCCGACGACGCCAGCCGGCGCGCAGCCTCCTCGGTGGTGAGGCCGCCGGGTGGGGTGTCGGCCGGAGCGCTTGCATCCGGGGCGCCGGCTTTATCGATGGCGGTGGTGGTGTTCATGCGCGTTCGGTGTCATCGGCGGAGTCGAGCGAACTGAAAAAGTGCCGGTAAAGCACCAGATACAAGGCCTGCAGGGCCGCGGCAAACAGGAACGGCGTGATGAAGAAGCCCGCGTGGATCAGCGCGCCGCCCAGCACCGGCCCGGCCGCGCGCGGAATCTGCAGAGAGAGGCTCTGCACGCTGGCGGCCAGGCCACGCCGTTCGGCGCGGGTCAGGCCGGCGGCGACCACCTGGCGCGCGCCGGCAGTGCCCTGGTTGAACGCTGCACGCAACGCGTAGAGCGCTGCCGCCGCGCCGAACACCGGCACGAACGGCGTGGCGATCAGCAGCACCAGGCCGATCAGGCGCATCCACAGCACCGAGCGAACCGCACCCAGGCGCAGGCTGAGCTTTCCGCTCAAGACGGAGCCGGCGGCCGCCAGCACGAAGCTGGCGGCCAGTGCCTGGCCGATCAGCGCCGGGCTCTGGGCAAAGCGCCGCGCGAACCAGTACGCCATCAGCGGGCCGACGATGCCGATCGCCAGCCCGTTGATGGCGTTCGTCAGCGCCAGCCGGCGAAGTTGGCGGTTCTCGGTGCGGGTGACGATGGCGCCGGCGCGCGGGTCGTCGTCGACCGCACGGGCAGCGGGTCGCGAAGCGGCTTCACGTGCGCTGGCGAGCAATGCGATCGCGACCAACGAACCCGCCAGCGGCAGCAGGAACAGCAGCCGATAGGTGGCAGCGTCGGTGTAGCTGCGGCCCAGTGCGGTCGGCAACGCCACCATCGCCGCACCGGCGGCCATGCCCAGGAACCCCAGTGTCGCGTTGAGCGAGAACGCGCGTTGCCGGGCCGCGCCGTCGACCTCGCGCGCCAGCCAGGCCTGCTCGGCCGGGCCGAACGGACCGGCCGCGCCGTTGGCACCGCGGCCGAAGCCGGCGACGGTGGCGGCGACGATCAGCACCGCGTCGATGCGCGTCAGCACGGCCGCCAACGCCGCTGCGGCAGCGACGATTTCATAGCCCAGCAGCAAGCCGCGGCTGCCGCGGCGGTCGCTGAGCGGGCCGACGATCAGCGTCATCAGTGCGCCGAACAGCAGGCCGGCCATCAGCACGGTGCCGATCGCGGTGCCGCTGTAGTGCAAGGCGTGCAGGTAGAGCGAGAAGCTGGCCACGGTGGCGCCCTGACCGACGCTGCGCGCCGTGCGGGCGGCCATCAGCAGGCGCACGTTGCGTGGCAGCGGGGTGTCGGTTGTTTCGTGGGGACGTGCGGCTGCGGCTTTCATCGGCTCGAAGGCCGCTGAGCGGCCTTCGGCGCGGATGTTACGCGCGCGGTGCGGCGGCCCTTCGATGCGTTGCCTTGGCGACCGCTGAACCGCGCTGGCCACTGCCAGTGAGCCGCCCGCAGGGGCAACCCGGCGCGCCGATAATCCTCGCCACAACGCAACGACGGAGTCGAGCATGGGTTGCAAGAAGCATCGCGAGGCCGGCACTTGAGCGCCGGCGTGCAGATCGGCTTTTCGATCAACGAGATCCTGGCGCTGGCCACGCTGGCCACCGGCGCCTGCTGGGTCGCCTGGAAGCTGCGCACGCGCCGCCTCGGCGCGGTGCCCGAGAAGAAGCCGCTGTGGGTCAGCTTCGGCGCCGAGCTGTTCGTCGTGGTGGCGCTGATGTTCACCTGCCGGGTCGCGGTGGCCGACTGGCCGAAGGTGCCGTCGGGCTCGATGGAGCCGACGCTGCGGGTCGGCGACTACCTGCTCGTCAACCACCTCGCGTACGGGCCGCGGCTGCCGTTCACGAACACCGCGATCGTCTTCGGCCAGCCCCAGCGCGGTGACGTGGTGGTGTTCCGCTACCCGCTGGACGTGTCGGAGTTCTACGTCAAGCGCCTGATCGGCCTGCCCGGTGATGTGGTGCGCTTCGACGGCGGCGCCGTCAGCGTCAACGGCGCGCCGTTCGACGTGCAGGTCATCAGCGAAGGCACCGGCCCCAAGGTCAAGCCCGAAGACCGCGGCCAGTGGCTGCTCGACGAGACCACCGCCGGCAACAGCCGCACCATCAAGGTCAACCCGTTCGTGATGGGCCGGCTGGCGCCCACCGGCATGGGTGCGGCCTGCACGATCGAAGGCGCGGCCGCGTGGCAATGCACGGTGCCGCCGGGCCGGTACCTGATGATGGGCGACAACCGCGACAACTCCTCCGACTCGCGCGTCTGGGGCTTCCTGCCCCAAGAAGACGTGTACGGCAAGGCGGTGCGCGTGCTGTTCAACCTGCACGACCTGTCGCGCGCATGGAAGCCGCTGTGACCCCGGCGGCGCGGCTCGACCTGGCTGGCCGGCACATCGTGCTCGGCCTGTCGGGCGGCATCGCCTGCTACAAGGCCGCCGACTTCACTCGCGAGCTGGTCAAGGCCGGTGCCACGGTGCAGGTGGTGATGACGCAGGCGGCCGAGGCGTTCATCACGCCGGTCACGCTGCAGGCGCTGTCCAACCGCGCCGTGTACACGAGCCAGTGGGACGCGCGCGAACCCAACGCGATGGCGCACATCAACCTCACGCGCGAGGCCGATGCGGTGGTGATCGCGCCGGCCAGCGCCGACTTCATCGCCAAGCTCGCGCAGGGCCGCGCCGACGACCTGCTGAGCCTGCTCTGCCTGGCGCGCCCGATCGAGCGCTGTGCACTGCTGGTGGCCCCGGCGATGAACCGCGAGATGTGGGCCCACCCGGCCACGCAGCGCAACTGCGCGCAACTGCGCCTGGACGGCGCGGTG
Organism: Burkholderiales bacterium; assembly: GCA_028868895.1. Lineage (GTDB taxonomy): Bacteria > Pseudomonadota > Gammaproteobacteria > Burkholderiales > Burkholderiaceae_C > LMDS01. Next base: position 23,163 of record JAGWTP010000021.1, read on the forward strand.
ATCCTCGGCCCCGGCAGCGGCGAGCAGGCCTGCGGCGAGACCGGCGACGGCCGCATGCTGGAGCCGGCCGAACTGCTTGCCGAACTGGTCGCGCATTTCCAGCCCAAGGCGCTGCAGGGCAAGCAGGTGCTGATCAGCGCCGGGCCGACCTTCGAGCCGATCGACCCGGTGCGCGGCCTGACCAACCGCTCCAGCGGCAAGATGGGCTTCGCGATCGCGCGCGCCGCGGCCGAGGCCGGTGCGGCGGTCACGTTGGTGGCCGGGCCGGTGCCACTGGCCACGCCGCGCGGCGTGCGGCGCATCGACGTCGGCACCGCGCAGCAGATGTTCGATGCGGTGATGGCCGCTGCGCCCGCGCAAGACGTGTTCGTCGCCACCGCCGCGGTGGCCGACTGGCGCCCGCTGGCGCTGGCCGAGCGCAAGATCAAGAAGGGCGCCGGCCGATCGGTGCCGGCGCTCGAACTGACCGAGAACCCCGACATCCTCGCCGCCGTGGCGCGGCTGGCGCAGCCGCCGTACTGCGTGGGGTTCGCGGCCGAGAGCCACGACCTGCTCGAGCACGCGCGCGACAAGCTCGCGCGCAAGGGCGTGCCGCTGATCGTGGCCAACATCGGCCCGGCCACGTTCGGCCAGGACGACAACGCGCTGACGCTGGTCGACGCCGCCGGCCAACGCGAACTGCCGCGCGCCGACAAGCTCACGCTGGCGCGGCAGCTGGTCGCCGAGATCGCGGCGCGGCTGCGCTGACCCCCCAACCACCGGCCGCGCGCCGACGCCCCTTCATGTCCACCTCGAAACCCGGCCACTCGATCGAATTCCTGATCCTCGATGCGCGCCTGAACGCCTGGGGGTTACCCGCCTACCAGTCGCCGATGGCCGCAGCGGTCGATCTGCTCGCCTGCATCGACGCCACGCTGTCGATCGCGCCCGGCACCCCCGCGGTGCTGATCCCGGCCGGCTTCGCGATGCACATCGCCGACTCATCGATCGCCGCGGTGATCGCACCACGCTCGGGCCTGGGCCACAAGCGCGGGCTGGTGCTCGGCAATTCGCTCGGCATCATCGACGCCGACTACACCGGCCCGGTGATGGTCAGCGCCTGGAACCGCAACCCGCCGGGCACCGAACCGATCCGCATCGAGCCGGGCGAACGCATTGCGCAGATGATGTTCGTGCCGATCCTGCGGCCCCGGTTCGAGGTCGTCACCGAGTTCGCGCAGGCGAGCGTTCGAGGCGCCGGCGGGTTCGGGTCGACCGGCTGAACCGGGCCCGCGCATGCCGGCCACCGACCATGCCGCGGGCACCGCGCTCGACGTCGTCACCTTCGGCGAAGCGATGCTGCTGCTGGTCGCCGACCGGCCCGGCCCGCTGGAGGACGCCCCGGCGTTTCACCGGCACAGCGCCGGCGCCGAGACCAACGTGGCCATCGGCCTGGCGCGCCTGGGGCTGAAGGTCGGCTGGGCCAGCCGCCTGGGCAACGACTGGATGGGCCACTACCTGCTCGCGACGATGCGCGCCGAGGGCATCGATTGCTCGCACGTGGTGTGCGACCCGCGCCAGCGCACCGGCTTCATGTTCAAGGGCCGGGTGGCCGACGGCAGCGACCCGCCGATCGAATACCACCGCAGCGGCTCGGCCGCGAGCCTGATGCAGGCCGCCGATGTCGATGTGCAGTGGCTGCGCTCGGCGCGGCACCTGCATGCCACCGGCGTGTTTGCGGCGCTCTCGCCGGGTTGCCTCGCGACCGCGGTGAAAGCCATCACGGTGATGCGCGAGGCCGGCCGCACGGTCTCGTTCGACCCGAATCTGCGGCCCACGCTGTGGCCCTCGATCGACGTGATGCGCCGCGAGATCAACCGCCTCTCCGCACTCGCCGACTGGGTCTTGCCGGGCCTCGACGAAGGCCGTCTGCTGACCGGTGCAACCACGCCCGAGGGCGTCGCGCGCCACTACCGGGGCCTGGGCGCGAGCCTCGTCGTCGTCAAGCTCGGGCCCGACGGCGCGTACTTCGACAGCGCATCGCAAGGCTGCGGCCGTGTGGCGGCGTTCGCGGTGTCTGAAGTGGTCGACACGGTCGGCGCCGGCGACGGCTTCGCGGTCGGCGCGGTCAGCGCGCTGCTCGAAGGCTGCAGCGTCGCCGACGCCGTGCGGCGCGGCGCCTGGATCGGCGCGCGGGCGGTGCAGGTGCGCGGCGACACCGAAGGGCTGCCCACTCGCGCGCAACTGAACGTTGCTGTTCCGTAATGTTGTCATGGAATACCCGCAGAGCGCTATGCTTTGCCCAGTGGCCGGCACGTCCGGCACGACCCGCACATTCCTGCCACGACCATGCCGAACACGAACTCGAAAAACGCCGCCACCACAGCACTCCCGCCGCAAGATCATGTCCATGAAGACTGCATCCTGGTGTTGCAGGGCGGTGGCGCACTCGGTGCCTATCAAGCCGGCGTGTTCGAGGCGCTCTACAAGCACCAGCGCGAGCCGAGCTGGTTGGCGGGCATTTCGATCGGCGCCATCAATGCCGCACTGATCGCCGGCAACCCGCCGCAGCATCGGGTGGCACGGTTGCGCGAGTTCTGGGATCTGGTGAGTTCGTCGGTGGCGGCGCCGCTGGCGGCACCGGCGGTCACCATGCGCGAGTCGCTGAACGACGCCAGCGCCACGCAGGTCATGATGTTCGGGGTGCCGGGCTTCTTCTCGCCGCGGTTTCCCCCGGCGCCATTCCAGCCGCGCGGCACGCTCGAAGCCATCAGCTACTACGACACCACGCCGCTGCGTCAGACGCTCGAGCGGCTGGTCGATTTCGACCTCATCAACCGCGGCCCGCTGCGCTTGTCGGTCGGCGCGGTCAACGTGCGCAGCGGCAACTTCGAATACTTCGATTCCGCCCGGCAGCCGATCGACGTGCGCCACATCATGGCCAGCGGCGCGCTGCCGCCGGGTTTCCCGCCGGTCGAGATCGACGGTGAGTACTACTGGGACGGCGGCCTGGTCTCCAACACGCCGCTGCAATACGTGCTCGACCAGGCCAGCAAGCGGCGCCGGGTCGTGTTCCAGGTCGATCTGTTCTCGGCCCGGGGCGAGCTGCCGACGACGCTGGCCGAAGTGACCGAACGCGAGAAGGACATCCGGTTCTCGAGCCGCACGCGCCTGAACACCACCATCGAGCTCGATCTGCACGTGATCGGCCAAGCCGCTCACCGCCTGATCGAGAAGCTGCCCCCCGAGCTGCGCGACGACCCCGACGTTCACGCACTGGCGCGTGTGCGTTGCGAGGCGGCGGTCGACGTGGTGCACCTGATCTACCGCAGCAAGCATTACGAGACTCAGGCGAAGGACTTCGAGTTCTCGCGCCTGTCGATGAACGAGCACTGGAATGCCGGCCGCGCCGACATGACCCACACCTTGCTCGACCCGCGCTGGATGCACCACGAGCGTGGCGCCACCGGGGTGCACGTGTTCGATCTGACCGCCGACAGCCCCTCACCGAAGAAGGCCGCCCCATGAACATCGACGATGTGAAGCGCAACGCCTTCGCGATGCCGTTGACCAGCCCGGCGTTCCCGCCCGGCCCGTACCGGTTCGTGAACCGCGAGTTCCTGATCGTGACCTACCGCACCGACCCCGACGCGCTGCGCGCGGTGGTGCCCGAGCCACTGCAGATCACCGATCCGATCGTCAAGTTCGAGTTCATCCGCATGCCCGACTCGACCGGGTTCGGCGACTACACCGAATCGGGCCAGGTCATTCCGGTGACCTTCGAAGGCAAGGCCGGCGGCTACGTCCACTCGATGTACCTCAACGACGAGGCGCCGATCGCCGGTGGCCGCGAGTTGTGGGGCTTCCCGAAGAAGCTCGCGTCGCCGTCGCTGACGGTCGAGCGCGACACGCTGCTGGGCACGCTCGACTACGGCCCGGTGCGCGTGGCCACGGCGACGATGGGCTACAAGCACCGCACGGTCGAGGCCGCCGGCGTGCTGCCCGGCTTGCTGGCACCGAACTACCTGCTCAAGATCATTCCGCACGTCGACGGCAGCGCGCGCATCTGCGAGCTGGTGCGCTACTTTCTCGAAGACGTGACGGTCAAGGGCGCCTGGACCGGCCCGGCCGCGCTCGAACTGGCCCATCACGCGCTCGCACCGGTGGCGCGCCTGCCGGTGCTCGAAGTGCTCTCGGGCACCCACCTGCTGACCGACATGACGCTCGGCCTGGGCAGCGTGATCCACGACTATCTGGTCTGACACTCTCACCTCCACCCAACCCACTTCGAAGGCACTCTCATGAAGCTCCAGGACAAGGTCTGCATCGTCACCGGCGCCGCCAGCGGCATCGGCAAGGAAATCGCATTCACCTATGCACGCGAAGGCGGCAAGGTCGTCATCGCCGACATGAACAAGGCGGCAGCGCAGGCCGCGGCCGACGAGATCGGGCAGGCCGGCGGCACCGCGATGGCGGTGGCGATGGACGTGACCAGCGAAGAGCAGGTCAATGCGGCCGTGGCCGAGGTGGTGGCAGCCTGGGGCGGCGTCGATGTGCTGGTCAGCAACGCCGGCATCCAGATCGTCCACCCGGTCGAGGAGTTCCCGTTCGCCGACTGGAAGAAGATGCTCGCGATCCACCTCGACGGCGCGTTCCTGACCACCAAGGCCTGCATCCCGCACATGCAGAAGTCGGGCAAGGGCGGCAGCATCATCTACATGGGCTCGGTGCACTCGAAGGAGGCGTCGGTGCTGAAGTCGGCCTACGTCACCGCCAAGCACGGCCTGATCGGGTTGTGCAAGACGGTGGCCAAGGAAGGTGGCACGCACAACATCCGCGCCAACGTGATCTGCCCCGGCTTCGTGCGCACGCCGCTGGTCGAGAAGCAGATCCCCGAGCAGGCCAAGGCGCTGGGCATCAGCGAGGCCGACGTGATCAAGAAGGTGATGCTCAAGGAGACGGTGGACGGCGAGTTCACGACCGTGCAGGACGTCGCCGCGGTCGCGCTGCTGTTCGCCAGCTTCGACTCGAACGCGCTGACCGGCCAGTCGCTGGTGGTCAGCCACGGCTGGTTCATGCAGTAGGTCTCGAGGGCCGGGCCGCCGCGCGCGGCCCGCACCGGTGCGCCGCTACCAGAGCCGCGCGATCGGGAACACCACGCCGGCGAACAGCGAGGTCGCGGCGGGCTGCGGGCGCACTGCACGCGTCAGGCCCACGTCGAAGGTCAGGAACTTGCTCGGGCTGTAGGTCAGCGCGGTGAGCACCTGGAAGCCGCTGTCGGCGCCGCGGCGCCGTGTGCCGGCGAGTTCGCCGGTCAGCGCCCACGGGCCCGCCAGCGCGGTCGAGAACGAGGCCGAAGCACCGAGTTGCGTGCGGGCGCTGCCGGGGTCGACCGCGCCCAGCCGCGTGGCATTGAGGTTGGCGTCCATGTGCACCGGGCCGAGATCGCGGCTGTAGATCGTGTTGATGGTGGTGTCGCTGCGGCCGCTGCCGATGCGGTCGTTGGCGGTGGCCACTTTCGCGCCGAGCTCGATGCCGAACGCGCTGGAGGCATCGACGACCCAGGCCCGCTTGAGCACGACGTTGGTGTCGCCCAGCCCCTGCGAGCGGCCGCCCGGGTCGCGCAGCCACACGTGGGCCTCGCCGCCGAGCAGCACGCCCCACTGCGGATTGAAGGCGAGCTTGAGCAGGTACGGCAGGCTGTCGCGTTGCGACCCGTCGGCGCGCGTGCGCAGCCCGCCGAGTTCGAACTCGAGCTGGCCGGGCGCCGGCAGCTGCGCGGGGTTGGACACCGAGGGGCGGTACGGCGTGATCGGCGCGTAGTCGTTGTCGGCCGCGCCCGCCGGGCCGACCCGCATCAGCGTGGCCAGCACCAGCCCGAAGACTGCAGCGCGGCGGATCGCGGCAAGGGGGTCGTGCGTCATGGTCGTCCTCGCGATCAAAAGGGGTCGATTCTGGCCCGGCTCCGCACCCGCACCGGCCTCGATTGCCGCGACAATGTTCCGATGTGCATCGGCAGGTTTCCCCGACCGTGATCACGTGGCTGCGCGGGCCCGCCGACCCGCTGCCCGACACGCGCCGCGCGCTGCGGCCCGGCAGCGACGCGCCGGGCCTGCTCGCGGCCGGCGGCCAGCTCAGCCCGCAACGCCTGACCGAGGCCTACTCGAAAGGCGTGTTCCCGTGGTACAGCGAGGGCCAGCCGGTGCTGTGGTGGTCGCCCGACCCGCGCATGGTGCTGCTCACCGACGAGTTCAAGCTCGCGCGATCGTTGCGCAAGACCATCAGGCGCTTTGCCGCCAGCCCGAATTGCGAGCTGCGCATTGACAGCGCGTTCCGGCGCGTCATCACCGCGTGCGCCGGCACGCCGCGCGACGGCCAGGACGGCACCTGGATCGTGCCGCAGATGATCGAGGCCTATTGCGCCTGGCACACGCTGGGCCGAGCGCACAGCTTCGAGACCTGGATCGACGGCGAACTCGTCGGCGGCCTGTACGGCGTGAGTCTGGGGCGCATGTTCTTCGGCGAGTCGATGTTCTCGCGGCGCAGCGACGCTTCGAAGATCGCGCTGGCCGCGCTGGTGTGCTTTTGCCGCGCGCATGCGGTGCCGATGATCGACTGCCAGCAGCACACCGGCCACCTGGCCTCGATGGGCGCGCGCGAGCTGCCCCGGGCCGAGTTCGAGGCCCGCCTGGCCGTGAGCCTGGCGGGCTTGCCGATCACCGATTGGTCCTATGATTTGCGCCTGTGGCGGTGGCTCGAGCCTCCCGCCGCGCAGGACACCGGCCCGTGACCCACCCGAAAGAACTCCCGCTCGCGTCGTTGCAGTTCTATGCCACGGCGCCGTACCCGTGCAGCTACATCGAGGGCCGCATGGCGCGTTCGCAGGTCGCCACGCCCAGCCACCTGATCCACGCCGATGCGTACTCGGGGTTGGTCGCCAACGGCTTTCGGCGCAGCGGCATGTTCACCTATCGGCCCTACTGCGACGGCTGCAAGGCCTGCCTGCCGCTGCGCATCCCGGTGGCCGGCTTCGCACCCACCCGCAGCCAGCGGCGCGCACTGCGCGCGCACCAGCATCTGCAGGCGCGGGTGCTGCGCCTGTGCTTCGTGCCCGAGCACTACCAGCTCTACCTGCGCTACCAGGCCGGCCGCCATTTCGGCGGCGGCATGGACCACGACAGCGTCGATCAATACACCCAGTTCCTGCTGCAAAGCCGGGTGAACTCGCGGCTGGTGGAGTTCCGCGAGCCGGCGGGCGACGGCCCCGGCGTGCTGAAGATGGTGTCGATCCTCGACGTGCTGAGCGACGGGCTGTCGGCGGTCTACACCTTCTACGAGCCCGAGCCGCGCGCCAGCTACGGCACCTACAACGTGCTGTGGCAGATCGAGCAGACCCGCGCATTGAGGCTGCCTCACGTGTACCTGGGCTACTGGATCGCGCAGAGCGGCAAGATGGCCTACAAGGCGCAGTTCGGGCCGCACGAGTTGCTGATCAACGGGCGCTGGCAGGCGCCGCCGGCCGCGCTCGAAAGCGGCGCGGCTACGGCGCCAGCCGGCTGAACGCCTCGTCGGGCAGCGCCAGCCGGCTGACAACTGCATCGGCCAGCGCCAGGCTGGCCGTCAGGCCCGGCGATTCGATGCCGAACAGGTTCACGAGTCCGGGCACGCCGTGCTCGGCCGGGCCTTGGAGCACGAAATCCTGCGTCGCCGCCGAGCCCGGCCCCTGCAGCTTGGGCCGCACGCCGCTGTAGGCCGGCTGCAGCGCGCCGGCGGGCAGGTCGGGCCAGTAGCGGCGGATGTCGGTCTCGAACGCGGCGGCGCGCGACGCGTCGACGCGATAGTCGATCGCGTCGGGTGACGCGGGCGCGATCCACTCCACGTCCGGGCCGAACCGGGCCTGGCCGGCGAGGTCGAGCGTGAGGTGCACGCCCAGGCCGGCGTCCTCGGGCATCGGGTAGATCAGGCGCGTGAACGGAGCGCGCCCGGCGAGCGAGAAATAGTTGCCTTTGGCGTAGTGCGCCTGCGGCACATGCGGCGCCGCCAAGCCCTCGACGCGGGCCGCAACGCCCGGTGCCCACAGCCCCGCGGCGTTGACGACGAAGCGTGCCGCCAGTTCCATCGGAACGCTGCCGCCGACGCGCAGCACGTGCACGCCCGCGCGGCTGTCGACCGACTCCAGTGGCGACAGCAACGCCAGTGCGCCACCGTGCGATTGCAGGTCACCCAGCAGCGCGAGCATCAGGCCGTGGCTGTCGACGATGCCGGTCGACGGCGAATGCAGTGCGGCGACCGCGTTCAGTTCGGGCTCGAGCGCGCGCAACTGCGCGGCGTCGAGCGCGTGCAGGTCGTGAACGCCATTGCGCACCGCCTGCGCCTGGATCAGCGCGAGCCGGCCACGCTGGGCCTCGCTCGTGGCCACCAGCAGCTTGCCGCAGCGTCGGTGGGCGACGCCGTGCGCGTCCAGGTAGGCATAGAGCCGCTCGCGCCCGCTCACGCAGCACCGCGCCTTGAGCGAGCCGGGCGCGTAGTACAGCCCGGCGTGGATGACCTCGCTGTTGCGCGAACTCGTGCCGGTGCCGATGGCGTTGGCGCGCTCGAGCACCACGGTTTCCAGGCCTCGCAGCGCCAGCGCACGGCCGACCGCCAGGCCGATCACGCCGGCACCGATGACCACGGCATCGACCGTGTCCATCATCGAACTCGCGCGGGTGTCATTGCAAGGTCCGGTGGGTCGGGGCGCTTCTAAGCGGGGCCTAAGTGTCGCGCTTCACAGTTCGCTGCGTCGACCGGCAATTACGCCGCGCCGGCATTCAACCCAAGGAATCGATATGAAACGCAAGCTCATGTTCCCCGCCCTCGTCATCGCTGCGGGCGTCGTCACGGCCGCCGGCCTGGCCTACGCCAAGGAGTCGGGCGGCTCCGAGAACGAAGCCACCGCCGATCTGGCCAAGGCGAAGATCAGCCTGTCGCAGGCGGTCGCCACCGCCGAATCGCGGGCGGGCGGCAAGGCGACCCGGGCCGAATTGGAAAACGAGAATGGCGTCGCCGTGTTCGGAGTCGAGGTCGTGACCCCGGACAGCACGGTGATGGACGTGAAGGTCGACGCCGCTGACGGCAAGGTGCTGTCGAGCGTGGCCGACACGGCCGACCGCGGCGGCAAGGAAGCCAACGAAGCCAACGAGGGCGACGAAGAGAACGACTGAGATTCCTGCGGCGCGTGCCGCGTCACGCCGCAGCAATCAACCCTTCGGGCGGCCTGGCCGCCCGTTTTCATCGGGCTGCCGGCAGCGCGGCGGGCTGGTTGTCAGTCGCCGTGATGGTCACCACCGCGGTCGCCGTGATCGCCGCCGCGATTGCCTCGGTCACCGCGATCACCGCCACGGTTGCCGCGTTCGCCGTCACGGTTGCCGTGCTCGCCGCGCTGCTGATAACCGCGGTATCCGCGGTCGTCGTACGGCCTGCCGTGCTCGCTGCGGTACTGCTCGCGAACCCAGCTGTCGCGCACGAAGTAAACCGGCTGGCCGCAGGCGTGGTAGCGGCCGCAGTAGCGCCCCCAATTGCCTTGCTGGACCGGCGGCACATACAGGTAGATCGGCTGCTGATACACCGCCACGGGCGACGGCGCAATGACCACCGGCTGCGAATAGACGACCACCGGCGGCGGCATGTTGCCGATGTCGATGCGGCCGTAGACGCCCGGTTGGTTGATGCCGATCGAGACCCCGACATTGGTGCCTGCGAACGCGGGCGAGAGGGTTGCGGCGGCGAGCGCGGCGGCGATGAAGATGCGTTTCATAAGGGTTCTCCTGAACACCTGGAACGATACAAGCGCCGCGCGCGTTGACCTGTAGGCAAATGCCGCGTTGCCGTACTCTTACTCACGCTTACACGGGTGAGACGACGAGGTGCCGGCCGGCGATTCGGCGGGCACCCTTAAGTCCGGACTAAGCGCCGCTGCGTAGAGTCGTCGATGCAGGCGCCGGCCGCGTGCCGCCGGAGCACTCGCCGCTATCCTCGGCGCATCGACAACCCGCAACCGCGCCGGCACCCGCAGCGTGCAACCCGAAGAAAGCCCTCGGCCATGCGCCTCTTGCTCGTGGAAGACGACACGATGATCGGCGAGTCGGTGCTCGACCTGCTGCGGGCCGAGCACTACGCGGTCGACTGGGTCAAGGACGGCGAGATGGCCGACACCGCACTTCACAGCCAGAGCTACGACCTGGTGCTGCTCGACCTGGGCTTGCCGCGCCGCGACGGACTGACCGTGCTGCGCGCGCTGCGGGCGCGCAAGGAACGCATCCCGGTGCTGATCGCCACCGCGCGCGACTCGGTCCGGCAGCGCATCGAAGGCCTGGACGCCGGCGCCGACGACTACGTGCTCAAACCCTACGACCTCGACGAGTTGCTGGCCCGCATCCGCGCGCTGCTGCGGCGTGCCGCCGGGCGCGCCGAGCCGGTCTACGAGCACATGGGCGTGAGCATCAACCCGGCCACCCGCGAGGTGACGGCGGGCGGCCTGGCCGTCGTGCTGTCGGCGCGCGAGTGGGCGGTGCTCGAGCCGCTGATCGCGCGCCCGGGTCTGGTGCTGTCGCGCGCCCAGCTCGAGGAAAAGCTCTACGGCTGGAAGGACGAGATCAGCAGCAATGCGGTCGAGGTCTACATCCACGGGCTGCGCAAGAAGCTCGGGGCCGATCTCATCCGCAACGTGCGCGGGGTCGGCTACATGGTGCCCAAGGCACGCGAATGAGGCAGCGGCGTTTGATCTGCCTGCGGGACGAGCGCCGGGCCGCTCCCAAGCCGGCCCGCGCCCGCCTCGAGACGCGGCGGGCGCTCGTGGCGTCCAAGCCGGCGCAGGCCGGCTTGGAGCCGCGCCACTCGCTCCCCTCGGGGGATCGGCCGACGTACGCGTCGACCGAGGGGCGACGATGAGCCTTCGATCGCCGCATTCACTGCGCGCGCGGCTGCTCTGGTTCCTGCTCGCCGCAATCTTGCTGACGGCCATCGTGCAGGCCACGATCGCCTACCGCACGGCGCGTGACGATGCCGACGGCATTTTCGACTATCAGATGCAGCAGATGGCGATGTCGCTGCGCTCCGGCCTGCCGCTGAGCCGACCCGAAGCGGCCGGCGAAGACGCCACCGACGATGAGAACTTCGACTTCGTCGTGCAGGTGTGGACGGCCGACGGGCGCAGCGTGTTCCAGTCGGCGGCGCGCGCGGCGCTGCCCAGAGACACCGCGCTCGGGTTCGCCAACGTGTCGGCGCACGGCACGACCTACCGGGTCTACTCGATGCGCTCGCATGCGCAGACCATCCAGGTGGCGCAGGACATCGCGGTGCGCCGCGAGACGGCGAGCACGTTGGCGCTGCGCATGGTGGCGCCGATCGCGGTGATGGCGCCTTTGCTGATGGTGCTGGTGTGGTGGGTGGTCAGCGCGTCGGTGGCGCCGGTGTCGCGCGTGCGGCGCCAAGTGGCCGAGCGCCAGGCCGACGACCTCACCGAGGTCAGCGAAGCCGGGCTGCCCGACGAAATCCGGCCGCTGGTGCACGAGTTGAACCTGCTGTTTACGCGCGTGCGCCTGGCCTTCGAGGCGCAGCGCAGCTTCGTCGCCGACGCCGCGCACGAGTTGCGCTCGCCGCTGGCCGCGCTCAAGCTGCAGGTGCAGGGCCTGCAGCGCGCCGGCAGCGACGCCGCTCGCGAGGTTGCGGTGGCACGGCTGACGGCGGGCATCGACCGCGCCACCCGGCTGGTCGAGCAACTGCTGGTGCTCGCCCGGCAGCAGGCCAGTGCCGCGACGGGGGCCAAGCCCGAGCCGGTGTCGCTTGCGGATGTTTCGCGCCTCGCGGTGGCCGACGCCGCGCCGCTGGCGCAGGCCCGGCAGATCGATCTGGGCCTGGTCCACTCCGACGAGGGTCGCATCAGCGGGCACGCCGATGCGCTGCGTATCCTGGTGCGCAACCTGCTGGACAACGCGGTCAAGTACACGCCCGCCGGCGGTACCGTGGATCTGGAGGTGCGGCGCCTCGACGGTGCCCTGGCGCTCAGCGTCGACGACAGCGGGCCGGGAATCGCCGAGGACGACCGCGAGCGGGTGCTCGACCGGTTCTATCGGATCGCGGGGACGCCCACCACCGGCAGCGGCCTGGGGCTGGCGATCGTCAAGTCGATCACCGAGTTGCACGGTGCCACGCTGCAACTCGGGCACTCGCAGCGCCTGGGCGGGCTGCGTGTCGAGGTTCGGTTTCCGTCCGGACCCTGATCGACGCACGTTGTGGGTGCCGCGTTCGGCGCCGCGTGCGCGCGTTGCAGAACGTCAACACCGGGGTGCCTTCCGCGCCGTGGCTTGATCCAGGTCATGCCGAGTCGATCGGGCCGCGTTTCCAATTGCGTCAATCACCAGCCATCACTCGCCAAGGAGATCGACGCATGAACCTCTCGAAATACCGGGGTAGCGGGAACTACTCGAAGCCACTTTTCGCGTTGCTGGCCTTCGCCGCCGTGACGCTGACCCTGTTGCCCGACAGTGCGCAGGCGATGCCGGCGTTCAACCGCCAGACCGGGCAGAACTGCGTGGCCTGCCACGCCGGCGGGCAGTTTCCCGAACTCACCCCCTACGGACGGCTGTTCAAGATGACCGGCTACACGATCGGCCAGCGCGCCGTGCCGATCTCGGCGATGGTGGTCGCGAGCATGGCCAAGGTGGCCAACACCACCGACAACAGCACCACCCCGGCCAGCTACCTGACGAAGAACGGTGAGGTGACCCTGGCCACCGCCAGCCTGCTGCTCGGCGGCAAGGTGACGGACAACATCGGTGCCTTTGCGCAGATCACCTACGACGGCTACGCGACGCAGGATCCGGTGACGGGCCAGTACCACGGCCACAGCCACGCCGACAACATCGACATCCGCTACGCCGATCGCTTCATCAGCGACAAGCAGGACTTGATTTTCGGCGTCAGCGCCAACGACAACCCGTCGGTGCAGGACCCCTGGAACACCTCTGCCGCGTGGATGCAATATGTGCCACTGCCCAATACCGGGGCCGTGAGCAGCGCCCAATTCATCGACGGCACGACGCCGTACCCGTTCTTCCGGAGCGGCTCCAACATTGCCGGGCTCAGCACCTACGCTTTCTGGAACCAGACGATCTATGCCGAAGTGGGAGGCTACGGCACATCCAAGGGTCTGACCTCGTTCATGAGCGCGGGGATCGACTCGGCGTCCACCACCAAGCTGCGCGGCATCAACCCCTACTGGCGCCTGGCCTACAACAAGCAGTGGGGCGCCCATAACCTGATGATCGGCACCTCGGGCATGGTGGCCCGCATCTACGACAACGCCGTCGACACCGGCGACATTGCCGACACGAGCCGCAACACCGACCTGGCCATCGACGCGCAGTACCAGTACCTGCTGGACCCGCATGCCGTGACCGCGCAGTTCGTCTACACGAGCAACCGCGCCGAGTACTCGGCCAACTCGCTGGCCCTCGCGCCGGGCAACTCGGCCGACACGACCCACACCACGCGCGCGAAGGTGAGCTACACGTACCAGGCGAAGTACGGCGGTGCGCTGGCGGTCTTCAACCGAACCGGCATCTATGCCGGCGCCGATGCGGGCACCCGCGGAGCGACTCTCGAAGCCTATTGGATGCCGATGCAGTACCTGCGCTTCGGAGCCCAATACACGAGGTACAGCCTGTACAACGGCGCTTCGACCAACTACGACGGCTTCGGCCGCAACGCGAGCGACAACAACTCGCTGTTCCTCTACACCTGGTTCGCGTACTGAACGCCGGACCGAAGCTGTCGCACGATTGGAGTACTTCATGAAAATTGCCACCTTGTCCATCGTCGTCGCCGCCGCCGCACTGGCGGCGGGATGCGCCAACCCGGAACGCTCGCGTGACTTGGCCAACCCGAAGGTCTCGGCGCTCGTCACGGCGCAGCAGGTCTGTTCGAACTGCCACGGCGTGAACGGCGTTTCCGTATCGCCCAATTTCCCGATCCTGGCCGCGCAGACCGAGCCCTACCTCGTTGCCCAGCTCACGGCCTTCAGGAGCCACGGCCGGCACGACCCCGAAGGTTTCGAGTACATGTGGGGCATCAGCCGCAGCCTGACCGACGACCAGATCAAGGGGCTGGCGGCCTACTATTCCAGCCAGGCGCCGGCCCGCGAAGCGATCGAAGGTGACCGCAGTCGGTTCGACGCCGGCAAGGCGATCTTCGAGAAGGGCGTGCCCGCGGCGGGCGTACCGGCCTGCGCAAGCTGCCACGGCGACAAGGGCCAGGGCAACGCCACGTTCCCGCGCATCGCCGGCCAGCATGTGGATTACCTGGTCAAGCAACTCGGCGTGTTCAAGCGCACCGAGCAACGCCCCGAAGGCGCCATCATGAAGACGGTCGCCCACAACCTGACCCGCAAGGACATGGAGGAAGTCGCCACCTATCTGCAGGCGATGCCGGACCTGTAGCCCGGCCCGCGCGGCAACGGGCGCCGAACGGCGCCCGTTGCCGGTTCACCAGTTCAGATGTGGAACCAGGCCAGCGCGCCGAGCACGACGCCCAGGCCGCTGAGCAGGAACACGCCCTTTTCGAGCCGGTGGCTGCGCGTGAGCAGCGCGATCGCGGCCATCGCGATCGAGATCTGCAGCGCCGTGGTGGCCTGCGCCCAGCGGTGATGCTGGTTCAGTTGCTCCTCGCTCTTCTTGTCCCACGCCTGCGACTCCAGTTCGAGCTTCTTGGCCTCGGCCATGATCTCGTTCTTCTCGCTCTTGTAGCGCTTGGCTTCGTCGACGTAGAAGCTCTTGCGCGATTCGGGCGCCAGGTCGGCGGCGATCTCGGCCAGGTTCTGCTTGTTGCTCTTGGCCTGGTAGAAAGCCCACTGGTTGGCCGCCTCGGTCTTCTTGATCGCCGCGTCGTTCTTGTACAGACCGGCGTACGACTGCGTGGCGCCGCCCATGTACGCGAAGATCGCGCCGACGGTGGCGATCACCGCGGTGGCCACCGCGAGCTGGCCGGCCATGCCTTTGGGCTCGTGCTGCGCCGCGTGCTCGAGTTCGTGGTCGTGCGGGCCGTGCACGTGGAAACCTTCTTCTGACATTTCAGCGTCCTTTGGTGTAGGTGACGAAGCTGTAGCGCATGCCGCTTTCGCTCACATGTGGCTCGCGTGAGGTGACCGTGAACTGCGCGCGATCCCACGGCGGGAAGAACGTGTCGCCGTGCAGGTCGGCGTCGATCTCGGTGAGCACGAGTTCGCTGGCCAGCGGCAGCGCGAGCGTGTAGACCTCGGCGCCGCCGATCACGAAGGCCTTCGGCGTACCTTCGAGCAGGGCAAGCGCGTCGGTGATCGACGCCACCGGTTGCGCACCCTCGGCGCGCCAGTCGCGGTCGCGCGTGAGCACGATGTTGCGGCGCCCGGGCAGCGGGCGAAAGCGTGGCGGCAGAGAGTCCCAGGTCTTGCGGCCCATGATCACCGGGCAACCCATCGTGATGCGGCGCAAGTGCCGGAGGTCTTCGGGTTCGGACCAGACCAATGCGTTGTTCCTGCCGATCGCGCCGTTGCGGGCGACCGCGGCGATCAGGCTGAGGGCGGGTGGAGTCATCCGGGGAATTGTCGCAGCGGCGTGAGCGCGTGGCGCATCAGTCGGGCGAGGCGGCCAGCCGACCTTGTGCGAAATGGTGCTGCATCAGTTGCTGGACCCGCACGCCATCGCGCGCCTTCAGCGCCGCCATGATGCGGCGGTGCTCCTTGAGCGACGCTTCCAGACGCCCTTGCTTGAACAGCGAATGGTGGCGGTTGAGCTTCATCACCTTGCGCAGATCGGCCACCAACTGGTTGCGCCAGCGGTTGTCGGCGATTTCCAGCAACCGCAGGTGAAAGCGCTCGTTCGCGGCGAAGAAGCGATCGCGGTCGGTGACCTGCGATTCCAGGTCGCGGTGCAGCAGCTCCAGCTCGGCGAGCTGCGCCGGTGTGGCCGATTGCGCCACGACCGCCGCGGCGTCGCTTTCGAGCAGCGCGAGCAGGTGGTAGACCTCGGCGAGGTCGCGCGCGGACACCTCGGTGACGTAGGCGCCGCGGCGCAGCTTCATCGTCACCAACCCTTCCGAGGCCAGCACCTTGAGCGCCTCGCGCAGCGGCGTGCGGCTGATGCCCAGCTCGGCGGTCAGCGATTGCTCGTCGATCCAGCTGCCGGGGGCCAGGGCGTGGGCCAAGATGCGCGTGCGCAGTTGCTCGGCCACGCGCTCGTACAAGGCGCCTTGCGGCAGGCGGGTTGCGGCCGTCCCGCGTGTGCGGGGCGAAGGCGGTGCGGGTGGCGCGGGTGGCGTTCGAGGTGCGGACATGGAAAGGTGCTGGCGCTGAAAGGATCGTGAAAGGCGCGGGCTCGATGATCGCGGCGACCATATAATTCAATTTTGAATTATCGGTGAGGGACGGCGGGCCGTCCAGCCCTGCAAGATCCGGCCCTGATCGCGGCCGGGCGAACCGGGCTAGCCCGACCCCGATTGACGCCACGCCGCCTGCGCGCGCATCCTCACAGGACCAAAGGGGCAGCACCATGACCGACAAAGCTCTGTTGAACTCTGACGCGTTGGCCGCGTGGCAAAAGGCCGCTGCCAAGTCCGCTCCCGGCGCCGACGTGACCGCATTGAACTGGGTCACGCCCGAAGGCATCACCGTCAAGCCGCTGTATACCGCGGCCGACCTGCAGGGCTTGCCCTACACCGACACCTTGCCCGGCTTCGCGCCGTTCGTGCGCGGCCCGCAGGCCACGATGTACGCCGTGCGGCCGTGGACGATCCGCCAGTACGCCGGCTTCTCGACCGCCGAGGCCTCGAACGACTTCTACCGCAAGGCACTGGCCGCGGGCGGGCAGGGCGTGAGCGTGGCGTTCGACCTGGCCACGCACCGCGGCTACGACAGCGACCACCCGCGCGTGCTGGGCGACGTGGGCAAGGCGGGCGTGGCGATCGACAGCGTCGAAGACATGAAGATCCTGTTCGACGGCATCCCGCTCGACCGCGTGAGCGTGAGCATGACGATGAACGGCGCGGTGCTGCCGGTGCTGGCCGGCTACGTGGTCGCCGCCGAAGAGCAGGGCGTGGCGCAGGCGCAGCTCACGGGGACGATCCAGAACGACATCCTCAAGGAGTTCATGGTTCGCAACACCTACATCTACCCGCCCGAACCGAGCATGCGGATCATCGGCGACATCATCGAGTACACGGCGCAGAACATGCCGAAGTTCAACTCGATCTCGATCTCGGGTTACCACATGCAGGAGGCCGGTGCGAACCAGGCGCTCGAACTCGCGTTCACGCTGGCCGATGGCCGCGAGTATGTGAAGGCGGCGCTCGCCAAGGGGCTCGATGTCGACGAGTTCGCCCCGCGCCTGAGCTTCTTCTGGGCGATCGGCATGAACTTCTACCTCGAAGTCGCCAAGCTGCGCGCGGCGCGGCTGCTGTGGTGGAAGATCATGACCGCCTTCGGCGCCAAGAACCCGAAGAGCCTGATGCTGCGCACGCACTGCCAGACCTCGGGCTGGAGCCTGACCGAGCAGGACCCTTACAACAACGTCGTGCGCACCACCATCGAGGCGATGGCGGCGGTGTTCGGTGGCACGCAGTCGCTGCACACCAACGCACTCGACGAAGCGATCGCGCTGCCCACCGAGTTCAGCGCGCGCATTGCCCGCAACACGCAACTCATCATCCAGGAAGAAACCCACATCACCAACGTCGTCGACCCCTGGGCCGGCAGCTACATGATGGAAAAACTCACCCAGGACATGGCCGACGCCGCCTGGGCGATCATCGAAGAGGTGCGCAGCCAAGGCGGCATGGTCAGGTGCGTCGACAGCGGCTGGGCCAAGCTGAAAATCGAGGCAAGCGCGGCCGAAAAGCAGGCGCGCATCGATTCGGGCAAGGACGTGATCGTCGGCGTCAACAAGTACCGGCTGGCCACCGAAGACGCGATCGACACGCGCGACATCGACAACGCGATGGTGCGCGAGAACCAGGTTGCGCGACTTCGGCAGCTGCGTGCTTCGCGCGACGCCAAGGCGACGCAGGCCGCGCTCGATGCATTGACCGAATGCGCCAAAACCGGCCGGGGCAACCTGCTCGACCTGAGCATCCGCGCGGTGCGCCTGCGCGCCACCGTCGGCGAAGTGTCCGATGCACTCGAGAAGGTCTGGGGGCGCCACCGCGCCGATACGCAAAAGGTGACCGGTGTGTATGCAGCCGCCTACGACAGCGCCGAAGGCTGGGACCAGCTCAAGGCCGAGATCGACGCGTTCGCGCAAGCGCAGGGCCGTCGCCCGCGCGTGATGATCGCCAAGCTCGGCCAGGACGGCCACGACCGCGGCGCCAAGGTCGTCGCCACCGCGTTCGCCGACCTCGGCTTCGACGTCGACATCGGCCCGCTGTTCCAGACCGCCGAGGAGTGTGCGCGCCAGGCGATCGAGAACGACGTGCACGCGGTCGGCGTGAGCACGCTGGCCGCAGGGCACAAGACGCTGGTGCCGGCGATCATCGAGTCGTTGAAGGCGCAGGGCGCAGGCGACATCGTCGTGTTCGTCGGCGGCGTGATTCCGCGCCAGGACTACGAGTTCCTGTATGCCGCCGGCGTGAAGGGCATCTACGGCCCGGGCACGCCGATCCCGGCGAGCGCGAAGGATGTGCTGGAGCAGATACGCAAGGCGCTCGCCCAGCAAGCCTGAAACCTGGAACGACTTTGAAGCCGTTTTTCGTGTACCTGCTGCGCTGCGCCGATGGCTCGTACTACACCGGCCATACCGACGACCTCGATCGGCGTGTTGCTGAGCATCAGAGCGGGGCCTTCGCCGGCTATACGCACGACCGAAGGCCGGTGGTTCTGGCGTGGTCGCAAGAGACCGCCACGCGCGAGGAAGCCCTGGCCGCAGAGATGCAGATCAAGGGATGGGGGCGAGGGAAAAAGGAGGCGTTGATCGCCGGGGATTGGGAACGGTTGAAATTGCTGGCGCGCAACGCGGGGGGGCTTCGACAAGCTCAGCCCGAGCGGGTTGAGGCGAACGTGCATGCGAGCAATCTATCCCCCGCCCACCCTGACCCTGTCGAACGGCCCGCGCGCACCCCCGCCCACCCCGAGCCTGTCGAAGGGCCCGCGCGCGCCTCCGCTCACCCCGAGCCCGTCGAAGGGCCCGCGCGCACCCCCGCTCACCCCGAGCCTGTCGTAGGGCCCGCGCGCGCCCCCGCTCACCCTGAGCCTGTCGAAGGGTCCGCGCGCGCCCCCGCTCACCCTGAGCCTGTCGAAGGGTCTGCCCGTTGTCTCCAGGACACGCCGCTGATCGCCGCGCTGCTGCGAGGCGAGCGTCGCGCACTGGCCAAGTCGATCACGCTGCTGGAGTCGACCCGGGCCGATCACCGCGTGCAGGCTGACCAGTTGCTCAACGAATTGCTACCTCGCACCGGCCACGCCATGCGCCTGGGCATCTCGGGCGTTCCCGGTGTGGGCAAGTCGACCTTCATCGAAGCCCTCGGCCTGGCGCTGATCGACAAGGGCCATCGGGTGGCCGTGCTGGCCATCGACCCGTCGTCGAGCCTGTCGGGCGGCTCGATCCTGGGCGACAAGACGCGCATGGAGCAGCTCTCGGTGAACCAGGCGGCCTACATCCGTCCGAGCCCGGCTTCGGGCACGCTCGGTGGAGTGGCCGAAAAGACGCGCGAGGCGATGCTGGTGTGCGAGGCCGCCGGTTACGACGTGGTGATCGTCGAGACGGTGGGCGTCGGCCAGAGCGAGACCGCGGTGGCCAGCATGACCGACATGTTCGTGCTGCTGCAGTTGCCCAATGCCGGCGACGACCTGCAGGCGATCAAGAAGGGCGTGATGGAGCTGGCCGACCTGATCGTCATCAACAAGGCCGACATCGACCCGGCCGCCGCCGCGCGCGCGCAGGCGCACATCACCGGTTCGCTGCGGCTGTTCGGCGCCCACGCCGACGACGGGCGCTGGGGCCCGCGGGTGCTGCTGATGAGCGCGCTCAAGGGCGAGGGCGTCGAGGCGTTCTGGTCGAACGTCGAAGAGTTCCACCGCAAGCGCCACGCCACCGGCGAGTTCGATGCCCGCCGCAAGCAGCAGGCGCTGGCCTGGATGTGGGACATCGTGCACGCCCGGCTGCAGGCCGACTTCCACCACAACGCCGCGGTGCGCGCGGCGCTGCCGCAAACCGTGCGCGACGTGACCGACGCGCGCATCGCACCATCGTCGGCGGCGCACGCGCTGCTGAATCTGTTCGAACCGAGGTAGACCCACCATGCACGACATCATCCAGCAGCTCGAAGCCAAGCGCGCCAGCGCGCGCCTGGGCGGCGGCGTCAAGCGCATCGAGGCACAGCACCGCAAGGGCAAGCTGACCGCGCGCGAGCGCATCGAGCTGCTGCTCGACGACGGCACGTTCGAGGAATGGGACATGTTCGTCGAGCACCGCTGCTCCGACTTCGACATGGCCGACAACCGCCCGCCGGGCGACGGCGTCGTCACCGGTTACGGCATGATCAACGGCCGCCTGGTGTTCGTCTTCAGCCAGGACTTCACCGTCTTCGGCGGTGCGCTCAGCGAGGCCCACGCCGAGAAGATCTGCAAGGTGATGGACCAGGCGATGAAGGTCGGCGCACCGGTGATCGGCCTGAACGATTCGGGCGGCGCGCGCATCCAGGAAGGCGTGGCTTCGCTCGGTGGCT
>JAGWTP010000022.1 GCA_028868895.1 Burkholderiales bacterium
CACATGCAGCGTGCCGTTGGCATACGGCGGGCCGTCGTGCAGCACGAAGCGCGGCTTGCCGATGCGGGCGTCGCGCAGGCGCTGGTAGACGCCCTGATCGGTCCACTCCTGGACCCAGCCCGGCTCGCGCCGGGGCAGGTCACCGCGCATCGGGAACGGCGTGTCGGGCAGGTTCAGGGTCGAACGGTAGTCGGCCTTGCCGGCGCCTAGTTCGGCAGCGTCGGCGGCAGTGGATTCAACGGTCTTGTCGGTGGCCATGGGGTCGCTCGGTGGAACGTTCGCCGCGAGGGCATCGCAGCGCCGCGAAACAGGGGGGGTGCTCGCCGGTGTGGGTCGGGTGCGAGCCGGGAGCTTCGGGATCGACAGGCCCGGCGTTGCGAGCCCTGAAGCGCGCCAGTCAACTAATTCGGTCGCGGCTGGTCTGGCGCTCCTGGGCGGCGTGCGCGGCGAGAAACGCGCGTGCCTGGGCGGCATCCTGGTGGATCGCCGCGGTGAGTGCATCGAGCCCGTCGTAGCGGGCTTCGTCGCGAAGTTTGTGCAGCAGTTCCACGCGCACGAGTTTACCGTAGCCCCCTTCGGCGCCGAGCTCTGCCGGCCAGTCCAGGCAGTAGACCTCGAGCAGCACGCGCCCGCTGTCGTCCACGGTCGGGCGCCGGCCCAGGCTGGCGACGCCGTCGATGGGCCGGTCGGTCAGGCCGCAGGTGCGCACGGCGTAGATACCCAGCGCGGCCGGCCTCGGGTGCTGGAAGCGCAGGTTCAGCGTGCGAAAGCCATCGTCGCGCCCCGGCGCGCTCGCGCCCAGGCTGCGGCCCAGGCGCTTGCCGTGGATCACGTGGCCGCTGATGCTGTAGGGCCGCCCGAGCAGCGTCGCGACCTGCACCATGTCGCCGGCGGCGAGCGCCTCGCGCACCGCCGAGCTCGACACGCGCAGCCCGTGCACCTCGTAGCTGTTCATGCGGGCGACGTCGAAGCCGGCGCGCTGGCCGGCCTGGTCGAGCATCGCGTAGTCGCCGGCGCGTTTGGCGCCGAAGCGGAAGTCGTCGCCGACCAGCACGACCTTCGTGCCCAGGCCGCGCACCAGCACGTCGTCGATGAAGGCCTGCGGCGACTGCGCGGCGAAGGCGCGGTCGAAGCGCAGCACCACCGCCTGGTCGACGCCGCAGCGTTCGAGCTCGCTGAGCTTGTCGCGCAGCGTGGCGATGCGCGCCGGCGCAGCCTCGGGCTTGCCCGCCAGGGCCGCGAAGTAGTCGCGCGGGTGCGGCTCGAACGTCATCGCGCAAGACGGCAGGCCGCGGTGCCGGGCCTCGGAGGTGAGCAGCGCCAGCATCGCCTGGTGGCCGCGGTGCACGCCGTCGAAGTTGCCGATCGTGAGCGCGCAGGCGGGCGCGATGCCCGGGTGATGGAAGCCGCGAAACACTTGCATGCGCGGCATTATCGGCGTGGGGCCGAAGGCCGCGCCGGTCAGCTCGGCGCGGCCGGCTCGACCTGCTTCAGGTGGCGATACACCCGCCCGCGCGAGACGCCGAGCCGGCGCGCGGCCTGCGACACATTGCCGCCGCAGGCCTGCACGGTGCGGGCGATCAGATCGCGGTCGCTGTCGCGCAGCGTGGCGGCGGGTGGCACGCCGGACTCGAGCAGAACCGGTGCCGGCGCGGGTGGCGAGCTGGGTGCGGATGCAGGTGCGGTTGCGGGTGCGGGTGCGGGTGCCGCGACATTGGCCGGCGCGTGCCGCAACTGGAACAAGCCGGAGCCGCCGTCGCGCGTCTGCATCCGTGCCGCGAGCCACAGGGTCAGCCCGTTGGGCAGGCGGTGCATCGTGGCACCGGGCTCGCACGTCAGCCGGGCGAGCCGGTTCGCGTCGATCCCGAAGACATCGTCGACGCTGATCCCGGCCTCGCCCTGCAGCATGCCGAGCAGACACGCGGCGACGTTGTTGACCCAGGCGATGCGGCCGTTCGCATCGAGCCCCGCCAGGCCTTCCATCGGCGTGCCCAGCAGCGCCGGCGAGGTCTGCAGGTGCACGACGATGTGCTCGGTGGACTGCGCGCGCAGCAGCTGGTTCTCGATCGTCGTGGCGTACAGCGCCACCACCGCCGCGGCGTCGAAGCCGAACGGCCGCGACTCGCAGGTCAGGTCGAGCACCGCGGCGATCCGGCCCTGCACGTCGCGGATCGGCGCGGCGGCGCAATGCAGCACCTGCATGTGGCCGAAGAAGTGTTCGCCGCCGAGCACCGTGCACGGCCGGCCGGTGCGCAGCGTGACGCCCGGCGCCCCGGTGCCGATGTGCTCTTCGTCCAGGCTCACGCCGACGCGGCGCGCCAGCGGCAGCAGCACCTCACCATGGTCGGCCGAGCGGGTGGAGTGCACCACCACGCCTTGCGGGTCGGTCAGGATCGCGGTGCAGGCGGTGCCGGAAAGCGTGTTCTCGAGCTGGGCCAGGTCGGTGGCCGCCGCCTGCAGCAGCAACTGGCTGCGCGCCAGCGCCGAATGGATGCGGCTGGGCGTGACCGGATTGAACGCCACGTGCTCGATCGGTGACCGGTGCGACTGCATGCAGCGCGACCACGACTGGATCACGGTCTCACTGACCAGCCCCGACGGCCGCACGCCGTCGTCGAAGTAGCGCTGGCGTGCCAGCGCCAGGCGCTGCTGCGGCGTCGAGAAGAACGGCTGGGACGGCAACGGGCCGGGGGCGACACTGTGTTTCATCGAAGGCTCCAGGGCGAACGCCGGCAGGCGCCAACCAGCCGCACATTGTGCTCAAACGCGGCGTGGCGCCGCTAGGGAAACCACGGGCCGACACGGCGGTGGTGCCGGGCGGGCGTTCGGGCGCGTCACTCGAACGTGTACTGCAGGCCCACCCAGGCGCCGCGCGGTGCGCCGTAGCCGCGGAACTGTTCGGTGCGTGGGTGGGCGGCGTCGAAGCCCTGGGCCGCTCCGGTAAAGACGTTGTCGCCGAGCACACCGAAATTGGCATCGCGTCGATCGAGCACGTTGTCGATGCGCGCGAACAATTGCAGCCGGCGGGTGAGCTGGTAGCGGGTGTCCAGGTTGAGCACCGTGTAACCCGGCACGCGCCCGTTCGCGTCGAGATTGTTCTCGTCGCCGCGCGCGTAGACGCTGCTGGCGAACAGCGCACCGGCCGCAATGCTCCAGGGCACCGTGGCCTGCAATTCGGCGCGCAGCTTGAGCGTGTGGCGCGGGATCGATGGCAGCCGGTCGCCGGGTTTCACTGCGATCGCGCCATTTGCGTCGGCGCTCGAGTTGCTCGGGCTGTTCTCGACGAAGCCGGTGCGGTAGGTGGCGTCGATGTAGCTGTAATGCGCGGTCAGCGCCAGCGCGCCCAGGTGCGTGCTGGCGCCGAGCTCCAGGCCCTGGCGGCGCGTCGTGCCGACGTTCTGGAAGTAGCCGGCGTTGATGGCCACACCGTTGCTGCTGACGAACTGCAGGTCGTCGAGCAGCTCGGTGCGAAAGAGGGCGAAGCTCCAGCGGGTGTCGGCGTCGAGCTTGCCGCGCGCGCCGGCCTCGACGGTCCGGGAGACGATCGGCTTGAGCGGCGGGTCGGCCAGAAAGTTGTTCGGCAGCTTGCACGGCGCGTTCGGGTCGGCACAGGTCAGCTCGATCGCGGTGGGCGCGCGCATGCCTTCGTTGTAGCTGGCGTAGGTGGTCCACGCCGGGCTCGGGTTGAAGCTCAGGCCGACGGCCGGGCTGAACCGCGTGAACCGGTGCGCGCCGTTCAGCGCGGGCGCGCTGCCGCTGCGATCGGCGATGCGCACGTCGGCGCGGTTGTAGCGCCCGGCCAGCGTGAGGGTCCAGCGCGGGTCGAGGTCGATCGAGTCGGAGGCGTAGGCGCCGAGGTAGCGGGTGGTCGAGTCGGCGTCGGTCTCGGGCACGAAGCCGGCGAGCGCCACGGTGCCGCGGTCGGCGGTGAACGCGGCCGGCTGCGTGCTGCGTGTGTAGCGCGCGCGGCCCTGGTCGATGCTGGCGCCGAGCGCCACCTTGTGCGCCAAGCCGAGGAGCGCACCGGTGTAGGCCAACTGCACGCCGAGACCGCCGCTGGTCTGGTCGATGAGCGCGGCGTCGTTGTGGGCCTGGACCGGGTCGGTGGGCCCGAAGTTCGCGTTGACGTTGCTGCTCAGGTTGTCGTTTCGATAGCGGCGCGCGTAGGCGTTGCCGCTGAGCAGCAGCGCGTCGGTGATCGCGTGGCTGCCCTTGATCGCCACCGCCGCGGCGCGGTTGGTGGTCAGGTCGGGGTAGGTGTAGGCCGCGCGCAGGTCGGTGAAGCTCAGCGGCAGGGTCTGGGTGCCTTCGAGGCGGTTGTCGGCGGCACTGACGGTGAGGTCGAGATCGGTCCGGTCGTCCTGCCAGCCGAGCTTGGCGAACACCTGCCGCACATGGCTGGCGTTGTGCTCGGCCCAGCCGGCGTCCTGGGCGTCGTTGCCGGTCGCGAACCAGTCCCACGGACCGTGTTTGCCCCCGGTCTCGAAACCCAGCGTGCGGCGCCCGAACGAGCCGCCGCTGAGCGTGATCGATCCGCCCGGGTGCTGCGGGTATTCGCTCGCGCCGCTCTTGCTGTACAGCGCAATCGCGCCGCCCAGCGTGTTCAGCCCGAACGCCGGGTTCGAGCCGGGAATGATCTGGATGCTGGCGATCGCGGACTGCGGGATCAGGTCCCAGTTCACGGCATCGCCGAAGGGTTCGTTGATCCGCACGCCGTCGAAGAACACCGAGACGCCCTGCGGCGTGCCGAGCAGCGGCGAGGCGGTGAAGCCGCGGAAATTGACGTCGGGCTGGAACGGGTTGCCCTGCGCGGCGTTCAGATTCACGCCGGTGGCGTTGTCTTCGAGGAAGTCGCTCAGGTTGGCGCTGCGCTGGCGCTGCAGGTCGTGGCGGGTGAAGATCTGCGCGTTGGCCGGCAGCTTGCGCAGCTCGATGCCCGAGCCCGGCAGCGGGGTGGTGCCCACCACCTCGACCTGCGGCAACTCGAGCACCTCGGCCGGGTTGGCCGCATCGGCGGCAGCGCACGCCAGCGTGCACGCCAAGGCAAACGCCGAACCGAGCGGCGTGACGGCTCGCATCACCGCCCGATCAGCGGATCGCCACGCCCCAGGGGAGCTTGCCCACCGCGATGTCGGCGATCTTCACGTTGTGCTCGGTGTCGATCACCGACACCGCGGCCGAGCGCCCGCAGGCCACATAGAGCTTCTTGCCGTCGGGGGTGAGCGCCATGTTCCACGGCCGCTGGCCGACCGGGATCGTGGTGGTGATGGTGTTGGTGGCCACGTCGAGCACCGACACGCTGGCGTCGCCGCCGTTCGAGACGTACACGCGTGTGCCGTCGGGGTGCACGGCGATGCCGTTGCTGCGCAGCCGGGCCGGGACCTGGGCCAGCACCTTGAACGTGGCCATGTCGATCACGTAGACCTCGTTGGCATTCTCGGCGGCCACATAGGCGCGCCGGCTGTCGGGCGAGAAGCCGATGCCGCGCGGGCGCGCGCCGACCGGGATCTGCGCCACCTCGGCGCGCTTGGCGAAGTCGATCACGTCGACCGCCCCGCCTTCCTCGGCGCTGACCAGCACGTACTTGCCGTCGGGCGAGAACTCGGCGTGTTCCGGGTTCTTGCCGCGCACCTGCACGACGAAGGCCTTGCGGTGGGTGCGGGTGTCGACGAACACCACGTCGTTGCTTTCCTCGACCGCGGCGGCCACCCAGACCCCGTCGGCCGAAATGCCCACGCCTTCGGGCGACTCGCCGAGCGGGATGCCGCCGGCGGCCTTGCGCGCCACCAGATCGACCATGACGAGCTGGTTGTTGGGCTGGTCGCTGACGTAGGCCGTGCGGCCGTCCAGGCTGACGACGGTGCCGCGCGGCTTCTTGCCGACCGGGATCGTGGCGACGACCTGGTCGCTCGCGGTGTCGATCACGCTCAGGGTGCCGGACCCTTCGTTGGGCACATAGGCGAACGGCGCGGCCAGTGCCGCCACCGGCAGGCTCAGCGCCAGCGCGAGGCTGGCGAGGACAGTTGATTTCGACATGGAGTTGGGCTCGGACAGGGACCAGGGGACGGCGGACAAGACGGTGACGCTACGGCACTACGACGGCGCCTTCGGCCAGATGCTGGAAAACACGCCGTCGCGTGTGACCAGCGCATGCTTCAGCGCGGCCATCACGTGCCCGGCGATGAGCGCCACAAAAAGCCACGCGGTGACGTCGTGCAGCCCGTTGAAGAAGGCGTACACCGACGGCAGGGGCGGCCCCCACGGATGCAGCGTGAGGCCGAAAAGCTTGACACCGTACTTGCTGAAGTTCGATCCGATGTAGCCCGACAGCGGCATCACCAGCATGCAGGCGTATAGCGCGAGATGACCCAGGCGCGCCGCCCGTTGCTGCCAGGCGGGCATCGAGCTCGGCCACGCCGGCGGGCGGTGCGTGAGGCGCCAGGCGAGCCGCACGACGATCAGCAGCCCCAGCACGATGCCCAGCGACTTGTGCAGGTTGATCACGCCGGCTCGCGCCGGCGTGTTGCGCGGCGCGATGTCGTCGAGCAGGAAGCCGAACGCGATCTGGCCGAGCAATGCCAGCCCGATCAACCAGTGCAAGGCGATGGCCACGCGCCCGTAGCGTTCGGTTCGCATCGCGTCCAGGGGCGGGTTCGTCGTGTCGGGTGCGGCGCGGGCGCGGCCCGCGAGCGCTTGTTCGTCGCTCCACGCTCGCAGGGCTCGGGATCGAACCTGCATGCGACGCCTACTTGAGCGTGTTCAGGTAGGCGATCACGTCGGCGCGGTCCTTGGCGTCGGGCACGGCAAAGAACATTTTCACGCCGTGCAGCACCTGACGCGGATTGGTCAGGTAGGCATCGAGGTGCTGGCTGTTCCAGACCTTCCACTGCTTTCTGACTGCGCGCATTTTTTTCGAGTATTCGTAGCCCTGCACCGAGGCGATCGGGCGGTCGACGATGTCGAACAGCGTCGGCCCGACCTTGTTGACGCCGGCCTCGGTGGAATGGCAGTTCGCGCAGGTCTTGTCGAAGATGGCCTTGCCGACGGCGGCGTCGCCAGCCCAGGCGCTGCCACCGAATGCCAGACCTGTGGCCAATGCGATACCTGTCACGGTCAGACGTTTCATCGTCGACTCCTTTTGGGTTCGATCGAACCCCGCCACGCGCCGTGGTGGGGAGATCATTTGTTCTGTATTGTGTTCAGGTAGGCCAGGATGTTGACGAAGTCCTGCTCCTTGAACACGTCTTTCCACGACGGCATGCCTTTGGCCGGGCGCCCGTGGGTCACCGTGGTGAAGAACACCTCGGCCATCTGGTCGCCGTACTTGTGCTTGAGGCGGCGCAGGTTGATCTTGCGGTCTTCGACGACCGCGTCCGGGCCGTGGCAGTGCGCGCAGGTGCCGTTGAAGACCTCCCGGCCCGCGATCGCGTCGCCCTTCGTCGTGCCTGCCGGAATCGGCGATGACGCTGCTTCTGCCGCTCTTGGTGCGGCCGCAGGCGCTGCGCCCGCAGCGCTCGGCGCACCGCCCACGTCGGCGAGTGCCACCCGGATCGGCCCGGCGTCCGCCAACACAAGCGCCGGACCCGTAGCCAACGCGTATTTGGCGGCGAGCGCGCCGATCTTCGGTTCGAGGGGCCCCAGCACGGCATCGACTTCATCGCGCAGTGCCGCCTGAGTCTTCGAGAAGCCGATGGCGGCCTGGAACTGCATCTGCGGCGCGTCGACCGGGATCACATCGAACGCATCGTGCAGTGCGGTGCGGTTGATGTATCCGGCGCTCGCGCCCCAGATGAAGGCGGCGTCGACTTCGCCGGCGGCGAGGCGGCGCATCGCTTCCTCCGGGTCCATTGCGGTCACGGACGTGATGTCGTCCCGCGTTGCCAGCAGGCTCTGCGGCGGCGACGCGAACTGCACCGCGACCCTCTTGCCCTTGAGGTCGTCGAGACTGCCGGTGGTGCGGCCCTTGGGCACGACCAGCGCGTAGCCCAGCTTCAGGATCGGTCGCGTGAAGATCACGTTCGGACCCATGAAGTCCTTGACGGCGGGCAGCCCGACCGCGAAATCGCATTGGCCTGCCAGCATCGTGGTGCGTATGTTGCGCTTGCCGAAGTAGCTGAGCGACCAGACCGTCTCCATCGGCCGGCCGAGCGCTTCGGCCACGGCCTGGCCGATCTCGACATACAGGCCCGGCGCGCCCCGTGCGACCGCCTCGGGCGCGTTGCTGCTGAACGGCAGGTTTGCCGGGTCGGCGCACAGCCGCAGCGGTTGCGCCGCGGCGTGCGCGGCAGCGGCCCCCATGCAAAGGGCCGCTGCCAGGCTGACGTGCTGGATCGCTCGCATCTTCACTCCGAGAACACGAAGACGGCGCCGCCTTCAGGAGTGGCTTCGGTCATCTTCTTGCCGACATCGCCGAGGAAGGCCGGGATCGACGCGGTGCGCCCGACCACCACGGCCACGTACTGCTTGCCGTCGACCGCGAAGCTGACCGGGCCGGCGCCGATGCCCGAACCGAGCGGAACCTTCCACAGCTCCTTGCCGCTCTTGGCATCGAAGGCGCGGAACACGCCGTGCAGGTCGCCCCAGAAGGTCAGGCCGCCGGCGGTCGTGAGGGTGCCGCCGTTGAAAGGCAGGTCGGTCTTCACGCCCCAGACCTTCTTCTGCGCGACCGGGTCCCAGGCCAGCAACTCACCCATGTAGCCGCCGGGGCCGGGCATGGTCGGAAAGTCGGCGCCGAGATAGAACACGCCCTTGCGGTAGTTGACCTCGGAGACCGACCAGTCCATGCAGACGTTGTTGCTCGGGATGTAGACCAGGCCGGTCTGCGGATTGAACGACATCGGCTGCCAGTTCTTGCCGCCGATCAGGTTCGGGCAGATGTTCTTGGCAGGATGGTTCGGGCCCGGGCGCTTGTCCGGGTCGCCGTCGGGCTTGCCGGTGGCGATGTCGATCTTCGAGGCCCAGTTCGTCGGCACGTACTTTTCCGCCGAGATGATCTTGCCGGTGTCGCGGTTGACCACGTAGAAGAAGCCATTGCGGTCGGCCTTCATGTAGACGGGCGTCTTCTTGCCCGCGATCGTCAGGTCGGCCAGCACCAGTTCGTTGACGCCGTCGTAGTCCCAGGCATCCTCGGGCGTGGCCTGCACCCACCACTTGATCTTGCCGGTGTCGGCGTCGAACGCGACCGTGCTCGACGAGTAGAGGTTGGTCAGCTTGCCGTAGTTGTTGTCGCCGGTGCTGCGCACCGCCGAGTTCCACGGGCCAGGGTTGGAGGTGCCCCAGAGGATCGTGTTGGTCTTCGGGTCGAACGAGCCGACCAGCCAGGGCGCGGCGCCGCCGTGCTGCCAGCTGTCGCCCTTCCAGGAGTCGTTGTTGGCTTCACCGGGGCCGGGCACCGTCCAGGTCTTCCAGACTTCCTTGCCGGTGTTCACGTCATAGGCCTGCAGGCTGCCGCGCGCGCCGTATTCGCCGCCACCGAAGCCGGTGATCACCATGTTGCGCACCACCAGCGGCGGCGAAGTGATCACCGAACCCTGCTTGTAGTCGACGACGGTCGTCGTCCACAGTTCCTTGCCGGTCGCGGCATCGACCGCGGACAGCTTGCCGTCGAGGCGGCCGACGAAGATCTTGCCGTCGGCATAGGTCACGCCGCGGTTGTTGACGTCGCAGCAGGCGTACTGCAGCGTGTCGTCGGGGATGTCGGGCTGGTAGGTCCACTTGCGCTCGCCGGTCTTGGCGTTGAGCGCGTAGACGTACTTCGGCCCCCAGGAAGTGCTCACGTACATCGTGTCGCCGATGACGATCGGCGAGGACTCGTTGGAGCGCAGCGAACCGAGCTGGAACGAGTAGGCGAGCTTGAGCTTGCCGACGTTGGCGGTGTTGATCTGCTTCAGCGGCGAGAAGCGCGTGTTGTCGTAGCCGCGGCTGTACATCGGCCAGGCATTGGGGTCGTCGGCCTTGGCCGTGCCATCGGCCGCATAGGCCGTGGTGCCGAGCGAGCCTGTGACCAGCGCGGTCGCGGCGACGCCGAGCAAGAAGGCGGTGGATCTTTGGATCATGGGGTCGTCTCCGGGTGATGATGGGTTATGAAGCTCTTGGTGGCCTCGATGAATTGCATGCCTCGATCGACGCGCGATTTCGAGCATGACGACTCAAGCTTTGCAGTGCGAGTGAGCGATTGCAATCTCGGGTGTCTACCTATTCGATGCCCTGGCTTGGTGGGGTGTTAATCCCCGAAGCCTGTTCCATGGTGAATCAATCGGTGTCGGGATGTACGCGCGCCGCGGCACAGCGGCCGCGGCTCTGCGGGTCTAGAAAAAGCCCAGCGCTTTCGGCGAATAGCTCACCAGCAGGTTCTTCGTCTGCTGGTAGTGGTCGAGCATCATCTTGTGCGTTTCGCGGCCGATGCCCGACTCCTTGTAGCCACCGAAGGTGGCATGCGCTGGATACGCGTGGTAACAGTTGGTCCACACGCGCCCTGCCTTGATGGCCCGGCCCATCCGGTAGGCCACGCTGCCGTCGCGGCTCCACACGCCCGCGCCCAGGCCGTAGGGCGTGTCGTTGGCGATCTGCAAGGCCTGCGCCTCGTTCTTGAAGGTGGTCACCGCGAGCACCGGGCCGAAGATCTCCTCGCGGAAGATGCGCATCTGGTTGTTGCCCTTGAACAGCGTGGGCTGGATGTAATAACCGCCCGCCAGCTCGCCGCCCATCTCGGCCCGGCCGCCGCCGACCAGCAGCTGCGCGCCTTCTTGCTTGCCGACTTCGAGGTAGGACAGGATCTTGTCCATCTGCATCGCCGATGCCTGTGCACCCATCATCGTTTCGGTGTCGAGCGGGTTGCCTTGCTTGATCGCCTTGATGCGCTCCAGGGCGCGCGGCATGAACTTGTCGTAGATCGACTCCTGGATCAGCGCCCGCGACGGGCAGGTGCAGACCTCGCCCTGGTTGAAGGCGAACAGCACCAGGCCTTCGATGGCCTTGTCGAAGAAGTCGTCGTCGGCGTCCACGATGTCTTCGAAGAAGATGTTCGGGCTCTTGCCGCCCAGCTCCAGGGTGGCCGGAATCAGGTTGCTCGCTGCGGCTTGCGCGATGGCGCGCCCGGTGGCGGTGGAGCCGGTGAAGGCGATCTTGGCAATGCGGCGGCTAGCGGCCAGCGGCATGCCGGCTTCGCGGCCGTAACCGTTGACGATGTTCAGCACGCCCGCCGGCAGCAGGTCGGCGATCAGCTCGGCCATCACCAGAATGCTGACGGGCGTGGACTCGGCGGGCTTGAGCACCACGCAGTTGCCGGCCGCGATTGCCGGCGCCAGCTTCCAGGCGGCCATCAGGATCGGGAAGTTCCACGGAATGATCTGACCGACCACACCGAGCGGCTCGTGAAAGTGGTACGCGATGGTGTTCTCGTCGATCTCGCTCAGCGCGCCCTCCTGCGCCCGCAGGCACCCGGCGAAGTAGCGAAAGTGGTCGACCGTGAGCGGAATGTCGGCATTGAGCGTTTCGCGGATCGGCTTGCCGTTGTCGACCGTCTCGGCGTAGGCGAGCAGTTCCAGGTTCTGTTCGAGGCGGTCGGCAATATTCAACAGCACGTTGGCGCGCTCGCTGGCGGGTGTGCGGCCCCACTTGTCGGCGGCGGCGTGGGCCGCGTCGAGCGCGAGTTCGATGTCTTCGGCACCCGAGCGGGCGGCGCGGGTGTAGGGCTTGCCGGTGATCGGCGTGATCACGTCGAAATACTGGCCTTTCACCGGGGCCACGAACTTTCCGCCGATGAAGTTGTCGTATGCGGGCTTGAAGGCAATCTTGGCGCCGGGGGCATGGGGGCTGGCATAGATCATGGTTTCGAGTCTCCGTCCGGTTGGGGTGGAAAGGTCGCCGCACAATCCGGATACCGCGCAGCGTCTCGAAGCTCCTTTCGCATGGGGCGTGCCAGGCCGGGTTGAGCACCGGAGTCGCGATCCGGCGCATGAATCCGGCCAGATGCGTGTCAGGTGTTCACCCCGGCGCTGTGCTGCGGTGAACACCTGTCACGAAACAGAACAGTCGGGGGGTCGCTTTGCGTTGAACCGCTTGCCGGCAGACGGTTCGTCGATAGACTGAATCGACAGCGCGTCGGCGCGTCGCCGGGCCCGCCAGAGGCCCGCAAGGAGACAAGATGAGCATCGATTCCGTCGTCGCCCGTACGCCGCCTTCGCGACTTCGCGAAGCGCGCCGGCTGTTGCTCGACACCGGCGAAGTCGCCGAAGGGCTGATCCACGCGAGCTTGCTGCGCAGTTGGGAGCGCAGTCGCCAGTTCGGGCTGGCGCCGGCGGGCCGCGCTCCCGGTGCACCGCACGCGTCTGCCGCGCAACTGGCAAGGGCGCTCGATCACCAGCGCGAACTGGTGGCCCACGCGCGCCCGGTGATGGAGTTCCTGTTCGGTCAGACCCGCGATGCCGACAGCATGGTGATCCTCGCCGATGCGCAGGGCATGCTGTTGCAGGCGCTGGGCGACACCAGCTTCATGGAGCGCGCGCAGCGGGTGGCGCTTCGACCGGGCGCCCACTGGAACGAGCAATGGCGCGGCACGAACGCCATCGGCACGGCACTGGCCGACGGCGCGCCGGTGGTGGTGCATGCCGGCGAACACTACCTTGCGCGCAACGGCTTCCTCACCTGTACGGCCGCGCCGATCACCGATCCCGGCGGCCGGGTGCTGGGCGTGCTCGACCTCTCGGGCGACCACCGCGGCTACAACCGGCACACGCTCGCGTTGGTGGGCACCGCGGCCCGGATGATCGAGCACCGGCTGTTCGACACCCGCCACGCCGCCAGCCTGCGCTTGCGCCTGCACGCCCAACCCGAGGGCCTGGGCACCGTGACCGAGGGGCTGCTGGCACTGTCCGATGAAGGCTGGCTGGTGGGCGCCAACGCCACCGCGCTGTCGATGCTGGGGCTTTCGTGGGCGGCGATCGGCGGCTGCACCGTCGAGCGTCTGTTGCAACTCGACATGCCGACGCTGTGCGCCTGGAGCCGGCAGTCGACGCATGCGCCGCGCGCGGTGCGCCGCCACGACGGCAGTGTGCTGTGGGCGCGCATGGAGGTGGGCCGCGGTGTCCTGACGACCCACCACGGCGCGGCGCTCGTCAAGCCCGCGTGCGTTGCGCCCGACGATGCACTGGCCCGGCTGGACACCGGCGATGCGGCAATGCGCGCGGCCATCGACCGCGCGCGGCGCGTGCTGGGCAAGCCGATTGCATTGCTGC
The DNA here is from genome assembly GCA_028868895.1 of Burkholderiales bacterium. Classification (GTDB taxonomy): domain Bacteria; phylum Pseudomonadota; class Gammaproteobacteria; order Burkholderiales; family Burkholderiaceae_C; genus LMDS01. Next base: position 13,236 of record JAGWTP010000022.1, read on the forward strand.
TGCAGGGCGAATCGGGCGTGGGCAAGGAGATGTTCGTGCGCGCCTTCCACGCCAGTGGAGCCTGTCGAGACGCTCCATTCGTCGCCGTCAACTGCGCCGCGCTGCCCGAGTCGTTGATCGAATCCGAGTTGTTCGGCTACCGCCCGGGCGCGTTCACCGGCGCCGGCCGCGAAGGTGCGCCCGGCCGCATTCGCGAGGCGCATGGCGGCACGCTGTTTCTCGACGAGATCGGCGACATGCCGCTGCCGATGCAGGCGCGGCTGCTGCGCGTGCTGCAAGACCGGCAAGTGGTGCCGCTGGGAGGCGGCAAGCCGGTGGCGGTGGAGTTCCGGCTGGTCTGCGCCACCCACCGCAATCTGCGCGCCGAGATCGACCACGGGCGCTTCCGCGAAGACCTGTACTACCGACTCAACGGCCTGACGCTGCAGTTGCCGCCGCTGCGCGAGCGCCAGGACAAGCTGCAGTTGATCGCCTGCATGCTGCGCGAGATGGTGACCGATCGCGAGCTGCAGTTGTCGCCCGACCTGTCGCGGGCCGTATTGCACTACCGCTGGCCGGGCAACCTGCGGCAACTGAACAACGCGCTGCAAACCGCCTGCGCATTGCTCGACGAGACCGATGTGCAGATCGAATGGGCGCACCTGCCCGACGATCTGGCCCACGACCTGCGCGGCGCCGCGCCGGTGCGCGACGGCGTCGACGACGAGCGCGACCTGCGGGCCCAGTCGTCACGCACGGTGAGGCAGACCGTGCAGTCCTGTGCCGGCAACGTGTCGCAGGCCGCGCGGCTGCTGGGCATCAGCCGCAATACGCTGTACCGCAAGCTGCGCGAGTCGCCCCCGCGGTAGCCGGCTGGGCGCATCGCCGCCGGCCCCGATCCTGGAGCGCTGCGGCCCGGCGGCAAGCGCCGCGAGCCGCCGACCGTTCACGCCGCGTACAGCGCCTGCGGCCCCGGCAGCCAGCGCCACTGGCCGGGCGCCAGGTCGTGCGGCAGATCGAGTGCACCGTAGCGGCTGCGGTGCAGGCGCTGCACCGTGTTGCCGGCCGCGGCCACCATGCGCTTGACCTGGTGGTACTTGCCTTCGAGCAGCGTCAGGCGCAGTGCGTGCGCGCCGGTGGCTTCGCAGGCGGCGGCGCGCACCGGCAGCGGGTCGTCGTGCAGCACCACGCCACGCCGAAGTTCGTCGATCTGCGCGTCGGTGACCGGCTCGATGGTCTCGATCTCGTAGACCTTGGGCACGTGCTTCTTCGGAGACGTCAGGCGGTGGATCAGTGCGCCGTCGTCGGTGAGCAGCAGCAGACCGGTGGTGTCTTCGTCGAGCCGGCCCACCGGCTGCAGACCGCGCACGCGCAGCGGCACCGGCAGCAGGCTGATCACGCTCGGGTGGTGCTTGGGTTTCTGCGAGCACTCGTAGCCGGCGGGCTTGTTCAGCAGCACCAGCGCGCGGGCGTGGTACGGCCAGCGCTCGCCGCGCACGTCGAACACCAGGCCGTCGGGCGCGACCTCGAGGAACGGGTCGTCGCAGACCGCACCGTCGAGCCGGACGTGGCCACCGAGGATCAGTCCCTCGCATTCGCGGCGCGCGCCGAAGCCCTGCGAATACAGCACCTGGGACAGCTTCATGCGAGCAGGGCGCGCGCGCCGCGGGCACCCACGGTCATGGTGCCACCCGGTGCGGGTCGAGCAACGCGAGCGATTCGGCGTGGTGCGTCTGGCGGGCGATGTCGAGCGCGTTCAGGCCGCGGTCGTCGCGCAGGTCGGTGCGGGCGCCGCGCGCGAGCAGCAGCCTGACCACGTCGGCGTGGCCTTGGCCGGCCGCCCACATCAGCAGCGTCAGTCGGTGCTCGTAGGTGGCGTTGACATCGATGCCGCTGGCCAGCAGTGCGTCGACGGCGGCGGCGTGGCCGCGGCCGGCCGCATAGACGATCGCCGGCTTGTTCATGCGGTCCACCGGCTCGGTGCGCGCGCCTGCTGCGAGCAGCCGCTTGACCAGTTCGGCGTTGCCGGCGTAGCTCGCCGCCATCAATGGCGTGACCCCTTCGATCGATGCCATCGAGATGTCGGCGCCATTGCGCAGCATGACCTCGGCCAGCGGCAGGTTGCCCTTCTCGCAGGCCAGCAGCAGCGCGGTCTTGCCCATCCGATTGCGCGAGTTGGGCACGGCCCCCTGCGCCAGCACGCGCTCGACCTGGGCGATATCGGCCTGGCGCGCGCCGACCAGCAGCTGCGCGTTGAGGTTGGGGTTGCTGGCGGCCTGCGCATGAGCGCCAGCGGTCGGCAAGGCGATGGCGAAGGCGCAGACCCATGCGAACAACGACTTGTGGGATTGACTTGAAAGGCGTTTCATGGCGTCACCGAGAAGATGGCAAATGGCGCTGTACTGCAGCGAAAGATCCTGTGTTCAGTGGGCCTCAATCTGGCTACGCTTGCAATCGGGGCACGCTCGCAGCGGCTGGGCCAGGCGACCACCGGCACAACGGATTGTCTCCAGTAGGGCTGCGACGGTTCCCACCACGGCCTTGCCGTGGTGCAGACGACGCAACCAATAAACCAGGAGACTGCAATGAACCAATTGACTTTCGGATCGCGCCGCTGGCGTGCCACCGCCATCGCCGCCGCGCTGAGCGCCATGGCCGCAGGCGCCTTCGGTCAGGCCGAGGTTACCGGCCAGGGAACCGCCACCGGGTCGCCGGTGCCCAAGGCCGTGTCCGTCACGCAAGGGCAGCTCGACGGCGCCGCCAAGGACAGCAGCAACTTCCTGCTGTCCAACATGGACTACGCGCAGACCCGTTACTACCCGGCCACCCAGATCAACACCTCGAACGTCGCCAAGCTGCGCCCGGCGTTCCAGTTCCAGACCGCGGTGCTGGAGTCGATGGAAACGGCGCCGATCGTGGTCGACGGCGTCATGTACATCACGACCTCGTACAACCACGTGTACGCACTCGACGCCGCGACCGGCAAGGAGTTCTGGCACTACAAGCACAAGATGGGGGCCGTGACGACCTACTGCTGCGGGCCCAACAACCGCGGCGTGGCGGTGATGGGAGACCGGGTCTACATGGGCACGCTCGACGCCCGGCTGATCGCGCTCGACGCCAAGACCGGCCAGGTGGTGTGGGCCACCCAGATCGCCGACCCCGAGGCCGGCTATTCCGAGACGATGGCGCCCGTGGTCGTGAACGGCAAGGTGCTGATCGGCACCAACGGCGGTGAATACGGCATTCGCGGCTTCGTCAAGGCCTACGACGCGAAGGACGGCAAGCTGCTGTGGACCTTCAACACCATCCCCGAGACGGGCCAGGAGGGCGTGTGGGCGGTGAACGATGCCACCCACCGCAACCTGCACCGCGACATCGCCGCCGAGAAGGCGCAGCTCGCCAAGGGTGGCGACTTCTACAAGACGCTGGGTGGCGGCGTCTGGATGTCACCGGCCATCGACCGCGAAACCAACACCGCGTTCTTCGTCGTCGGCAATCCGAGCCCCGACCTGTACGGTGCCGAGCGCCCCGGCGACAACCTGTACACCGATTCGATGGTTGCGGTCGACCTGAACACCGGTGCCTACAAGTGGCACTTCCAGTACGTGCCGCACGATGTCTGGGATCTCGACGCGGTCTCGCCGGTGATCCTGACCGAGGCGATGGGCAAGGACGGCAAGATGCGCAAGGTCGCCATCCACGGCGGCAAGACCGGGCACATCTACGTGCACGACCGCGCCACCGGCGAGCTGATCCGCTTCAGCGACGCGATGATCCCGCAGGAAAACATGTGGGTGCTGCCGACCAAGGAGGGCGCGCGCATGCTGCCCGGCGCGAACGGCGGGGTCGAATGGAGCCCGATGGCCGTGAACCCGGCGCTGCGCCTGGCCTACGCCGCCAACCTGAACCAGCCGATGACCTACCACGTCGAAGAAGCCGCCTATCCGGGCGGCAAGCTCTGGCTGGGCGGCGCCTTCAAGGTGATCGCCAGCGAGAAGCAGTGGGGTCGGCTGGCGGCCGTCAACCTCGACACCGGCAAGCTGGCGTGGAAGTTCGACACCGAGCAGCCGCTGATCGGCGGCGTGCTCGCCACCGCCGGCGGCCTGGTGTTCAACGGCGAAGGCAACGGCCTGTTCCGCGCGTTCGACGCCCGCAACGGCAAGATGCTCTGGGAGTACCAGTGCGGCGCCGGGGTGAACGCGCCGGCGGTGTCGTACACGGTCGGCGGCAAGCAGTACGTCGCGGTGGCTGCGGGTGGCAACACGCAGCTCGACTTCAAACGCGGCAACTCGGTGATCGTGTTCGCGCTTCCATGAGCAACGGTCGATTCGGCGCTACTTCGATGCACCGACTGCTCGCGAGCCTGCTGCTGGTATCGGCAGGTCTCGCGGCGCAGGCGCAGACGGCCGACGCGGTGCCGCCCAAGGCCGCCGTCTGCGCGGCTTGCCACGGCGCGCAGGGCATACCGACCCAGCCCGCCTATCCGATTCTGGCCGGCCAGACCGCGCGCTATTTGTACCTGCAGTTGCTCGACTTCCAGGCCGGGCGGCGCAAGAACGAGATCATGAGCCCGATGGTCGTGGGCATGACGCGCGACGAAATGCAGGCGCTGGCGAACTATTACGCGCAGCAGAAGCCGCCGGTGCAGAGCTACGTCGGCGACCCTGCCAAGGCGCGCCTGGGCAAGCTCAAGGCCGACGAAACCCTGTGCACGATGTGCCACCTCGGCGGCTTCACCGGGCAGAACGAGATCCCGCGGGTGGCGGGGCAGAACTACGACTACATCGTCAAGCAGCTCGAGGACTTCAAGGCCCGCCGGCGCACCAACGATGCCGGCAGCATGACCAGCGTTGCCAGCACCTTGAGCGATGCGGACATCGTGAACCTGGCGAACTACCTCGTCGGGCTGTAGCGGCACTGCGCGTCGTCAGGGAAAGTGGCGGTTCGCCGGATCGCTACGGTGCGGATGCGGCGGGTGCAATCGCGCTCAGGTGACAGGCCCTGCCGCTGCGTTCGACGGCAGGAACGCGTCGCTGAAACACTGCCCTTCGCCGAGCCCTTGCGCGATGAACGCCGGCACCGCCGCCTCGACCATCTTCACCGAGCCGCAGACGTAGACCTCGAAGCCGCGCAGGTCCGCAAAGTCGGCGAGCATCGCCTCGTGGACCAGCCCGGTGCGGCCGGTCCAGCCGTCACCCGGATCGGCGTCAGAGAGCACCGGCACGAGGTGGAAGTTGGCGTGCTCGCGCTGCCACTGCTCGGCGAGTTCGAGCGCGTAGAGGTCGCGGCGCTGGCGCACGCCCCAGTACAGCCACATCGGGCGCGCCAGGCCGCGCGCGAACGCGTCCTCGACGATGCTCTTGATCGGCGCGAAGCCGGTGGCCCCGGCGACGAACAGGATCGGCTGCGTGCCCTCGCGCAGCGTGAAGTCGCCCAGCGGGCCCTCGAAGCGCAGCGTGTCGCCGACCTTCATCTGCGTGAACACCCGGCCGGTGAAGCGCCCGCCCGGGATGCGCCGCACGTGCAGCTCGATGTGATCGTCGTGCTGCGGCGGGTTGGCGAACGAGAACGCGCGGCGCTGCCCGTCGTCGAGCAAGACGTTGACATACTGGCCGGCCTTGAACGCGATGCGCCGGTCCTCGGGCAGCGACAACCGCAGCCGCATCACGTCGTCCGCCAGGCGCTCCAGGCGCTCGACCCGCGCCACGTGCGCGGCCACCGGCAGGTGCTGCGCTGCGCTGCCGGGCTCGAACTCGATCTCCAGGTCGCCCAGCGGCTTGGCACAGCACATCAGCGCCTGGCCCGCGGCGCGCATCGCGTCGGTCAGCACGCCGGGTTGGTAGGCGCCCGGGTCGACCTCACCTTGCAGCACCGTGCACAGGCACACGCTGCAGCCGCCGTTGCGGCACTCGTAGGGCAGCGCCAGGCCGGCGCGCAGACCGGCTTCGAGAATCGTCTCGCCCGCGCGCACCGTCAGTGGCTGCGCGCCCGGATGCACCACGACCTGGTGGACGCGCGCGATGCCGCGGCGCCGGCGCGGCGGCAGCCAGGGCAACGCCACCAGCAAGGCCGTGCCGGCGCCCACCAGCGCCCAGACCTGCGCCAGCGGCCACAGGTACAGCAGCGGCAGCAGCGCCAGGTAGAACCAGTCCAGCGCCAGCGTGCCCACGGCCATGCCCAGATTCGCCGCACCGCCCTGGCTGAGCGCCGGGCGCACCAACGCGAGTGCCAGCAGCGTCAGCACCAAGCTTGCCATCATCGGCCGGGGCGGGTTCGTCTTTGCCTTGGGCACGCGCTGCACATGCACCCACAGCAGCAGCAGCACCAGCAGCGGCACGCCGATGTGCATGAATGCGAGCAGCGAGAACAGCCGGTCGTTGACGCTGCTGGCGTAGATGAAGTTGCGCATCAGCGTGCCGCCGAAGCCCGGCAGCGCGTCGAGCCACTCGAACACCGCGACGACCACGAACTGGGCCACGCGGTCCCAGGGCAGCATGTAGCCGTTCAGGCCCGAAACGTACACCAGCCAGATCAACGCCACGCCGGTGAACCACGAGAACCAGCGAAAGCCGCGCAGCCGGTCGAACGCGAAGTGGCGCAGCATGTGCAACATCATCACCAGCACCATCGCGTCGGAGCCGTAGCGGTGCACGCTGCGCAGGATGCCCCCGGCGAACCACTGGCCGTGCGTCAGCGCCTCGACCGACGCATGCGCTCCGGCGACGCTGGTCTCGAAGAACGCGTACAGGTACAGCCCGCTGCCGGCGACGAGCCAGAACAGGAAGAAGCCGATCTCGCCCAGGTGGTACAGCGGGTTGAGCCGGTCGCCGAAAGCGGCGTTGAACAGCGCCTCGACGCGCATGAACAACCATCGCAGCAGCGCCTGCAGTCGACTGATCATGCGTTCGCGGCCTGCGTGGTACGGCGCAGTGAACCGATCACAACCACGACGAACAGCAGGCCGCCGACGATCGCGATCGCGCCGCCCAGGCCCATCAGCGCCATGCCGGCGATCTCGCCGTTGCCGCGCAGCACCTGCTGCGCACCCGCCACCTTGCGCTGCACGCCGTACCCGCCCGACCAGACGAGACCGACGATGTGCAGCAGCTGGCCGGCGCCGTACAGGGTCGGCTGCAGCGTGGCCAGCCGCCCGCGCGGCGCACCGTAGCCCAGCCGCGGCAGCAAGTGGTACACGAGGCCCATCAGCGCCAGCGTCACGCCGACGATGCAGCCGTGGTAGTGCGCCGGGATGCGCACGTTGCTGCCGTTGATGACCACGCCGATCAGCCCGCCGGCGGCGAACAGCAGCACCGACGCCAGCAGCGCGGCGCGCAGCGGCGCGGTGGCGTCTCGCGCACGCGGCAGCGTCGCCGGCGCACGCGCCAACCCGACCACCACCGCCAGCGCGATCGGCGCGATCGCCACGCCGCCGCCCAGGCGCATCGCCCAGGTCAGCAGGTTGCGGTGCTCGACCGAGGCGATGTCGTGTGCGAGGTAGGCGTAGGGCGTGACGAACACCGCGGCCAGCGCCAGCGCCAGCAGCAGCAGCGTCACGCGCGGGCTGAGCGGAACCTGCGCGCCGCAGGCACTGGCCAGCCACAGCCAGCCGACCAGCATCAACAGCGTCCAGGTGAACTGCAGCGCGTGGCCGCCACCCCAGAACAGGATCTCGTAGTAGTCGCTGCCGTCGAGTCGCGACGGCGCGGTGGCGTAAGAGGCCGCGAACGCGGCGAGCGCCACCGCCGCCGAGACGGCCGCCGCGTTCAACCCGAAGCGCAGCGCGCCGGCGCCGTCGAAGCGCAAACCGAGCTTCGGCGCGGTGAGCAGGCTGCGCAGCACGAGCAGGGTTGCACCGGCCGCGAAGACGAGCAGTCCGCCGATGAACAGCGGCCCGTCGAGCACCGGGATGTAGTTGGCCATGATCGGCGCGGTGCGCGTGACGAACGGCGCCACGAACATCAGCGCGCTGCCGGCGGCGCACAGCGCGAGCGCGGCCCCGCCCCAGACCGCACCCGCGGCCGTGCCGTTCAGGCTCCACAGCAGCCCGGCCATCGATACGAACCACACCAGCACCGACAGGTCGACGTGGACGACCAGCGCGACCCGGAAGAAATCGGCCACCGGCAGCCATTGGTTGAGCCCCGGCGTGCGCGACAGCACCAGCAAGACCGAGTACAGCCCGGCGCCGATCAGCGCCAGCAGGCCAAGCCACAGCCAGCCGCGTGCCAGGGCGCGCTGCGTGCCCTGAGGCACGGCCAGCGCATAACTCGAGGCGCGCGCCGGCGCGGGTGCCGCGGCCGGGATCGGCGCCGCGATCGAAGCGGACCGGGTCGAGGTGTTCATTGCAGTGTGATGCCGCCCTTCTCGGCGTCGAAGTCGATCACCAGGATGTGCGCCGGAGCGAGCGTCACGGTGGCCGTGCGGGTGTAGTCGAAGCCGCCGCCGTCGGGGCTGTCCTTGAGGCGCACGTCGATGCGGTGGACGCCGGCGAGCACCGGCACGCGGTGGTACACCGACGAGGCACCGTCCTTCGACAGCCCGGACGGCATGGCGACGTGGCGATACACCTGCTTGCCGTCGAGGTCGAGCTCGACGACCACCGGCGCACGTTCGCGCGGGCATTGCATCGGCGCGCGCATGTTGGGCGGCAGCTTCGCGAGTTCGGCCGGACTGCGCTGGCGGCACGCCGCGACACGCTGGCCGTCGTGCGTGAAGCTGAGCTTGATCAGCGCCTGGTCGGGTGCGAGTTGGCGGTACGCCGGCCAATGCGAGAACACGCCGATCAGCGACGCGAACAGCGCGTACAGCAGCACCTGGCCGAGCCACGCCGATGGGCTCGTGCGTCGGGTGGGGCGAGCGGCGGTGGGTTCAATCATGGTGGGCGTGGGGCTCACAGGCCGGCGCGGTCGGGCGCCGCGCCGCGTGGCGCAATTCGTCCAGTGCCCGGGCCACGGCCCGCGGCTCGGAGGGGGTCGGCCAGACCACGCGCAGCCGTGGGCGCGGCACGCCGGCGCGCAAGTGCGGCTCGCGCTCGCCGCGCAGGCGTTCTTCGGTCCAGCGCTGGCCGAACCGGAACGCGCAATCGCCGTCGTGGCAGCCGGTCACGACGACGCCGGCCGCGCCGCCGCGCAGCGCGTACTCGATGAACGACGGTGGCAACATGCCGGTGCAGACCAGGCTGAGCGTGACCACGTCGTTGGCGGTGGGTGGCGCGTCGCCCGGACCGTGGTCACAGCGGACGACGACGAGCCCGGGCTCGCCGTGCATGGCCGACAGTCCGGCTTCGAGTTGCCGGCGCAGCGCGTCGATCGGCTGTTGCGGCATGTCGATACCCGTGAGCAGCACCGTGCCGCTGCGAAACGGCGTCGACGACGGGCAGGCACCGACACAGATGCCACAGCTCGCGCACAGGTCGGCATCGACCTGCGCGAGCTCGCGGATCGGCCGCCCCGGCGTCTGCCAGTGGGGGTGCGGCACCATCGTGATTGCGGCGTACGGGCAGTCGGCGAAGCAGCGCCGGCAACCGTTGCAGTTGGCCGGGTCGACCCGTGCCACCGGCGCCGGCGCGGGCTGCGGCAGGAAGGGCAGGCCCAGCAAGATCAACAACGTCGCCACGAGTAGCACCCAGACCACGGTGGCCGAGGTCGCGTCGGTCAGCGGGTGCACGAACAGCACGAACCAGTCAAATGCCAGCGGTCCGGGCACCCGCGACAGGTCGGCCGGCGCCTGGCTCGTGACCGGTGCCAGCGCGGCGAGCGCCAGCAGGCCCAGCGTGCTCGCCAGCGTCAGCGCCCGCGGTGCGAAGATCGCCGCCTGCGTGAGGCGCTGGATGTGGAACCACAGCCCGAACAGCAGCAGCAACGGCACGCCGACGTGGATGAAGATGAACAGCGAGAACAACCGGTCGCTGACGGCTGCGGTGCCGAGAAAATTGCGCGCCAGCGGCGTGCCGAAGACCGGCAGCGCGTCGAGCCACTCGGCGCTGGCCACGGCCGAGTATTGGCCGAGCCGGTCCCAGTTGAGCCAGAAGCCGACGATGCCGGTGCCGAACGCGAACAGCAGCAGCGGCACACCGGTCAGCCATGAGAAGCGGCGAAAGCCCTGGTAGCGCCCGAGCAGCCATTCGCGCAGCAGGTGCGCGAGCATCACGACGACGAACGCGTCGGCCGCGTAGCGGTGCACGCTGCGCAGCCAGCCGCCGAGGTACCACGGCAGCTGCGCCAGCCGCGCGATCGAGTCGTAGGCCGCGGTGGCCGAGGTGTCGAGCATCGCGAACAGGTAGATGCCGCTGGCCGCCAGCCACCAGAAGAACAGGAAGCCCAGCCCGCCCAGATGGCGCAGCGGGTTCGCAGCCGCGCCGAACACGCCGTCGAGGGCACGCTCGAGGCGCTGCCAGGCACGCAGCGCGTGCGCGCGCAGGTGGCCGGCGCCTGGCTCCGTTGCTGCGGCCGTGCTGCCGGTCATCGTCACCGCGGCCGCAGGCGCATGCATCGGTGACACCTTCACCCGGGCTCTCAGGCCCGCGACGGGCGGCGCGCGGCCCGCCGCACGCGCCACTCGTTGAGGAAGTACAACGCCATCGCCACCACGAAGGTCAGCCCGCCGGCGACCTCGAGCGCCAGGCTGTAGTCGACGCGGTAGGTGCCGGTGGCGGGGTCGTACACGGTGCACAGGATGCGCACCCGGTCGATGATGTCGGCGAACTGCGGCGCCAGCGGTGCACCGACCAGCAGTTGCTTGAGCGGCTCGCCCAGCGCCTGCGCCGGCACCTCGTCGCCGTAGACCTGGCGCACGATGCGGCCCCGAGCATCGACCAGCGTGACCTGCAGCAGGTGGTCGAAGCCGGCCGGCGTGGCCTGGTAGCTGAAGCCGAACGCGCGCGTCAGCGGCTCAACCGCCGCAGCCGGTGGGCTGAGGAAGTCCCAGTGCGGGAAGTCGATGCCTTGCTGCGCGGCGAAGGCCTTCATCGCCTGCGGCGAGTCGGCCGGCTGGTTGAAGCCGATGCTGATCACGTTGAACTGGTTCGTGCCGAAGCGCCCTTCGAGCGCGCGCACCGCCTGCGCCAGCGCGCGGGTGTTGGCCGGGCAGACCTGGAAGCAGCCGGTGTAGATGAAGTTCACCAGCAGCGGCTTGCCGCGATAGCTCGACAGCCGCACCGGCCGCCCGTTGCGGTCGAGCAGCGTGAACTCGCCGAGCCGGCTGCCCAGCACCGCCTGGCTGGCGCGCAGCGCGGCGGCGGCGTCCAGGCCCGGCGCGGTGGCGGTCCCCGGTGTCAGTGCGTTGCCGGGTTCGTCGGCGCGGGTCGGCGGTGCGATGCTGGCGGCCAGCAGCACGAGGCCTGCCACGGCGCAGCAGTGCACCGCGCGGCGCCAGGGGGAGTCTCGGTCGGGCATGGGTCCATGGTGCGGCGCGGCCGGCCTGCGGTCGGCTAGCGCAGCACGCCGTCGATGCTCGCCGCCGCGAGCAGCGTGCCGAGCTGCACCAGCGACGCCAGAAACGAGCCGATGGCCGTCTGGCGGCTCGGCGCCACAGCGAGGCGCCGCGCCTTGAGCACGAAGTACAGCCCGCCGCCCAGCGAACCGGCGAGGTAGATCAGGCCCGCGCCGAAAAACATCGGCAGCAGTGCGGCCACCGCCAGCGCCACCGCGCTGGCGTAGACCACGCGCGCGGCGCGTTCGGTGCCAACTACCACCGGCAGCATCGGCACCCCGGCCGCCGCGTAGTCGGCCTGGCCGGCGATCGCCAGGCTCCAGAAGTGCGGCGGCGTCCACAGGAACAGCGCCAGCGCGAGCAGCCAGCCGTGCACGCCGATGGCCGGGTCGACCGCCGCCGCGCCGGCCAGCACCGCGAAGCTGCCGGACAGGCCACCGATCACGATGTTCAGCCAGCTGCGCCGCTTCAGCCACAGCGTGTAGACCACGCCGTAGAAGAACGCACCCAGAAAGATGTACAGCGCGGCCACCGCGTTGAGCGCCCAAGCCGCCGCACCCACCGCCACCACCAGCATCGCCGTCATCAGCAGCAGCCAGGCGGGCGTGCGCGGCAGCGCGCCGGTCGCGAACGGGCGGTTGCGGGTGCGCGCCATCAAGCGGTCGGTGTCGGCCTCGGCGTACTGGTTGAACGCGCCGGCGCTGGCCGACGCCAGCAGCACCGACAGCGCCAGCACGATCACCTGCGCCAGGCTCAGCCCCGGCCCCGGTGTGACCGCGAAGCCGACCAGCGCGGTCGTCATGATGAACACGCCGATGCGCAGCTTGAACAGGCCGAGCACCTCGCGAACCCTGCGGCCCGACGGGCTGGCTGCCGACGCGACGGTGGTGGTCATGGTGGCACTCCGTTGTTCAGCTCAGGCCCCAGACCTGCGACAGGTACTTCCAGTTGATGAAGTAGTACAGCACGAACGCGGTCAGGAACACCATTGCCAGCACGAAGGTGCCGGGGGCGGCGAAGCCGGCCGAGCCGTAGCTCTGCACCGCCACACCGGCCGGCGTCGGCGGGATCGGCGTGAACTTCGCGCTGACGGCGCCGCGGTCCAGCCGCTTGCCCCACAGCAGCGAGCCCACCGTGATGTAGATGTAGATCGCGCCGCCGGCGATCGCGGCGACCCCAGCGATGCCCACCAGCCCCATCATCAGGTAGGCGGCGCCCGGCCACTCGTGCGAGAGCACGCCCTGGAACGTGATGTCCCAGTCACGCCGCGGCACGCCGAGCGTGCCCGCACCCATCATCACCAGCACGAAGAAGTACATCGAAAGGCCGAACAGGTAGGGCTGCGCCTTGGCCAAGCCGGGGTTGATCATCTCGCGCCGGAACAGCACCGGGATCAGGAAGTAGGTCAGCGCCATGAACGACAGCGAGGTGCCGATCACCACGGTGGCGTGGAAGTGGCCCGGCACGTAGATGGTGTTGTGGATCAGCATGTTGAGCTGCTCGGTGCCCATCATCACGCCGGAGATGCCACCGAGGAAGCCGAAGCCGATCAGCGAGATGAACATGCCCGAGAACACCGGGTTGCCCCACGGCGCCTTGCGCAGCCACTCGAACAGGCCCTTGGTGTAGCCCTTCTGCCGCTGCGCCACTTCGATCGCGCCGGGGATGGTCAGGCCGTGGATCATCGAGGCCAGCACCGCGAAGTACATGAAGTAGCTGGTGTTGACGACCTTCCAGGCCGTGCCCACGCCGGGGTCGGATAGCAGGTGGTGGGCGCTGGCGAGCTGCAGGAACAGGATGTAGAGCAGGAACGCGCCGCGGCTGACGCGCTCGCTCATCGGCTTGGCGCCGAAGGCGATCGCCGCCACCGCGTACCAGATCGAGATGTGCGCCGCGACGTTGATCTGCTGCGACGAGTGGCCGAAGGCCCACCAGATCGTGCGGTACACGAGCGGGTCGACCGCCTTGACGATGCCCACCGACATCAGGAAGGTCGGAATCAGGATGATCGCGCCCGAGGTGATCGTGAACACCGCGATGATCGCCGCGGTGATCGCGCCGAAGGTGACGAGCGGCACCGAGCCCTGGTAGGTGCGATCGCGGCGCGCGATCACGAGCGTTCCGAAGAAGACGAAGCAGGCGACGAGCGCACCGACCGCGAACAGGATCAGCCCGAGGTAGAAGTGCGGCGCGGCCATCATCGGCACGTAGCTCGTCATCATCACGCTCGAGCCGCCCTGCAGCACCGCGACGTTGTTGGTCACCGCGCCGATCAGCATCAGCGCGAACGCGAGCCAGGCGATCTTGGGCGTGGCGATGCGGCAGCGCAGCAGCGTCGACGAACAGAAGTAGAGCACCGCGACCTCGAAGAAGATGATCCAGAAGATCAGCATGTCGATGCCGTGCGCGGTCAGCACCTGGTAGAAGGTGTCGGCCGCCAGCCAGTGCACCGCCGGCCAGCGCGTCAGCACGACGCCGATGGCCAGCAGGCCGCCGACCAGCAGGAACACCACCGCGACGACGGCGTTGGCGATCATCAGCTTCTCGGCCTGGCCTTCGAACTGCAGGCCCGAACGCGGGCAGGTACGGTAAGTCACGGCGCTGGGCATGGCAGCCTCCCTATTTGACGTAGATGCGGCCCAGCATCGTGTGGTGGCCGATGCCGCAATACTCGTTGCACACGATCGAGAACTGGCCGGCCTCGTTCGGTGTGACTTTCACGACATGCTCGTAGCCGGGCACGACCTGGATGTTGATGTTGGTCGGCTGCAGCGAAAAGCCGTGGTTGTAGTCCATCGAGGTCAGGTGAAGGCGGTAGGTCTTGTCCTTCTCGAGTTCGAGGATCGGCCACCAGCTCCACAGCCGCGCGATCAGGTACACGTCGCTGCCCGCGGGCGGGTGCACGACCGGGATGGCCATGTCGGTCTCGGTGCGCACCGTGTACTTGGCGACCACCGCTTGCGCCTTGGCCGCGTAGGCCTCCGGCGTGGTGCGGTAGGTCTCGGGCGACAGGTTCTGTTTGCCGTAGATGTGCCAGCCGACCATCATCACGAACATCGTCATGCACCAGATGAAGGCGATGGCAATCCAGGTGCCTTCGACGCGGTCCAGCGGGTGCTTCCACCACAGCCGTTCCGAGGGCGGGAGAATGGCGCTCATGGTCGAGGTCCTCGCAGCAAGGGGCGGCATGCCGCCGGGGTGGGGTGGCTACTTGGCCAGCGGCACGGTCAGGATGTCGATCACGCCCCACAGGGTGTAGACGATCATCGGGATCAGCACGCCGAGAAACAGCAGCAGGAACGGGTTGTCGAGCAACTGCTGTATCAGCGGAACGGGTTCGTGGTCGTGGTCGGTGTCGTTCACGGTGTCTCCTCGCTGAGGTGGATGCGGCCCGGCAAGCCGTTGTGAACCCGGGCTTGCGACGATTCTGCGCAGGCGCTGCGATCGCACACTTGAACCAGTTCAAGAAAGCGCGCGCTTGTGGCGTCAAGCGAGGGTGAACACCGAGGGCGGCGATACCATCCGCGCGCAGTGGTCTTGCGCGATGCACACACCGTGAACCCAACCGTGACCCCAACCGATCGACGCTTCGCGTTCCTGCGACGCCTTGCGCTGCTGTGCGTGCTGACGGTGCTGGCCGTCACCAGCCTGAGTGCCTACCTGCGCCTGTCCAAGGCCGGTCTGGGTTGCGCCGACTGGCCGCAGTGCTATGGACAGAGCCTGCGCCAGCTACAACACGGGGTCGCCGCCAGTGCCGACGAGCGCACCGCCACCGCGGCGGCACGGCTCGCGCACCGGGTGTCGGCGGTGACCGCACTGCTGCTGGTGGTGACGATGGTGATGGTGTGCTTCGGCACGCGACCGGTGCTGCGCGCCGAGGGCGCAACGGCGCTCGCGCTGCTCGCGCTGGCGCTGCTCCTCGCGGTGCTCGGGCGCTGGAGCAGCAACGCGCGCGTGCCGGCCGTGGCGATCGGCAACCTGCTGGGCGGCTTTGCGATGCTGGCGCTGGCCGCGCGGCTGACGCTGGCCGGGCGGTCGTTGCGCGTCCCGACGTTGCGCGGCTGGGTCAGCGTGGCCACGCTGCTGTTGCTGGTGCAGGTGGCGCTCGGCGGCCTGGTCAGCGCGTCGTATGCGGGCTTGAGCTGCAGTGGCTGGTCGGACTGCTTCCGGGCCGCGCACCGGGTCGGCTGGGAGACCCTGAACCCGTGGCGCGAACCGGTGCTGGGAGCGCTGGCGCCGATCAACCCGGACGGCGTGCTGGTGCAGGCCTTGCATCGTGGTCTGGCCTTGGTCCTGCTGGCGGTCTTGCTGCCGCTGGCTGTCGCCGCGCTGCGCCGCGGCTGCCCGCGCCGCGCCGCGATGCTGCTGGTTGTGCTCGCGGCTCAGGTGGCGGTCGGACTGGCGATGGTCCAGGGATCGCTGCCACTCGGGCTCGCGCTGCTGCACAACCTGCTTGCGACCGGCCTGCTCGCGACGCTGGCGCTGCTGCTCTGACCGGGGCGACGCAAGCCGGGCACGTGCCGAAGCGCCGTGCTGCGGTTTGGCCATGGCACTCCTGCCTGCTGCGGCCGTGCGGCGGTTGGTTCCGCCGCGGGACCGCACGGCTTGACGGGCATCAAGCGCCGGCCACGAAGCCGCTTCGAGAATGGGCGCATTCGAATACCCGGAGGAGGCGCCCGTGGAAACCAGGAACTTCGATCTGCCCCGCTACCTGTCGCTGCTGCCGCTGTTCACCGAGATGAGCGCGTCCGAATTGAAACGCATGTCCGACGGCAGCCAGTTGCGTCGCCTCGGCCGTGGCGACACGGTTTTTCGCGTCGGCCAGCGCTGCGAGGAGTTCCACGTCGCGGTGACCGGGCAGGTCAAGCTGTTCGCGGTCTCGACCTCCGGTCAGGAGAAGGTGATCCAACTTGTCGGCCCAGGCGGCAGCTTCGCCGAGGCGCTGATGTTCACCGGCCGGCCCTACATCATCAGCGCCCAGGCGCTGACCGACACGCTGCTGCTGACGGTGTCCAAGCAGGCCGTGCTCGACGAGATCGAGCGTGACCCGCGCTTCGCGCTGCGCATGCTGGCCGGCATCTCGCGCCGCCTGCACGAACTGGTGAACGACGTCGAGGCCTATGCGCTGCACAGCGGCATGCAGCGTGTCATCGGCTACCTGCTGCGCGATCAGGACGGCGTTGACGGTACTGCCGACGCCGCGGTGACCGTGTCGCTGCCGGTCAGCAAGGCCACGATCGCGTCGCGCTTGTCGGTGACGCCGGAATACTTCTCGCGCGTGCTGCACGAGCTCAAGTCGGCCGGGCTGATCGAGATCGACAAGCGCGACATCCGCATTCCCGACTCCAGGCGCCTGGCGGCGTATCAGCCGGCGTGAACCGGCCGGCACTGCGCAAGCGCGAGGCCCATCCCCGAAGCGGGCCCGCGGCAGTGAGCCGCGGGCCAGGTCTCGAAGCAGGGCGGTCGACTACTTGCCCATTGCCTTGTCCCACACCGCGTGGGTCCAGGCCGCGGGGCCCGGGTCTTTCTTGATCACCGGGTCGCTGCCGCCGGCCAGCAGCACCTTGACCGTGCGCTGGTAGGCGGCGGGGTCGAGGTAGCCCATCTTCGGCGTGCCGGCGTTGGTGATCAGCTTGGCCACGTTCTCGAGTTGGCGCTTTTGTACCGCGGCGGTGGAGCCGCCGGAAGTGTCGGCGGCGAGGACGACCTTGACCGCTTCGTCTTCGTGCTTGAGCGCGTACTCCCAGCCCTGGATCGAGGCCTTCACGAACTTGCCGAGCTTGGCGACATACGCCGGGTCCTTCAGGTCGGGTCCGCGCGCATACAGGCCGTCTTCGAGGGTGGCCACGCCCTGGTCTTCGTACGGGAAGGTCACCAGGTCCGACGCCTTCACGCCGGCGTCGATCACCTGCCAGTATTCGTTGTAGATCATGGTCGAGATGCAGGCGGCCTGGTTCTGCAGCAGCGGGTCGACGTTGAAGCCCTGCTTGAGCACCTTCACGTCGGGGTTCGCGCCGCTGGTCTTCAGGCCGAGCGTGCCCATCCAGCTCAGGAACGGGTACTCGTTGCCGCCGAACCAGACGCCCAGCGTCTTGCCCTTGAAGTCCTTCGGCGTGAGCACGCCGCTGGACTTCTTGCAGGTCAGCATCATCCCCGAGCGGTTGAAGATCTGCGCAATGTTGACCATCGGCACCCCGGCCTCGCGGGCGGCCAGCGCACTGGGCATCCAGTCGACCGTCACGTCGGCGCCCTTCGCGGCCAGCACCTGCGCCGGCGAGATGTCGGGGCCGCCGGGCTTGATGGTCACGTCCAGGCCCGCGTCCTTGTAGAAGCCCTTGGCCTGGGCCACGTAATAGCCGGCGAACTGGGCCTGCGGCAGCCACTTGAGCTGCACGGTAACCTTGTCGGCGGCGCTGGCGGTGGCGGCGACGCCGGCCAGCAGCAGGCCGAGTAGGAGGGTGGTTTTGCGCATCGGAAAACTCCTGGGGTT
Organism: Burkholderiales bacterium; assembly: GCA_028868895.1. GTDB lineage: Bacteria > Pseudomonadota > Gammaproteobacteria > Burkholderiales > Burkholderiaceae_C > LMDS01. The sequence goes on from JAGWTP010000022.1 coordinate 31,138, forward strand.
GTGCCTTGCGGCGGGTGGATGGGAAAGACGAGACAGGCTGGATCGAAATTCAACGGGCGCTGCGGATCGACGGGTGCCAGAACGTGGCGCGCCGCTCGACCCATCCGATCAGCCCGTACAGCGACGAGCCCGACAGCGCGGCCACCAGGATCGCGGCCCAGACCAGCCCCATGTCGAGCCGCGCGGCCTCGGTCGAGATGCGAAAACCCAGCCCCGAAACCGGCGAGCCGAAGAACTCGGCGACGATCGCGCCGATCATCGCCAGCGTCGAGTTGATCTTCAGCGCGTTGAACACGAACGGCAGTGCCACCGGGATGCGCAGCGCGACCAGCGTGCGCCAGTAGCCGGCGCCGTACGAGTGCATCAGGTCGCGCTCCATGTGGCCGGTCTCGTTCAGGCCGGCCAGCGTGTTGACGAGCATCGGGAAGAAGGTCATCACGACGACGACGGCGGCCTTGGACGGCCAGTCGAAACCGAACCACATCACCATGATCGGCGCGATGCCCACCAGCGGCACGCTGCTGGCCAGCGCCGCCAGCGGCAGCAGGCCGCGCTGCAGGTACGGGCTCCGGTCGATCAGCACGCCCACCGCGAAACCGAGCGCGCAGCCGGCGACCAGCCCGATCAGCGCCGAATGCAGCACAGTCTGGTTGAAGTCGGACACGAGCACGCCGAGGTTGGCCAGCAGCGCATGCCACACCAGGCTGGGCGCGGGCAGCAGCACGCGTGGCACATCGAGCGCCTGCGTCAGCAGCTGCCAGAACACCAGCACCCACAGGCCGAACAGCAGCGGCGTGCCGTACTGCCCGACGCGCCGGCCGGCCTGGCCGTGGGCGTCGAGCGCGGCGGCACGCCGCACGCCCACGGTGGCGAGCAGCGCCAGCGCGAGCAGGTAGCTCCAGAAGCCGGCGCGCCACGAGGCCGCGTCGAGCGTGGCGCCCAGACCGACCCCGAGCAGCAGCAGCGGGGCGAGTGCCGCGAGCGCGCCGAGCGCCGCGAACAGCAGCACCTGCAGCGGCGAGCGCGGCGTGCGCAGCACCGCCAGCAGCGCCGCGAACAGCGCGCAGCTCGCGAACACGAACGGCGGCGCGAAGCTGGTCCAGCGCAGCGCCGAGCCGGCATCGGAGCGGCCCAGCGGCAGCGCGAATGACAGCACCACGAGCGCCAGCGCCAGGCCCGGCATCGACACCAGCCGGCGCGGGTTCATCTTTTTCCTCCCGGCGTGAGCCAGCGCTCGGCCAGCGCCACGCAGCCGGTGAGGGCCAGGCCGAGCAGCGCGGCCATCACCAGGGCCGACCAGATCTGCACCGTGTTGCCGTAGTACGAGCCGGTCAGAAGCCGCGCGCCCAGGCCGGCCTGCGCGCCGGTGGGCAGTTCGCCGACGATCGCGCCGACCAGGCCGGCCGCAATGCCCACGCGCAACGCCGGAAACAGGTAGGGCAGCGAAGCCGGCACGCGCAGCTTCCAGAACGTGTGCCGGCTCGACGCCGCATAGGTGTGCAGCAGCTCGAGCTCGAGCACGCCCGGCGAGCGCAGGCCCTTGACCAGCGCCACCGCGACCGGGAAGAAGCACAGGTACATCGAGATCACCGCCTTCGGGAACACGCCGGTCATGCCCAGACTGCCCAGGATGACGATGACGATCGGCGCGATCGCGAGCACCGGCACCGTCTGCGACGCGATGACCCACGGGAACAGGCTGCGTTCGAGTGTGCGCGAATGGACGATCGCTACTGCCAGCACCACGCCCAGCGCGGTGCCCATGACGAACCCGAGCAACGTGGCCGAGGCGGTGACGCCGGCGTGGTAGAGCAGGTTGCGCGGTGAATCGAGCGGCCAGCCGAACACCGAATCGACGAGGTCGAGCGCGATCTGGTGCGGCGCCGGCAGCACCGGGCGGTCCATCGACAGCGTCAGGCGGATCAGGTCGAGCGCGCCCCAGCCGGGCTGCGCCGACAGCGTGCGTTCGATCACCTGCGCGGCGTTGAGCCACACCGCGGCGGCGTACCAGACGACGAGCACGACCGCGAGCACGGCGATCACCGGGCCGACGCGGAACCACGCCGCGCTCAGGCCGCCGCGATTTTCAGTGACTGCCATGGCCGTCGTGCAAGGCCATGCGCACGCGGTGCGCGATCTCGGTGAACTCGGGCGTGTCGCGGATGTCGAGTGTGCGGTCGGGCGGCAGGCCGGACTCGATCACGTCGACGATGCGCCCGGGCCGCGGCGACATCACAACGATGCGCGACGACAGGAACACCGCCTCGGGGATCGAGTGGGTGACGAACACGATGGTGCGTCTTTCGCGCTCCCACAGGCGCAGCAGCTGCTCGTTGAGGCGGTCGCGGGTGATCTCGTCGAGCGCGCCGAAGGGCTCGTCCATCATCAGCAGCTTGGGCTCGAAGCCGAGTGCGCGCGCGATCGACACGCGCTGCTGCATGCCGCCCGAAAGCTGCCACGGGTACTTGCCCTCGAAGCCCGTCAGGCCGACGCGCGCGAGCTGCTCGAGCGCGATCGCGCGCGCCTTCGCCTTGGCCAGGCCATGGATCTCCAGCGGCAGGCAGACGTTGGCCAGCACGGTGCGCCACGGGAACAGCGCCGGCGCCTGGAACACGTAGCCGTAGGCGCGCGCCAGCCGCGCGTCGCGGGCGCTCAGGTCGTTGACGCGCACGACCCCCGAGCTGATCTGCTCCAGGTCGGCGATCACGCGCAGCAGCGTCGTCTTGCCGCAGCCCGATGGCCCGATCAGCGAGACGAACTCGCCCTCCTGGATGCTCAGGCTGACGTTGTCGAGCGCGGTGACGGTGTGGTCCTTGGCGGGGTAGACGACCGAGACGCCCTGGATTTCGACGGTGGAGGGGGAGGGTGGTGACACAGGGTGGGTTCGGTTCAATTGAGGCGGCCCTCACCCCAGCCCTCTCCCAGAGGGAGAGGGGGCAATTCAACTTCCTCGACCACCGGGTATGGAAGAAACTGAACTCCCTCTCCCCCTGGGAGAGGGCTGGGGTGAGGGCAGGCAGGCATCGACATCAAACGTGCGCCGGGTTGTTCGGGTGGGTGGTCCAGTTGGCGTACGCGCCGTTCACCGATTGTCCGGTACGCGCATCGAGCTGGCCGGGGGCGAGCGCGTGCATCGTGATGCACCCCGGCACCGGGCACACCGAGACGCACAGGTTGCAGCCCACGCAGTGCGCGTCGACGACCTCGAAGTGGCGCTGGCCGTCGCGCGTGGCCGTGATCGCCTGGTGCGAGGTGTCTTCGCACACCACGTGACAGCGACCGCACCGGATGCACAGCTCCTGGTCGATGGCGGCCTTCTCGACGTGGTTCAGGTTGAGCTGGTTCCAGTCGACGATCGACGGCACCGCACGGCCGCGAAACGCGTCGATGCTCGCGAAGCCCTTCGCGTCCATGTATTCCGCCAGGCCGCTGCACAGCTCCTGCACGATCTTGAAGCCGTAGGTCATCGCCGCAGTGCAGACCTGCACGTTGCCGCAACCCAGCGCGATGAATTCGGCCGCGTCGCGCCAGGTGGTGATGCCGCCGATGCCGGAGATCGGCAGACCGGCCATCGCGGGCGTGCGCGCGATCTCGGCGACCATGGCCTGCGCGATCGGCTTGACCGCCGGGCCGCAGTAGCCGCCGTGCGAGCCGGTGCCGCCGGTGTTGGGGTGGATCCGCAACGTGTCGAGATCGACGCCCATCACCGAGTTGATGGTGTTGATCAGCGACACCGCGTCGGCGCCGCCGCGCTGCGCGGCCAGCGCCGGCGGCTTGATGTCGGCGATGTTCGGCGTGAGCTTGACGATCACCGGCAGCCGCGTGTACTCCTTGCACCAGCGCGTGACCATCTCGATGTACTCGGGCACCTGGCCGACCGCCGAGCCCATGCCGCGCTCGCTCATGCCGTGCGGGCAGCCGAAGTTGAGTTCGATGCCGTCGCAGCCGGTGTCCTCGACCCGCGGCAGGATCGCGCGCCAGGCCTGCTGCTCGCACGGCACCATGATCGAGACGACCATCGCGCGGTCGGGCCACGCGCGCTTGACGCGCGCGATCTCTTCGAGGTTGGTCTCGAGCGGCCGGTCGGTGATCAGCTCGATGTTGTTGAAGCCGATCAGCTGCCGGTCGTGCGCGTACAGCGCCGCGTAGCGCGGGCCGTTGACGTTGACGATCGGCGGGCCGGCTTCGCCGAGGGTCTTCCAGACCACGCCGCCCCAGCCGGCCTCGAAGGCGCGCACGACGTTGACTTCCTTGTCGGTCGGCGGTGCCGAGGCGAGCCAGAACGGGTTCGGGCTGCGGATGCCCGCGAAGGTGGTGCTCAGGTCGGCCATGGCGGTGTTCCGGTGAATCGGGCGGCAGGGGAAGTGGGTGCGTGGAGGCAGGCCGGTGCGGCGCTGAACGCGCCGGCTCAGGCCGCCGCGCGGCGCACGCGCTCGAACGGCGCGCCGGCGCGCACGATGCCGAGCGCGCGGTCGATCGAATGGGCCGCGATCTTGCCGTGCTCGACCGCCTCGACCGTCAGGTCGCGCCCGCCGTAGGTGCAATCGCCACCGGCCCAGACCTTGGGCAGCGAGGTGCGGCCGTGCGCATCGACGCGGATGCGCCCGCCCTGCAGCGCCAGGGTTGCGAGCTGCGGGTCGGCCAACACCAGCGTCTGGCCGATCGCCTTCAGCACCGTGTCGGTGTCCAGGCTCCAGTGCTTGCCGGTGGCCTCCAGGCGGCCGCCGACCTCGTGCACGCTGGCGAAGGTTGCACTCTCGACGTGGCCGGCGCTGGTGTCGAGCGCCTTCAACACGCTCCATTCGCGGATCGTCACGCCGTTCAACCTGGCCCAGTCCTGCTCGTACCTCGAGGCCGGCATGCGCTGCTGGTCGCGGCGGTAGACGATCGTGACCTCCTGCGCGCCGAGCTTGCGCGACTGCACTGCCGCGTCCACGGCCGTCATGCCGCCGCCGATCACGACGACGCGCCGGCCGACCGGCACCGCGGCGTAGTCGCCGGCCTGGCGCAGCCCGGCGATGAACTCGACCGCGTTGCCCGCGCCGGTGGCGAACTCGCCGGCCAGCCCGAGCGCGTTGACGCCGCCCAGGCCGAGGCCGAGGAACACCGCGTCGAACTGCGCGCTCAGGTCGGCCAGCAGCACCTGCTCGCCCAGGGCCTGGTTGCAGCGCAGCTCGATGCCGCCGATCGAGAGCAACCACGCGATCTCTTGCTGCGCGAAGTTGCCGGTGGTCTTGTAGGTCGCCAGCCCGTACTCGTTCAGGCCGCCGGGCTTGGGCCGGGCCTCGAACACCGTGACCTCGTGGCCCAGCAGCGCCGCGCGGTGCGCGCACGCCAGGCCCGCGGGCCCGGCGCCGACGACGGCAATGCGCCGGCCGGTGGCGGCGGCGCGCGTGAACAGCGGCGCGCCCGGCGCGTTGAAATGGTGGTCGGTCGCGTGCCGCTGCAGCAGACCGATCTCGACCGGCTTGTCTTCGAGGGTGTTGCGCACGCAGGCCTGCTCGCACAGCACCTCGGTCGGGCAGACCCGCGCGCACATGCCGCCGAAGACGTTCGCCTCGAGGATCGCCCGCGCCGCGCCGCGCAGGTTGTCTTCATTGATGCGACGGATGAACGACGGGATGTCGATCCCGGTCGGGCAGGCCGCCACGCACGGCGCGTCGAAGCAGTAGTAGCAGCGCTCGGCCTCGATCAGCGCCTGGACCGGGGTGAGCGGCGGATGCGCGTCGCTGAAGTTGTCGGTGTACTGGCAGTCCGGGAGGCGGTGGGGCTTGATGTCGGGCAGCGGCATGAGGATCCTGGGTGATGGTCTTCGTTCGAAGGGTGTGGCCGTGCGTTGCCGTCACTTGCAGTGCGCATTCGGGCTTGCAAGCCCGAACCGCTCGATGGGCTCGCCGCATGCGGCTCGAAAGCCCCATCTCGCCCCCAGCCCTCTCACAGGGGGAGAGGGAGGAATCCGGCTCCCTCTCCCCCTGGGAGCGGGTTGGGGTGAGGGCCAGCAGTCCACCAACATCTCAACCCGCACGCGCCACCGCCTGCGGCGCCTGCAAGGCCGCCTGGCGCTTCAGCGCATCGAACACCGGCGCGAATGCGGGCCGCTTCACGTACCGGCCGGCACCGCGCTCGGTGCGCAGATCGCCGTCGATCCAGACGATTCGGCCCTGCGACAGCGTGACCGTCGCCAGGCCCGTCACGCTGCGGCCCTCGAACACGTTGTAGCCGACCTTGCTGCGGCTGCCGGCGGTCGTGATGGTCTTCGTCGCCGTCGGGTCCCAGACGACGAGATCGGCGTCGCTGCCGGGTTGAACCGCGCCCTTGCGCGGGTACAGGTTGAAGATCTGCGCGGCGTTGGTGGATGTCACGCGCACGAACTCGTTGGGCGTGAGCCGGCCGGTATTGACGCCGGCGTCCCAGACCACCGACATCCGGTCTTCGACGCCGGCGCAGCCGTTCGGGATCTTGGTGAAGTCGGACCTGCCCATGCCCTTTTGATCGGCGCAGAACGCGCAGTGGTCGGTCGCGGTGGTGTGCAGGTGGCCGGCGGCGAGCGCGCCCCAGAGGGCATCTTGATGGTGCCTGGCGCGAAACGGCGGGCTCATCACGTGGGCCGCGGCGATGTTCCAGTCGGGATGGCGGTACACCGACTCGTCGATCGTCAGGTGGCCGGCCAGCGCCTCGCCGTAGACGCGCTGGCCGTGGCTGCGCGCGCGGATGATCGCGTTGACCGAGTCTTCGCTCGACACGTGCACGATGTACAGCGGCGTGCCCAGCACCTGCGCGATGCGGATCGCGCGTTCGGCGGCTTCGGCCTCGACTGCCGGCGGGCGCGACAGCGGGTGGCCCTCGGGGCCGGTGATGCCGGCCGCGACCAGCTTCTTCTGCAGCTGGAACACCAGCTCGCCGTTCTCGGCGTGCACGGTGGGCAGCGCGCCGAGTTCGAGCGCGCGCGTGAAGCTGTTCACCAGCACCTCGTCGTCGGCCATGATCGCGTTCTTGTAGGCCATGAAGTGCTTGAAGCTGTTCACGCCGTGCTCGCGCACCAGCGTGCCCATGTCGTCATGCACGCTCGGGTCCCACCAGGTCACGGCGACGTGGAAGCTGTAGTCGGCGGCGGACTTCTCGGCCCAGCCGCGCCAGTTCCTGAACGCGTCCATCAGCCGCTGCTTCGGGTCGGGGATCACGAAGTCGATGATCATCGTCGTGCCGCCCGACACCCCGGCCGAGGTGCCGGTGTAGAAGTCGTCCTTCGTCACCGTGCCCATGAAGGGCAGCTCCATGTGGGTGTGCGGGTCGATGCCGCCGGGCATCACGAGCGCGCCACCGGCATCGACGATGGTGCAGCCTGCCGGGGCCTGCAGGTCGGGGCCGACGGCGACGATCGAGCCGCCTTCGGTCAGCACATCGGCCTTGACGCTGCTCTCGGCATTGATGACGGTGCCGCCTTTGATCAGTACGCTCATGGTTGGATTACTCCGAGTGGATGTTTGCCACAAAGACACAAAGGCACCAAGAAGAAGAAAATTGTTGGCTTTGAGTTCTTGGCGCCTTTGTGCCTTCGTGGCAAGAGTGGCATCGCGTCAAGCCAACGCCGCCGTTTCCGAACTCCTGAAGACCTCCGGCAACTCGTTGGCCTTGGCCAGCATCGCCTGCAACAGCACGTTGGCGCCGGCCTCGATCCACTCGGGCTTGGCGTCCTCGATCTCGTTGTGGCTGATGCCGCCGATGCAGGGCACGAAGATCATCGCGGTGGGCGTCACCTGCGACATGTAGCAGGCGTCGTGGCCGGCGCCCGAGACGATGTCGCGGGTGCTGTAGCCCAGGCGCTGCGCGCCCTCGCGCACCATCTGCACGCAGCTCTGGTCGAAGTGCACGCAGTCGTACTGGAAGATCTGCTTTAGGTCCTGTTCGAGCCGGCCCTGGGCGGCGATCTTCGCGACGCCGGCCCTCAGTTCGGCGTCCATCTGCAGCAACTCGGCGTTGTCGGGGCAGCGGAAGTCCACGGTCAGGAACACCTTGCCCGGGATCACGTTGCGCGAGTTCGGAAAGACGTTGAGCATGCCCACCGTCGAGACCGCGAGCGGCGCGTGCGCCAGGCCGATCTCGTTGACGAGCTGGATCACGCGGGCGGCGCCGAGCAGGGCGTCGCGGCGCACCGGCATCGGCGTCGGGCCGGCGTGCGAATCCTGGCCGGTCAGCAACAGCTCGTACCAGCGCTGGCCCTGCGCATCGGTGACCACGCCGATGGTCTGGCCCTCGTGCTCGAGGATCGGGCCCTGCTCGATGTGGGTCTCGAAGAACGCATGCACCGGGCGGTTGCCCATCGGTTCGGTGCCGAGGTAGCCGATGCGCTTCAACTCCTCGCCGATCGTCTTGCCCTGCGGGTCGGTGCGCGAGTGGCCGTACTCGAGCGAGAACACGCCGGCGTAGACGCCCGAGCCGACCATTGCCGGCGCGAAGCGCGAGCCCTCTTCGTTGGTCCAGACCGAGGCCTCGACCGGGCGCTCGGTCTCGAGCCCCAAGTCGTTCAGCGTGCGGATCACCTCCAGCCCGGCAAGCACGCCGTAGACCCCGTCGAAGCGCCCGCCGGTGGGCTGGCTGTCCAGGTGACTGCCGGTTCCGACCGGGGCGAGGTGGTTGTTGCGGCCCGGGCGGCGCGCGAAGATGTTGCCCATCTGGTCGACCTTGACCGTGCAGCCGGCCTGCTCGCACCACTGCACGAACAGGTCGCGGCCCTGCTTGTCGAGGTCGGTGAGTGTGAGACGGCACACGCCGCCCTTGGGCGTGGCGCCGATCTTGGCCATCTCCATCAGGCTTGCCCAGAGGCGATCGCCGTTGATCTTCGGTTCGGTCTTGCTTGCAGCCATGACGCGCTCCTGCGTGGGTTCAACGAGATCCGATTTATGCACCCGAACCAGGCGTGCGTCTACCGTGGTCTGGCCAGCATGCAACCCGCGTGCCAGTTTGACCATATGGACAAATACCGAGTCGCGGCGGAGACTCGGCGCCCGAACACCCGAGACAGGCCACCGCCCGTGACCCGAAAGAAGACTGCCGCGCCGGTCGCGGACAAGCGCACGGCGGTGCTGCACGCGGCCCTCGGGCTGTTCTCGCGCTACGGCCTGCACGGCACCAGCGTGGACCAGGTCGCGGCGCGGGCCGGCGTCTCGAAGAGCAACCTGCTGTACTACTTCGTGAACAAGGAAGAGCTCTACGTGTGCGTGCTGCGCGACCTGCTGCAGGTCTGGCTCGCACCGCTGCGCGAGTTCAGCGCCGAGCAGGATCCGCAGCGCGTGATCGGCGACTACATCCGGCGCAAGCTGGCGGTCTCGCGCGACAGCCCGGACGCGTCGCGCCTGTTCTGCCTCGAGATCATCCAGGGCGCGCCGCTGCTGCGCGACGAACTGGGGCGCGAACTGCGCGATCTGGTCGAGCAGAAGTCCGCCGTGATCCGGGCCTGGGTCGACGCCGGCCGCCTCGCGCCGGTGGACCCGCAGCACCTGCTGTTCATGCTGTGGGCCACCACCCAGCACTACGCCGATTTCGCGGTGCAGGTCGAGGCTTTGACCGGGCAGACGCTGGCCAACCCGGCGTTCTTCGAGCAGACCGTGGCGAACGTCCAGGCGGTGGTGTTGAGGGGGGTGGCGCCGAGGTAGGCGGGGCAACTTTGGGTGCACGCCAGACGACCTCGGATTTGGTTGTGGCAGGCCACGCGTCATTCAGCGCAGTCGCGCCGGAGATCACCACGACAACCCGTCTCGAAGTCCTGGAAGCCGAAGCCCTCAAGCTTGCGCCTGCGGATCGATCACACCTCCTTGAGCGCCCCATTGCCAGCCTCGATGCGGACCCCGAGGTGGAGGAGGCCTGGGAACTCGAGGCGGATCGAAGGGAGGCCTCGCTGGAATCGGGCGCCGCGATTGAAGTCCCTGGCCACGAAGCCATGAGCCGTCTTCGATCCAGGCGTGCTCGGTGACGTATTCGCTTCACCCCGGCGCCGAGCAAGACATCGCCGACGCCTTGGATTTGCGATTTTTAGGTTGACAAGAACCTGCACGCAACCCAGCCCGACGCTCGCTCGACGGTCTCGGGCGGGGGCGCAGGCTGAGTTCTGCTGTAGCCTGTGCACTCCAATGAGCAGTACGAATGCCTTCGTGATCCTGGCCTTCAGCCGGCACCGCACGGTCGGAGCGATCCTGCCATCGTCGCGTCGCCTGGCCGATGCAATGGCTCGGGCTGCCGTGGGGGCGCAGCACTTGATCGAGCTCGGCGCGGGCACGGGCGCGATCACCGCCGCATTGTGCCGATGCCACCCTGGCGTACCGATCCTGGCGGTGGAACTGGAGACAAAACTGGCCCAGTGCCTTCGCGAGCGTTTCCCGATGATCGAGGTGCGTGCTGCAGCCGCGCACGCGGTGCTGCGTGAGCCACATCGCGGGTCAGTGGCCGCGGTGCTGGTTTCGTCATTGCCATTTCGATCGCTCCCGCCGCGACTGCGAAATCGCAGCAGCGTGGCAATCGAGCGCTACCTGATCGAACGGCCGGCGAGCCGCTTGGTCCAGTACACCTACCTGCCTCGGGAACCCTTCCGCTTGCGCTTCGGCGAATCGCTGCGCTGGCGACGGCTGCAATCGGTCTGGGGCAATGTGCCCCCGGCATGGATATGGGAGTTGAGTTCGAGCCACGCGGAATCCGGGGGCAGCCGATTGCCGATGGCCGGGAATGCAAAGTGAACTGCCGAACCGCATCAACCCGACGGCACGGCAGATGCTCCGCAGACACTGACCGTGACGCTGCGCCACCGTGTTCGACTCGGCGGCCGGACCCGGTGGCGGTTTGTCCGTCTAGTCGGCTACTCGCGCGATCCACCGAGGCCCTCAGGTCTTGAGTTTTCGCCCCAGCGTCTGCTCGACCTTGGCAATCTTGGACTGCAGCCGCCCGGCCGGGCCCGCGCGGTAGTCCACCTTCAGGTGCAGCGCCACGCGCGCAAAGTCCTGGGCCAACGCCTCGAAGCAGTCGGTCACGACGGCCATCACCTCGGCCCACTCGCCTTCGAGGATCGTTCCCATCGGCGTCAGCTGGTAGGGCACGCCACTGCGATCGATGATGTCGAGGACGCGTGCGACGTGGGAACTGACGCTTTCGCCTTGCCCCACCGGGGCGATCGAGAATTCGAGCAAGACCATCGTTGACTCCTTGTGATCGAACCTTCAAGCCGCGACTTCACGCGGCACGAGCAAGCCGGCGAAGCGCTCTGCCAGCGCGGCGCTCAACCGGGCTTCCAGGTCAACAGCGGGCGCGCGGCCGTGGGCCTGTTGCCAGGCCAGGGCGACGCTGGTGAGCGCCTCGGCGCGGTACCGACGCCCCGAGCCGAGATCGTGCTCGAAGGCGTTGGCGGCCTCGGTCAACGCCTGCGGGTCCGCGTCGACCACGATCACCGCATGCGCCAGCACCACCGGCGTGCCGGCCACGCGCCGCCACGACTGCGCGGTGCCCACCAGCTTGCGGCCGGCCACGGCCAGGTTGAAGCGGCCGTCGCAGAACGATCCCTCGACCGCCTGCCCAGCGGCGGCGATGCCCAGCCGCGCCAGCGCGTGAGCCAACCCGTCGCACAGCGCGCGGTAGATGGGCTCGGTGCCGCGGGGCGCGCCGCCGGCTGCGGCATTGGCGCCCGTGCGCCAGACCAGGCTCAGGTTCAGCAGCCCCGGCCCCTGCGGCACCACGCCGCCACCGGAGGCGCGCACAAGCACGCGGTGGGCCTTGGCGGCAGCCGGCCAGCCGGGCAGGGTGGTGCAGCTGCGCGGCACCACCAGGCCGGGCTCGCCGCGCCAGAGATACGCGGCGGCGCGGCCGGTGTCTGCGGCGCGCGCCATCCATTCGGCCTCGGCAGCGACGCCGTCGGCCAGGGGACGCTGGTGCACGGTCACGAAGCCGAACAGCGGCAGGCTCACGAAGCTGCCGCACCCTTCACCTGGGCCACGATCAGCGCGTTGACCTCGGCGGCCTTCTCCATCATCACCATGTGGCCGGCGCCTTCGAGCACGTGCACGGTCGCGCCGGCCGGCGCGTTGGCGGCGTGGGCGACCGGGATGATGCGGTCTTGCCGACCCCACACCACGGTGATCGGCAGGCCCTGGCCGGCCAGCTGCACCACCGGTAGTGCAGCCTGGCGACCACCGCCGAACAGCGTGGCGCCGAGTTGCGTGAGCGCCTGCGACACGCCGTCGACCCGCTTGTACCGCAACAGGTCGTCGAGCAACCGCCGGCTGACCAGCGTCGGGTCGGCGAACAACTGTTCGACCACCGGCTTGAGCTCGCGCCGCGTCGTGGCGGCGATGAAACCGTCGATATAGCCGCTGTCGACCTCGGCGCCGAGGCCGGCACTCGCGATCAACACCAACGAGGCGACGCGCTGCGGCGCGGCCAGCGCCATCTGCGCCGCGATCGCGCCGCCCATCGAATGGCCGACCACATGCACGCGCTGCACGCCGATGGTGTCGAGGAAGCTCAGCACGAAGCCGGCCAGATCGGCCAGCGTGCCGCCGCCCGGCAGGTGCACGTCGGACTGACCGTGCGCCGGCAGGTCCAGCGCAATCACCGGCGTTGCGGCAGCGACGGCGTCGAGGTTGAACAGCCAGTTGTCGAGGTCGCCGCCGAATCCATGCAGGAAGAGCACCG
>JAGWTP010000195.1 GCA_028868895.1 Burkholderiales bacterium
CCGAGCGCGCCCGCCAGCGCGCGCTCGACGCGCGCGAACGCCTCGAGCGCGACGCCGCCAGCGAACGCCGCGCGGTGGCCGCCGCGGCGCGCTTCGCCACCCGGCTGCTCGACGAGGTGGCGGGGCCGGCGCTGGAGGAGCGGCTGGTCGATCTGGCGCTGGCCGAACTGCCGGCGCTGCCGGCCGAACGGCGCGCGGCAATCCGGGCGGCGCTGGAAGCCCCCGCCACGCAGCTCCAGGTCGTCACCGCGTACGCGCTCGCGCCGCCGCGCCGCGCCGCGCTCGCCGCCGCGCTGGGCGCGATCACCGGGCGAGCGCTGGCGCCCGAGTTCCGGGTCGACCCGGCGCTCAAGGCCGGCGTGTCGATCCGCGCCGGCGCCTGGGTGCTGATGGCCAACCTGCGCGACGAGCTCGAATTCTTCAGCGTCAACCTCGACCATGGCGAGTGAAGCGCCCCTGCTGGAGCAGCTCGAGCAGCGCGCCGACCGCTACCGGTTCGGCCTGCGGCTGGGTGAGACCGGCCGGGTCGCCTCGGTCGGCGACGGCATCGCCTGGGTGCACGGCCTGCCGTCGGTGGCGGCCGACGAGATCGTGCATTTCGAGGACGGCAGCCGCGGCATGGTGTTCGAGTTGCAGGCCGAGCGACTCGGCGTGATCCTGCTCGATCCGCAGGCCGAGGTGGCGTGTGGCTCGCTGGTCTCGGGCAGCGGCCGCCGGCTCGACATCGGCGTGGGCGATGGCGCGCTCGGCCGGGTGTTCGACCCGCTGGGCAAGCCGCTCGACGGCCTGCCCGGGTACACCGCGGACGCGCGCGCCGCGCTCGAGACCGGCTCGCCGCCGATCGTCGCGCGCGACTTCGTCGTCGCCCCGCTGTACACCGGCGTCACCGTGGTCGACACCCTGATTCCGATCGGGCGTGGCCAGCGCCAGTTGCTGATCGGCGACTCGGGCACCGGCAAGACCGCGCTGGCGCTGGACACCGTGATCGCCCAGGCCGGCCAGCGCGTGCGCTGCGTGTGCGTGATGATCGGCCAGAAGCGCTCCGAAGTGGCCCGCGTCGTCGAGCTGCTGCGCCGCCACGACGCCATGCGCTACACCAGCGTCGTCGTCGCCGAGGCCAACGCCACGCCCGGCATGAAGTACCTGGCGCCGTTCGCCGGGTGCGCCGTGGCCGAGGGCTGGATGCGGCGCGGCCTGGACACGCTGGTCGTCTACGACGACCTTAGCAGCCATGCCCGCGCCTACCGCGAACTGTCGCTGCTGATGCGCCGCCCGCCCGGGCGCGAGGCCTATCCGGGCGACATCTTCTTCCTGCACGCGCGGCTGCTCGAGCGCGCGACCCGGCTCGCGCCGGCGCTGGGCGGCGGCAGCCTGACCGCGCTGCCGATCGTGCAGACCGAGGAGGGCGAGATCGCCGCCTACATCCCGACCAACCTGATCTCGATCACCGACGGCCAGATCTACTTCGACCGCCGCCTGTTCGCTGCCGGCGTGCTGCCGGCGGTGGACGTGGCGCTGTCGGTGTCGCGCATCGGCGGCAAGGCGCAGCACCCGCGCATCAAGCAGGAAGCCGGCCAGATGAAGCTCGACTACCTGCAGTTCCTCGAGCTCGAGGTCTTCACCCGCTTCGGCACCAAGCTCGAAGCCGGCGCGCAGGCCAAGATCGGGCGCGGCCGGGTGCTGCGCGAGATCCTCAAGCAGGAGCGCCTGCAGCCGCGCACGCCGGCGTTCCAGCTCGCCTGGATGACCGCGTTCAACGCCGGCCTGCTCGACGCGCTGCCGCCCGACGGCGTGGCGGCCACGCTCGCGCGCATCGACGCCGCCCTGGCCGGCGCGCCGCTCGCGCTGGACGCAGCGCGCGACGCCTGGCTCGCGCAACTCGAGCCCGCGCTGCGCGGCGCCGCGCCATGAGACACCCTGTGTCGACCCCCGCGCTGCGGGCCGAGCGCCGGGCCGCTCCCAAGCCGGCCCGCATCCCCTCGGGGGATCGGCCGATGTATTCATCGGCCGAGGGGCTCC
>JAGWTP010000023.1 GCA_028868895.1 Burkholderiales bacterium
CTCGGTGCTGCGCACGCCGCTCGACGCGCTGCCCGACCTGTCGGACGTGCAGGTGATCATCCGCACCACCTACCCGGGGCAGGCGCCGCGCATCGTCGAGAACCAGATCACCTACCCGCTGACGACCACGATGCTGTCGGTGCCCGGCGCCAAGACCGTGCGCGGCTATTCGTTCTTCGGCGATTCGTTCGTCTACGTGCTGTTCGAGGACGGCACCGACCTGTACTGGGCGCGCTCGCGCGTGCTCGAGTACCTGAACCAGGTGCAGTCGCGCCTGCCGCCGGGCGCCAAGGCCACGCTCGGGCCCGATGCGACCGGTGTGGGCTGGATCTACCAGTACGCGCTGGTCGACCACAGCGGCACGCAAGACCTCGGGCAACTGCGTGCGCTGCAGGACTGGTTCCTGAAGTACGAGCTGAAGACCGTGCCCGACGTGGCCGAGGTCGCTTCGATCGGCGGCATGGTGCGCCAGTACCAGGTCGTGGTCGACCCCGACAAGCTCGCCGCCTACCGCATCGCGCTGCCCAGGGTGATCGACGCGATCCAGAAGGCGAACCAGGAGGCCGGCGGCTCGGTGCTCGAACTCGGCGAGGCCGAGTACATGGTGCGCGCCTCGGGCTACCTGCAGAGCCTGGACGACTTTCGCGCGATCCCGCTGATGACCACCGATGCCGGCGTGTCGGTGCGCCTGGGCGACGTGGCGCGGATCCAGATCGGGCCCGAGATGCGGCGCGGCATCGGCGAGCTCGACGGCCAGGGCGAAGCCGTCGGCGGCGTGGTCATCATGCGTTCGGGCAAGAACGCGCTGCAGACCATCAGCGCCGTCAAGGCCAAGCTGAAGACGCTGCAGACGAGCCTGCCCCGGGGAGTGGAGATCGTGCCGACCTACGACCGCTCGGGCCTGATCGACCGGGCGGTGGGCAACCTGAGCCACAAGCTGCTCGAAGAGTTCGCGGTGGTGGCGGTGGTGTGCTTCGTCTTCCTGTTCCACCTGCGTTCGGCGTTCGTCGCGATCGTCTCGCTGCCGATCGGCATCCTGAGCGCCTTCATCGTGATGCGCTACCAGGGCGTCAACGCCAACATCATGTCGCTCGGCGGCATCGCGATCGCGATCGGCGCGATGGTCGACGCGGCGGTGGTGATGATCGAGAACGCCCACAAGCATGTGGAACGGTGGCGGCACGATCACCCCGACGCGACCCTGCACGGCGAGGCCCGCTGGCGCGTGATCGGCGACTCGGCCGCCGAGGTCGGCCCGGCGCTGTTCTTCTCGCTGCTGATCATCACGCTGAGCTTCATCCCGGTGTTCACGCTGGAGGCGCAGGAGGGGCGGCTGTTCGCGCCGCTGGCGTTCACCAAGACCTACGCGATGGCGGCGGCCGCCGGCCTGTCGGTGACGCTGATCCCGGTGCTGATGGGCTACCTGATCCGCGGCCGGATCCCCGCCGAGCAGGCGAACCCGCTGAACCGCTTCTTGATCGCCGTCTACCGGCCGCTGCTCGACGCGGTGCTGCGCTGGCCCAGGTCCACGCTGGTGGCCGCTGCGGTGGCGCTGCTGCTGAGCCTGTGGCCGCTGCAGCACATCGGCGCCGAGTTCATGCCGCCGCTGTACGAGGGCGACCTGCTCTACATGCCGTCGGCGCTGCCGGGCTTGTCCGCGGCCAAGGCGGCCGAGCTGCTGCAGCAGACCGACCGGCTGATCAAGACCGTGCCCGAGGTGCTGAGCGTGTACGGCAAGGCCGGCCGCGCCGAGACCGCCACCGACCCGGCGCCGATGGAGATGTTCGAGACCACGATCCAGTTCAAGCCGCGCGACCAGTGGCGCCCAGGCATGACGCCCGACAAGCTGGTCGCCGAACTCGACCGCATCGTCAAGGTGCCGGGCCTGTCCAACATCTGGGTGCCGCCGATCCGCAACCGCATCGACATGCTGGCCACCGGCATCAAGAGCCCCGTCGGCGTGAAGGTGGCCGGCCCCGACCTGGCGACGATCGACCGCATCACCGGCGAGATCGCCAGCGCGCTCCAGGGCGTGCCGGGTGTCTCGAGCGCGCTCGCGGAGCGCCTGAGCGGCGGGCGCTACATCGACGTGAACATCAGGCGCGAGCAGGCCGCGCGCTTCGGCATGAACATCGCCGACGTGCAGACGATCGTCAGCTCGGCGGTGGGCGGCGAGAACGTCGGCGAGACCGTCGAGGGGCTGCAGCGCTTCCCGATCAACGTGCGCTACCCGCGCGCGCTGCGCGATTCGCTGCAGAGCCTGCGCAACCTGCCGATCGTCACCGAGCGCGGCGCCCGGCTGGTGCTCTCGGACGTGGCCGACATCCGCATCGCCGACGGCCCGCCGATGCTGCGCAGCGAGAACGCGCGGCTGTCGGGCTGGGTCTACGTCGACATCCGCGGCCGCGACCTGCGCTCGGCGGTGCTGGCCATGCAGCGCGCGGTGGCGAAACAGGTCGTGCTGCCGGCCGGCTATTCGGTCGCGTGGTCGGGCCAGTTCGAGTACCTGGAACGCGCCACCGCGAAGCTGAAGATCGTCGTGCCGTTCACGCTGATGATCATCTTCGTGCTGCTGTACCTGACCTTCAAGCGCTTCAGCGAGGCGCTGCTGATCATGGCGACGCTGCCGTTCGCGCTGGTCGGCGGCATCTGGCTGCTCTACCTGCTGGGCTACAACCTGTCGGTGGCCGGTGCGGTCGGGTTCATCGCGCTGGCCGGCGTCTCGGCCGAGTTCGGCGTGATCATGCTGCTGTACCTGAAGCATGCGTGGGACGAGCACGTCGACGAGGGCAAGACCAGCACCGCCGACCTGCTCGACGCGATCCGCGAAGGCGCGGTGCTGCGGGTGCGGCCGAAGGCGATGACGGTGGCGGTGATCCTGGCCGGCCTGTTGCCGATCATGTTCGGCACCGGCACCGGCTCGGAGGTGATGCAGCGCATCGCCGCGCCGATGGTCGGCGGCATGATCACCGCGCCGCTGTTGTCGATGTTCGTGATCCCGGCGGCCTACCTGCTGATGCGGCGACCGCGTGAACGCAAGGCGTGGCGTCTCGCGTTCTGGCGCAGGCGGCAGGGCACGCTCTGATTCCGTCCGCCGACGATGGGCTCGGCGGAGTCCACGGGTGCCTTTCTGCGCCACGGCCACATGCGGCAGCACGAAGACGCCGGCCTGATGCGCAACGACCTCGTCGCGGCGTAGTGGCGCGGCGTGACTGCCCGGCGCACCGCCGCGCGCAGCGGCGGCCCGGCACGGCCGTCGTGGCTCAACTGGCGCGGCTGGTGTCGCGATCGAGCAAGGCCTTGCGCTCTTCGTACTGCGCCGGCGTGATCTCGCCGTTGGCCAGCCGGCGGCGCAGCACCTCGTGCGGTGTTTCGCGCGGGTGCCTGCCCCGCACTTCGGGGCGGCCCCAGCCGTAGAAGAGCAGCGCGGCGATCACCAGCAGCCAGATGAACCACCACCACCAGCCGCCCATCATCGCGCCCCAGTAGTTGCCGTTGTAGAACATCACGATCTCCTTCGACCCGTTGCCTGGCGAGCGGGTCGGTCGACCCGCGTTGCCCCGCGAGCCCGCGCCGTGGTCACGGCTTGGCCGGCGATGGCGGCATGCGGTCCATCATCATCTGCATCATCATCTGCATCATGTCCATGCGCATCTCCATCATCTGATGGCGCTGCATCATGGCGGCCGGCATGCCCTTGGCACCAGCCATGTTGCCCTGGGCGCCCATGCCCGACATGCCGCCCTGGCCCATGCCCATGCCCATGCCGCCCTTGGCGCCCATGCCCATGCCGCCTTGGCCGCCCATGCCGCCTTGGCCGCCCATGCCGCCCATGCCGCCCATACCACCCGTACCACCCATGCTGTTCATCATGTCCATGCCCTCCTGCATGGCCTTCAGGTGGTCGGCCATCAAGGCGTTGCGCTCTTCGGGGGTCTTGGCATTCATCAACTTGTCGTGCATCTCGCGCATGGCGTCCAGGCGGACCTTCATCGCGGCCATGGCCGCGGGTTCATTTGACGCGGCGGCAGCCGCAGCGGGGTGATGGCCGGCGTGTCCGGCGGCACTTGCGGGTGACGCCGGCGCGGCGGCCATCGCGCCGGGGTTCGCTCCGATCGCGACGAGCACGGCAGCAGTCAAGGCAACGAGGTTGCGGTGGGTGGTCATGGTGAACTCCTGGGGAATAGAGGGTCCGGTGCGGACCCGTGCGAAGCGAGGATCGCGGCAACGCAAGCGCGGCGATGGCATCGCACGGGTCTTGAATCTCGACCCATGCTACGGGCCGGCGCCGCGCCGGGGTTGAGCCACGTCAAGGAGTGGCGCCAAACTGTGCAGCGCGCGGCCCCACGGGCGGCCCGCCGAGCTATGGTGCAAGCATGCCCACCGATCGCAGCGTCGCGTTCTTCGACGCGCAGTTCCGTCGCCGCAACGGCGAGGCGGCGCTCGCGCTGAATCCGTTCGAGGTGCTGGCGCTGCCGTACCTGAGCGGCCACGTGCTGGACTTCGGCTGCGGCCTGGGCAACCTGGCGTTCGCGGCGGCGCGGCGCGGCTGCACGGTGGTCGCTCTCGATGCGAGCCCGGCGGCGATCGAGCACGTGCGGGCGCGCGCGGTGGGCGAGGCGTTGCCGGTCTCGGCCGCGCTGGCCGACCTGCGCGACCATGCGATCGACGGCGCATACGACGCGATCGTGTCGATCGGCCTGCTGATGTTCTTCGATTGCCCGACCGCGTTGCGGGTGCTCGCGCAACTGCAGGCGCACGTGCGGCCCGGCGGCGTGGCCGCGGTCAACGTGCTGGTCGAGGGCACGACCTACCTCGAGATGTTCGACCCGCGCCAACACTGCCTTTTCGCAGCCGACGAATTGCGCCGCCGGTTTGCCGGCTGGCACATCGAGCACGATGAGGTCGCCGACTTCGAGGCGCCGCGGCGCTCGGTCAAGCGCTTCGCCACCGTCATCGCGCGCAAGCCCGCAGCGGCGCCGGGCGCGCGGGCCTGATCCGACCCCGCCGGCCACCGACCCGGCACGCACCGGACCGCGCGGGCGCCAACGCGATTCGGCCGTACAGCAGCGCGCGTTCATTCGGCCAACTCGTCGAGGATCGGGCAATCGGGCCGCTGGTCGCCATGGCAGCAACTCGCCAGGCGCTCGAGCGTGCGCCGCATCGCGGTCATCTCGGCGATGCGCCGGTCCAGATCCTGGATGTGCGCCTGGGCGATGCGCTTGACGTCGCTGCTGGCGCGGCGGCGGTTCTGCCACAGCTTGAGCAGCTCGGCGATCTCGGCCATGCTGAAGCCGAGTTCGCGCGCCCGGTGGATGAAGCGCAGCGTGTGGACCTCGGGCTCGCCGTACTGCCGGTAGCCGGCCTCGGTGCGGCCGATCTTCGGCAGCAGGCCGAGCGATTCGTAATGGCGCACCATCTTCGCCGACACGCCCGAGCGCGCTGCCGCCTGCCCGATGTTCATGGCCGCCGCAGCGGTCGTTGCCGTGCTCATGATCGCGCTCCTTTCCAGCGCCGCAGCAGCAGCGCGTTCGACACCACGCTGAAACTGCTAAACGCCATCGCCGCGCCGGCGATCACCGGGTTCAGGAACCCGAAGGCGGCCAGCGGCACGCCGACGATGTTGTAGACGAAGGCCCAGAACAGGTTCTGGCGGATCTTGGCGTAGGTGCGGCGCGAGACATCGATCGCGTCGGCCACCAGCGACGGGTCGCCGCGCATCAGCGTGATGCCGGCGGCCTGCATCGCCACGTCGGTGCCGGTCGACATCGCGATGCCCACGTCGGCCGCGGCCAGCGCGGGCGCATCGTTGATGCCGTCGCCCACCATCGCCACCACCGCGCCGCCCTGCTTGAGCTCGGCGACGATCTGCGCCTTGTGCTGCGGCAGCACCTCGGCGCGCACCGACTGGATCTTCAGCGCATCGGCCACGGCCTGCGCGCTGCCCGGGTTGTCGCCGGTGACGAGCACGGTCTTGACGCCGAGCCGGTGCAGCTGCTCGACCGCCGCGCGCGCGCTGGCCTTCACGGTGTCGCCGAACCCGAGCAGCCCGAGCAGGCGCGGTTGTTCGGTCGTGTCGGCGAGCCACGACACGGTCATGCCCTGCGATTGCAGACGCTGCGCGGCGGCCTGCAGCGGCGCGCAGTCGACCCGCAGTTCGTCCATGTAGCGGCCGCTGCCGAGACGCAACTCGCGGCCTTCGACCACCGCCGCCATGCCCATGCCCGACACCGCGCGCACCTGCGTGGCGGCCGGCGCGACGATGGCCTCGGCCGCCGCGGCGTCGAGCACGGCGCGCGCCAGTGGATGCTCGCTGCCGGACTGGACCGCCGCACTCGCGCGCAGCAGCGCCGCCCGGTCGCCGTCGGCCGGCTCGGCGGCCACGAGGCGCGGCTTGCCTTCGGTGAGCGTGCCGGTCTTGTCGAACGCGACCACGCCGATCGAGTGCGCCACCTCCAGCGCCTGCGCGTCCTTGATCAGGATGCCGTGGCGCGCGGCCACCCCGGTGCCGGCCATGATCGCGGTCGGCGTGGCCAGGCCGAGCGCGCACGGGCAGGCGATGACGAGCACCGCCACCGCGTTCAGGATGCCCTGCTCCCACTGGCCGGTGAGCAGGCCCCAGCCGAGCACGGTCAGCACCGCCAAGCCCACCACGACCGGCACGAACACCGCGCTGACGCGGTCGACCAGCCGCTGGATCGGTGCCTTCTCGGCCTGTGCCGATTCGACCATTCGCACGATCCGCGCCAGCGTCGACTCGGCGCCGACCGCGCTGGTGCGCACCAGCAGCAGCCCGTCGGCGTTGACCGAGCCGCCGGTGACCCGATCGCCGGGATGGCGCGCCACCGGCAGGCTCTCGCCGGTGATCAGCGACTCGTCGAGGTGGCTGTCGCCCGCCACCACCGTGCCGTCGACGGCCACGCGCTCGCCGGGGCGCACCACCACCACATCACCGACGCGGACCTGGCCGATCGGCACGTCGACATCGCCGCCGTCGCGCCGCAGCCGCGCGGTCTCGGGCCGCAGCGCATTGAGTGCGCGGATCGCTTCGGTGGTCTGGTGCTTGGCGCGCGCCTCCAGCCATTTGCCGAGCAGCACCAGCGTGATGACGACCGCCGAGGCCTCGAAGTACAGGTGCGGCATGCCCACGCCACCCGAGCGCAGCAACTCGTACAGGCTCAGCCCGTAGCCGGCCGAGGTGCCGAGCGCGATCAGCAGGTCCATGTTGCCGGCGCCGGCGCGCAGCGCCTTCCAGCCGGCCACGTAGAACCTGCCGCCGAGCCAGAACTGCACCGGCGTGGCCAGCGCGAGCTGCAGCCAGCCATCGAGCATCCAGTGGCGGCCGAACAGCAGCGCGACCATCGGCACGATCAGCGGCAGCGACAGCGCGGCGGCCACCGCGATCGGCCACCACGGCGCCGGCTTGCGCTCGCCGGACTGCGCCCCCGGCGACGCGCTCGGCAGCGTCGCCGCATAACCGGCCTTCTCGACCGCAGCGACCAGCGCCTCGGCCGAAACCGCGCCGCGCACCACGCGCACCTGCGCGGTCTCGGTGGCCAGGTTCACCTGCGCCGAGACGACGCCGTCGACGTGGGCCAGCGCCTTTTCGACCCGACCGACGCACGAGGCACAGGTCATGCCGTCGATGCGCAGGCCGACCGTGTCCTCGGCCACCGCGTAGCCGGCCTTCTCGACGGCGGCCGCGAGCGCGGCGAGCGTCAGGCCGGAGCCACCCGAGACCGACGCGGTCTCGGTGGCGAGATTGACATTGGCCGACGCGACGCCCGGCACGTGCGTGAGCGCCTTCTCGACCCGCGCCACGCAGGAGGCGCAGGTCATGCCGTCGATACCGAGCGACCAGCCGGGCGGGCTCGCGATCGCGGAAGAAGTCGTACTCGTGGTCATATGGCGGTTTCGGGCCGCAAGGCGCGGCGTGGAATGTTCAACCCGGCTTGACTGTCATGCTTCCCACCGTGGCAAGGTCAAGCGGGCCCCGCCGAACAACCCTGCCAAAGGCCGGGTCGTTCGCAGGCCGGGTTGACCTTGCCATTGTGGCAAGGTTGAGACTCCGTCCATTCATCACCTCCGGACCCTCCCATGATCGAACTCAACATCACCTCGATGACCTGCGGCCACTGCGCCGCGGTCGTCACCAAGACCGTCCAGCAGACCGACCCGAAAGCGCGGGTCGAGGTCGACCTGGCCACCAAGAAGGTTCGCATCGACAGCACGCAGGACCGCGCGACCATCGAGCGGGCGCTGGCGGACGCCGGCTACCAGCCCGACTGAACCCGTCGCCGGGCGGCATGTTCGCGGCGCCCAGGGGCCCGGCAATTGACGGCGGTCAAGCCCGGGCCGGCTGTGCGCCGGTAGCATGAACCGCGCGTCGGCGGTGCCCGGTCCCGGGAAGACGGGGAACCTTCCACGGCGTGCGTGATCGACTGGTGGCTGCAAGCGGCCATGGCACGAACCGGCCGACACAACAACCCCAGCCCAGGACGGAATCGCACCATGTCAGCCAACGCTCCGAGCGCGCCCAGCCTCCCCGACGCCCCCCTCAGCCCCGACCGCCGCCTGTGGATCACCGTGACCTCGGTCGCCGGCGGCGTGGGCCTGGTCGGGGCGGCCGTGCCGTTCGTCGCCTCGTTCGAGCCGAGCGAACGCACGCTCGCGCAAGGCGGCCCGGTCGAGGTCGATCTGGCCGGGCTGGCGCCGGGCAAGCTGCAAACCGTGGAGTGGCGCGGCAAGCCGGTGTGGGTGCTCAAGCGCACGCCGGAGATGCTGGCCTCGCTGGCCCACGACGACAGCCTGCTCGCCGACCCGCTGTCGACGCGCTCGGAACAGCCCGCTTACGCGAAGAACCCGGTGCGCTCGATCAAGCCCGAAGTGCTGGTGCTGGTGGGCATCTGCACGCACCTCGGCTGCATCCCGACCTTCCGGCCGACGCCCGCGTCGCCGGATCTCGGCGCGTCCTGGCCGGGGGGCTTCTACTGCCCCTGCCACGGCTCGAAGTTCGACCTGGCCGGGCGCGTCTTCAAGAACGTGCCGGCGCCGATCAACCTGCAGGTGCCGCCGTACGAGTTCGCGTCCGCCGACAAGCTGATCGTCGGCGTCGATCCCAAGTCCTGAGGCGCGCCCGCCGCGTTCGTCAGCGCGCTACTTGACGACCTGAAGCTTCGTCACCAGCACGACGCCGTTCTCGAGCTCGGCCCTGAACCGGATCTTGTCGCCGGCCTTCACGGTGTCGAGCATCGCCGCGTCCTTGACCGGGAACACCATCGTCATGCCGGGCATGTCGAGGTTCTTGATGTCACCGTGCTTGATGGTGAGCTTCTTGGTGTCCTTGTCGACCTTGCGGATCACGCCTTCGGTCAGGTCCATGGTGTTCGCCTGGGCGACGACGGTGTCGGCGCCGTGAGCCGGTTGCGGCGCGTTCTGCGCCAGTGCGGCCAGCGGCACGGCCGAAGCCAGTGCGACGGTTGCGGTCGAGATCAGGGTCTTCAGGGTGTTCATGGTGGTTCCTTGCTGGGTGGGGTGGGGTGGATGGGTGTTCGATGGCGGCTCACGCGTACCGGCAACGGGCAGCGGGAACCGAGGGCCGGTCGGCGGCGGCGCCGCCTCAGTGCGCGTGGCCCGGATGTTGGCCCGCCTTCGCGGCCGCGGAGATGCCGGCCACGATCACCTTGCCGCGCATGCCGGCGTCGTAGTGGCCGGCCTGCAGGCAGGCGAAGTCGAAGGTCCCGGGCTTGGTGAACTTCCAGACCAGTTCGCCGGTCGAGCCGGGCTCGACGCTGACCTGGTTCGGGTCGACGTGCTGCATCTGCGGGAACCGGATCATCAGCGCGGCGTGCTCCTTCAGCTCCGCGGGTGTGCCCAGCACCATTTCGTGCTTGAGCTTGCCCGGGTTGGTCAGCACGAAGCGGATCGTCTCGTTGCGCTTGACCGCGATGCTGGCCGGCTCGAAGCGCATCGCATCGCGCATCGTGATGGCCACGGTGCGGTCGACCTTCTTCGGGTCGCCGGGCTGGCCCAGCGCCGCGGCATGATCTTGATGGGCGGCGGTGCCGGCGTGGCTGCCGTGGTCTTGGTCGCCGTGGGCGAAGGCAGCGGCGCCGGCGGCGATCAGGCTCAACGCGAGCACATTTCGGATGGGCTTCATCGGGGTCCTTTTTATCGGGGAAGGTTGCGGGAGTTGGTGGGCGTCAGTGGCCGGAGTGATGGAGCGGCTTGCGTACCTGGACTTCGACTTCCTTGGCAGGCATGTTCATGACCGGCATCGAGCCTGCGTCTGCAGCCTGGAAACGCGCGGGCCGGTCGAGCGCGCCGGTCCACTCGACGGCGACCGTGCCCGGCGGGGGCCGGTACCAACCGGGGTCCTTGTAGTCGCCGGGCCGCTGATCCTTGCGGACCTTGACGATGCTGAACATGCCGCCCATCTCGACCGAGCCGTACGGGCCGGTGCCGGTCATCATCGGCGCGGTGTTGTCGGGCAGCGGCATCTCCATCTCGGTCATGTCGGCCATGCCGCGCTCGCCCATCACCATGTAGTCGGGGATCAGCCGGGTGATCTGTTTGGCCACGCCGCTGTGGTCCACGCCGATCATGGTCGGCACGCCGTGGCCCATCGCGTTCATGGTGTGGTGGCTCTTGTGGCAATGGAAGGCCCAGTCGCCCTCTTCGTCGGCCAGGAACTCGATCTGGCGCATCTGGCCGACCGCCACGTCGGTGGTGACTTCGGGCCAGCGCGCGCTCCGGGGCGCCGGCCCGCCGTCGCTGCCGGTGACCATGAACTCGTGGCCGTGCAGGTGGATCGGGTGGTTGGTCATCGACAGGTTGCCGATGCGCACGCGCACCTTGTCGCCCTTGCGCACCACCAGCGGGTCGATGCCGGGGAAGACGCGGCTGTTCCAGGTCCACAGGTTGAAGTCGAGCATCGTCATGATCTTGGGCGTGTAGCTGCCCGGGTCGATGTCGTAGCCGTTGAGCAGGAACACATAGTCGCGGTCGACCTCGTCGATCAACGGATTGCGTGCCTTCGGGTGCGTGACCCAGAAGCCCATCATGCCCATCGCCATCTGCGTCATCTCGTCGGCGTGCGGGTGGTACATGAAGGTGCCGGGGCGGCGCGCCACGAACTCGTAGACGAAGGTCTTGCCGGGGTCGATCGCCTTCTGCGTCAGCCCGGCCACACCGTCCATGCCGTTGGGCAGGCGCTGGCCGTGCCAGTGGATGCTGGTGTGCTCGGGCAGCTTGTTGGTGACGAAGATGCGCACGCGGTCGCCTTCGACCACTTCGATCGTCGGCCCCGGCGACTGGCCGTTGTAGCCCCACAGGTGGGCCTTGAAGCCGGGCGACATCTCGCGCACCACGGGCTCGGCCACGAGGTGGAACTCCTTGATGCCGTTGTTCATGCGCCAGGGCAGCGTCCAGCCGTTGAGCGTGACCACCGGGTTGTAAGGCCGGCCGCTGCTCGGAACGAGCGGCGCCATGGTGTCGGGCTTGGTTTGCGTCACCGGCTCGGGCAGTGCGGCCAGCGCCACGCGGCTGACGGTGGCCGCGGCCACGCCGGCGGTGGCGGCGCCGGCGCTGCGGAAAAAGCTGCGTCGTGAAAACATCGGGTTCGTCCTTGTTTCAGTTGCCGGCCGCGGTGCGGTCCAGGGCGGATGCGGCGGCAGCCGGCATCGCGATCGCGCCCGGCGAGCCGAGCTGCACCATGTCGAGATCGGCCTGCGCGAGCCAGAAGTCGCGCAGCGCGTCGATGTAGCCGTTGACGCTGCCGATCTGGGCACGGGCGTCGGCCAACAGCTCGAACACGCCGATCAGCATGCCGTTGTAGCGCAGCTGGTTTTCGTCGGAAATGGTCTTGCTCAGCGGCACGATCTCGTCGCGGAAGTGGCGCGCGATGTCGAAACTGGCGCGGTAGTTGGCGTAGGCGCCGCGCACCTCGCTGCGCGCGTCGACCGCGATCTGCGCGGTGCGGTTGACGGCCTGCATGTAGATCGCCTCGGCCTTGGCCACACGCGCGTCGCCCCAGTCGAACAGCGGCAGCTCCAGGCCGATCTCGTAGCCGCTCTGGTCCGGCGCGTCGCTGAACGACTTGCGCACGGCGCCCACCTCGAGCACGTTGACGAAGCGCGTCGCGCGGGTCAGCCCCAGGTTGCGAGCCAGCTGCTCGGTGGCGAGCCGGGCCGCCTGGACATCGATGCGCTGCGCCAGCGCGGTGCGCTCGATCTCGGGCAGCTCGCTCGGCGCCTTGGGCAGATCGGGCAGGCGTTCGGGCAGCCTGAATTGCGTTTGCGCCCCCCACAGGCCCATCAGGCGGGTCAGTTGCTCGCGCGCGGCCACGCGGGCCTGCTCGGCGCGGGCCAGGCTCAGCGCCGCGTCGGCATAGAAGCGCTGCTCGCGCGCCTGGTCGAGCCGGTTCCAGTTGCCGGCCTGCGCCATCCGGCGGGCGAGTTCGGCACCGGCCTGCGCGGTGGCCTGGACCTGGCGCATGTAGCCGGCGCTCTGGTCGGCCGCCAGCAAGAGGTAGTAGGCCTTGCGCGTCTGCGAGGCGAGCTGCAGCATCGCCAGCGACACCGCCAGGCGGGTCTGCTCGAAGCGCTGCGACTCGATCCGCTGCGCCAGCGGCAGCGTCAGCAGGCGCGCCAGGTTGAACTGGATGCTGCGGTCGATCTCGATCGATGCGCCCTGGCTGAGCCGCCCGAACCGAAAGCCCGGGTTGGGCAGGCGGCCGGCCTGCACCACGTCGGCCTCTGAAATCCCGAGCTGGTCGAACGAGGCCTGCAGGCCCCTGTTGTTCAGCAATGCGATCTGCACCGAGTCTTCGACCGACAGCGGCTGCGCCAGCAGTTCGGCCACGCGCTCGTCGATGGCGTGGCGGTCGGCGTCGGAGCGCGCCCAGGTGAGGTCTTTGTGGAGCCGGTCCTGCGCGGTTTGCGCGACCGGGCCGAACCCGCCGTCGCGGCTGAACGTGGCGCAGCCGCCGAGGCTCACCAAGCCGATCAGGGCCAGCGCGGCCACGGCCGGCCGGGCGCGGCGGCGCAGTGCTGTGTGCGTCGTCATCGATTCGTCCTTACTTTGTTTCGTGGCCGGAGTGACCGGCCGGTGTCGGCACCGGTGCCGCGACCGGTGACGACACCGGCATGGCGGGCGGCGTTGCCGCGTCGGGCTCGCGCGCCTCGCGCGCATAGGTGCGCCAGCCACCGCGCTCGCGCACCCGGTCGTTGATCGCGCGCCAGGGAGCCACCGGCGTATCGGCGTAGGGCCGGTAGCCGCTGAAGGGCGACCTGTACCGGTCCGCCGGAACCGGCACGTTCGGATCGGCCGGGTCCATGCGCGCGGGTGCAGCCGCGGCGGTGGCCGCCGGTGCGGCGACTGGCGATTGAGCCAGCGCCGTGCCGGTCGCCAGCTGCAGGCCGACGACGGCCCACGCCGCCAGCCAGGTGGTCTTCGATTTCGGGGTCATGACGATCGTCGCCTCGGGTCTTGGCGGCGCGTGGCCACCGGACACATTCAGTGAAGCGCGCGCACCACCGTGTCGGTGACACGGGCCCGCAGTGCAGCCGCAGTGCGGTCGGGCGCGCAGCGCGCGTCAGGCGTGGACGAGGCGGGGTGGTCGGTCCGGGCTGTCGGTGTAGAAGCCGACGCGCGAGACGGGAACGAACGGGGTCGGCACGAAGGCGCCGGCAACGGCGGCGAACTCGAGCGTTGCCGTCGGCAGAGCGGCACCGACGCAGCACGAAGCGCAGGCACTGCACTTGGACTTGGAGAGCTTGTCGAGGTGGCCGAGCGAAGCGCCGTCGTCGCCGACACCGGCCGACGCGCCCGCACCATCGGCGCCGGTGTGGCCCGCCGCGTGGTCGTCACCGTGCATTGCCTGGTCATGGGCACCCGCCGGCGCGGCCGCCACCGCCCGGTGGTGGCTCGGCCCGCAATGCAGCAGGGTCGCGGCCGCGTAGCCCTGCAGGGGCAGCGCGAACAACATGAGCCACACGAAGGCGGTGCGGAGCCGGGAAATCATGGCGCGCAGTGTAGTGGGGTTGGCGTGGCGATGCACTCGAAGCGCCCGGTCAGCCGTGCGGATGGCGGTGGTGGGCATCGGGAAAATGCGCGTGGCTGTGCGTCATCGGCGTGTGCGCATGGGCGTGGGTGTGGCGTTCGCCGGGTGGCGCGTCGGGCCCATGAACGTGCCGATGGTGCGCGTCGTGGGCGTGCTCGTGCGCGTGCTCGAGCGCCTCGTGTGCGTGCAAGTGGCCGTGCTGCTCGGTCAGGTGCAGCCACACGCCCAGCGCCATCAGCGCACCGGCGACCAGCAGCGCCGGCGTGACCGGCTCGTGGAGCATCAGCACGCCCAGCAGTGCACCGAAGAACGGTGCCACCGAAAAATACGCGCCGGTGCGCGCCGTGCCGAGCTGGCGCAGCGCGACGACGAACAACACCAGGCTCGCGCCGTAGCTCAGGAACCCCAGCGTCGCGGCGGCCGCCAGCGTCGACGCCGCCGGCCACGCGGAGCCGAGCTTCCAGGCGAGCAGCAGGTTGGTGCTGCCCGCCGCCAGCCCCTTGAACATCGCGATGAACGAGGCGTCGGACAACGACACCTTGCGCGTGAGGTTGTTGTCGATCGCCCAGGCCAGGCACGCGCCGAGCACCGCGAGCGCGCCCAGGCCGGCGCGCAGCGACGCCTCGCCGGGCCAGCTCAGCACGACCGCCCCGGCGACGATGGCCAGCATGCCCAGCGCGATGCGGCGGTCGAAGTTCTCCTTGAACACGAACCACGCCAGCAGCGCCGTGAACACGCCCTCGGCGTTGAGCAGCAGCGACGCGCCGGTGGCCGCCGTCGCGGTCAATCCGAACATCAGCAGCACCGGCCCGATCACGCCACCGGCGAGCGTGGCGCCGGCCAGCCAGCCCCACTCGGCGTGCGACGGCCGCACCGCGGCGGCCCGGCGCAGCCGCCGCACCAGCCACAGGCCGGTGCCCGAACCCAGGTAGAGCAGCGCCGCGAGCAGCCACGGGTCGGTGCGGTCGAGCAGCAGCTTGGCGAACGGCGTGCCGGCGCCGAACAGCAGCGCGGCGGCGAGTGCGGCGACGATGCCGCGATCGAGTCGGCGCGTCATCTCAACCGACCAGGCCCGACACCGCAGCGAACACGCCGAACGCGCTGGTCACGGCGATCAACCCGCCCGCCAGCCAGGCGTACCAGCCGGTCAGTCGATAGCGCCCGGTCAGCGCGCGGCGCGCGAGCATGAACAGGAAGCCCAGCACGACCGGCAGCAGCAACGCGTTCATGACCTGGACCGCGACCGAGAGCTTCACGAGGTCGGCGCCCGACGTCACGATCACGCCGCCGGCGATCAGCGTCAGGCTGAACACGCCGTAGAACCACGGTGCTTCGCGCGGGTGGTGTTCGAGCGAACGCTTGTAGCCGGCGACTTCGCCCAGGCCCCAGGCGGCCGTCAGGCAGACCACCACGGTCGCGACCAGCGCCGCGCCGGCCAGCCCCATCGCGAACACGATGCGCCCGACGCTGTAGCCCAGCGTCGGCGCGAGCGCGTCGGCGATCTGCGGCACGTTCTCCAGACTCGTGTTGCCGCGATGGCCGCTGAGGACCGCGCCGGTGGCGATCAGCACCGCGGCCATGATGAGTTGCGTGACGACAGCGCCGACCGCGGTGTCGATGCGGGCGACCTTCAGGTCGCCCAGGTCCAGGCCCTTGTCGACCACCGCGGACTGTTGGTAGAACACCATCCACGGCATGATCACCGCACCGATGTTCGCCGCGGCGAGGTACAGGTAGCGCGGGTCGGACAGCGGCACCGCGAAGAACTGGCTCGCAACCTCGTGCACGTTCGGTGCGGAGCGCCAGGCCACGAACACGAATGCCAGCTCGAACAGGCCGAAGGCGATCGCGACCCGCTCGACCGAGTGGTACGAACCGGTCCACACCATCAGGATGATTCCGGCGATCGTGACGGCGATCGCCGGAATCACCGGCACGCCGAACAATTGCGCCAGCCCGGCGATGCCGCTGAGCTGGGTCAGCAGCGCGCCCACACAGGCCACGCACAGCGTGCCCACCGACAGCCAGGCCCAGCCGCGGCCGAAGGTCGCGCGGATCAGCTCGCCATGCCCTTGCTGGGTTGCCAGGCCCAGGCGCACCGTCAGTTCCTGGACCACGAACAGGATCGGGATCAGCACCAGTTGCAAGGCCAGCAGCTTGTAGCCCCACTGCGCGCCGCTCTGCGCGGCGGTGATGATGCTGCCGGCGTCGGTGTCGGCGAGCATGACCACCAGGCCCGGGCCGAGCACCGCCAGAAAGCGGCGCCGGGCCGGTGTGACGGCGCTGCGCGGCAGCGTCGAAGGGAGCGGAAGGCGTGTGGACACGGCGACTAACCAACGAGAATCGGTCTCATTATCGAGTGTAGCCGCTGCCGCGCGCAGCGAGCCGATTCGGGCGCGCACGACGCGCGAATCGCGCCGCCGCGCCGCCCGGCCCAGGTTCAGGAACGCAGCAGACGCAGCCCGTTCGCGACCACGAGCAAGGTGGCGCCCAGATCGGCAAACACCGCCATCCACATGGTGGCGGTGCCGAACAGCGTGAGCACCAGAAACGCGGCCTTGATCCCGAGCGCGATGGTG
Organism: Burkholderiales bacterium; assembly: GCA_028868895.1. Lineage (GTDB taxonomy): Bacteria > Pseudomonadota > Gammaproteobacteria > Burkholderiales > Burkholderiaceae_C > LMDS01. Next base: position 16,642 of record JAGWTP010000023.1, read on the forward strand.
ATGTTCTGCCACAGCACCGTGCGCGTCTTGCGCGACAGCCGGATGGTCTCGGGAATGCGCCGCAGGTCGTCGTTCATGATGACGATGTCGGCCGCCTCCATCGCGGTGTCGGAGCCGGCGCCGCCCATCGCGAAGCCGATGTCGGCGTGGGCCAGCGCGGGGGCGTCGTTGATGCCGTCACCGGCCATCGCGGTGGCCCCGTGGCGCTGCTGCAGGGCCCGGATCGCGGCCAGCTTGTCCTCGGGCAGAAGGTTGCCCATGACATCGTCGATGCCGGCCTGCGACGCGATCGTTCCGGCCGTCGCCGCGTTGTCACCGGTGAGCATCACCGGCACGACACCGAGCGCCTTCAGCTCCGCGATCGCCTGGCGCGACGAGTCCTTGATCGTGTCGGCCACCGCGAACAGCGCGAGCACGCCGTCGTCGCAGGCGAGCAGCGTCACGGTGCGGCCGGCTGCTTCGTGGGCCTTCAAGCGGGCTTCGAGCGCCGGGTCGCACTGGCCCCGCTCTTCGATCAGGCGGTGGTTGCCGAGCACGTAGCGCCGGCCCGCCACGCTCGCCTGCACGCCGCGGCCGGCCAGTGCCTTGAAGTCGACCACCGTCGCGCCGTCGAGGTTCAAGCCGGCCGCGATGGCCCGCGAGACCGGATGGTCGGAACGCGCCGCCAGGCCCGCAGCGATGATCGCCAACTGCGACCTGTCGGCGCGCGCATCGATCGCAACGAACTCGACCAGCCGCGGCATGCCTTCGGTGACGGTGCCGGTCTTGTCGAGCGCAACGGCCCTGAGCTTGCGTGCCCCTTCGAGGTAGGTGCCGCCCTTGATCAGGATGCCGCGCCGCGCGGCCTGGGCCAGCGCGCTGACCACCGTCACCGGCGTGGAGATGACCAGCGCGCACGGGCACGCGATGACCAGCAGCACGAGTGCCTTGTACAGCGCTGCGAGCCAGGCCCAGCCCAGCAGCCACGGCGCGCCCACCGCCACCGCCAGCGCGACGACGAACACGGCCGGCGTGTAGATCGCCGCGAACCGATCGACGAAACGCTGCGTCGGCGCGCGCGTGCCCTGGGCCCGTTCGACGGCTTGGATGATGCGCGCCAGCATGGTGTTGTTCGCTGCCGCGGTCACGCGAAATTGCAGCTCCGCCGCCTGGTTGATCGTGCCGGCGAAAACGGCGTCGCCGACGGTCTTGTCCACCGGGATGCTTTCACCGGTGACGCTCGCCTCGTCGATGGCGCTGGTGCCGGTGGTCACGATGCCGTCGAGCGGCACGCGCTCGCCGGGGCGAATGCGCACGATCGCGTGCAGCGGCACATCGGCCGCGGCTGCCAGCTTCCAGTTCCCGTCGGCTTGGCGCACGTCGGCCTGCTGCGGCGCGAGGTCGAGCAGGCGTTCGATGGCGTTGCGGGCGCGGTCGACCGAACGTGCCTCGATGAGTTCGGCGATGGCGTAAAGCGCCATCACGGTGGCCGCCTCGGGCCACCGGCCGATCAGGAACGCGCCGGTGACGGCCACCGTCATCAGCGCATTGATGTTCAGGCGGCCCCGCCGCAGCGCGACGAAGCCCTTGCTGTAGGTGTCGAAGCCCGCGAACCCGATGGCAGCGAGCGCCAGCGCCATCTCGATGCCCTTGCCGACCGTTGCATGGCCGCCCAGCACCGCGACCGCTTCGGCGGCCAGCGCCAGCGCCAACGCAATCAGCAGCGGCCGCAGGCCCGCGGAGGCCGAGGCCGGCGGATGGTCATGGTCATGGTCATGGTCATGGTCATGGTCATGGTCATGGTCATGGTCATGGGCATGGCCATGGTCATGGCCATGCCCATTCCAAACGACCTTCGCTCCGGGCGTCGTCACCGGTTGCGGGTCGAAGCCGATGCGGCGCATCGCTTCGAGCGCCTGCGCCACTGCGACCGCTGGTGCGGTGATCGCCAGCGTGCGCGCGCCGAGCTGGAAGCGCAGGCCCTGAATGTCGGCCACGGATCCGAGTGCCTGTCGAATCTGCGCCTCTTCGAGCGCGCAATCCATGGTCCGGATGCGAAACAGCGTGGCGCCGAGGGCCGGCTCGACGCCTGCCGGCACCGGGCTGGCCACGGCCGGCACGCCGCCGCCACAGGTCGAATCGCAACACCCGATGGCTTCGGTCTTCGTCATTTCGGTTCGTTCCAAGGTTGTCCAGCCTGGAGTGGAAACCCTGGAGCCGGTATAGAGTCAAGCGATCGAACGACACCGTGCTTCGGCACGCATCGGAGCCCAATGCATGAAGATCGGCGAACTCGCGAAGGCGACCGGCACCCTGGTCGAGACGATCCGCTACTACGAGCGCGAAGGCCTGTTGCCCGTGGCGGCGCGCACCGAAGGCAACTACCGCATCTACGACGGCGACCACGCGCAGCGGTTGGCGTTCATCCGCAATTGCCGCAACCTCGACATGACGTTGAACGAGATTCGCGCACTGCTGCGCTTCAGGGACGCCCCGACCGAGAACTGCGGCGACGTCAACGCGCTGCTGGACGCGCACATCGGCCACGTGGCCGAGCGCATCCACGAGCTGAAGACGCTCGAGAAGCACTTGAAGACGCTGCGCACGCAGTGCCTCAGCGCGCACCGCACCCAGGACTGCGGCATCCTGCAAGGGTTGTCGCAGTCGGGTGGCGCCGCGGCATCGGCGGCGGCGCACCCGCGCCACGTGCACGGGACGCATCGCGCCTGAGCGCCAGGTGCCGCCCGCTTCCTCGCGCGGCTTTAAGTCGGCGTTAAGTGGCCGCGCCGCACAGTGCCGGTCAGCGCGCGTGGGCACCTTCTGCCCGCCGCGCAACCGGACACCCGACGATGGACAACCTTCATCTCTTCGAACTCATCAACGCGGCGCCAGGGTTGGGGCCGGTGCGACTCCTGCTGGCCACCGTGCTGGCGCAGTGGTTGATCTGGCTGGTGCCGATCGCGATGGCGTTCGCATGGGTCCGCGGCGACCTTGTGGCGCGCGCGGAGTTGCTGCACATGCTGCTGGCCGCGCTGATCGCGCTCGGGGTGGCGCAGATCGTCGTGCACGTGTGGCCGCAGCCACGCCCGTTCGCGCTGCACCTGGGAACGCAGTACCTGCAGCACAGCACCGACCCCGGCCTGCCGAGCGATCATGTCACGGTGTTCTGGAGCCTGGCATTGGGCGCACTCGCCAGCCGGCGCTACGCCGTCTGGGGCTTTCCGCTGCTGGCAACCGGATTGGTGGTGGGCTGGGCCCGCGTCTATCTGGGCGTGCATTTCCCGTTCGACGTGCTCGCCGCGTTCCCGGTGGCAGTTGCCGGCGTATTGATTGCCCGTGGACTTCAGGGCCCTTTGAGCCCCGTCGCCGCGCGGGTGATCGAACTCTATGATCGTTGCATCGCCCAGCTGCGCTCGCGCAGCGCGCGGCGCAACGCCTGAACCCGCATACACCCCACCCGCCATGCGCATCCTGCTGATCGAAGACGACGCGATGATCGGCCGCGCCGTGCGCCAGGGGCTCGCGCAGGCGGGGTTCGCGGTCGACTGGGTGACCGACGGGCGCGCCGCCGAGCTGTCGCTGGCCAACGGGGTCTACGACCTGGCGGTGCTCGACCTCGGCCTGCCCAAGAAAGACGGCATGTCCATCCTCACCGCGCTGCGCGCGATGGGCAACTCGATGCCGGTGCTGATCGCCTCGGCGCGCGACACGGTTCGCGACCGCATCAGCGGCCTGGAGGCCGGCGCCGACGACTACGTGCTCAAGCCTTTCGATCTCGACGAACTCGTTGCGCGGGTGCGGGCGCTGCTGCGCCGCCATGTCGGCAGCGGCTCGCCGCTGATGTGCTTCGGCCCGCTCGCACTCGACCCGGTGCGCAAGTCGGTGACGCGCAACGGCGCCCCGGTCGAACTCTCGGCCAAGGAGTTCGCGGTGCTCGAAGCGCTGATGCAGCGCCCCGGCGCGGTGCTGTCGCGCGAGAAGCTCGAGGAGTCGGTCTACGGCTGGGGCGAGGAGATCGGCAGCAACGCGATCGAGGTCCACCTGCACCACCTGCGCAAGAAGCTCGGCAGTGCACTGATCAAGAACGTGCGTGGCGTCGGTTACCGCGTCACCGAGGGCTGAATGCGCTCGATCGAACGCTACCTGCTGGCCTGGATCATGGGCGCCCTGACCCTCGGCGCGGTGCTGATGGCGCTGGTCGTCTACCTCGTCACCCTGGAAGAGATGGACGAGGTCTTCAACGCCAACCTGAAGAACGTCGCGCAGGCGGTGCTGAGCTACCACCACTCCGGCCACGCGCCGCAGGGCGGCGGCACACCGTCGTCGCCGCTGCGTGCGGACGCACCGGACGGCTCGGAGATCGTGACGCTGACCTGGGCCCCCGACGGCACGCGCATCTACGTCTCCGACGCCCGTGTCAGCGTTCCGTACTCGCCGACCGAAGGCTTGTCGCACCCGCGCATCGGCGACGAAGACTGGATCGTCTACACCAGCGTGCAGCCCAACGGCGTGGCGCAGGCGGCGCAGCGGGTTTCGGGGCGTCAGGAAATGGCCGGCGAGGTCGTTGCCAAGATCCTGCCGCCGCTGCTCGGCCTCGTGGTCGTGATCGGCGCGCTGCTGGTGTTCGCGCTGCGCCGCGGCCTGGCGCCGCTCGACGATGCCGCCGGTGACGTCGCCGCCCGCAGCGCGAAGTCGCTCGAGCCGATCGCGACCGCCGAGATCCCGCGCGAGATCATGCCGCTGGTCGCTTCGATCAACGACCTGATGGGCCGGCTCTCGGACGCGTTTTCGACCCAGCGCCGGTTTCTGGCCGACGCGGCTCACGAGCTGCGCACGCCGGTCACGGCGCTGCGGCTGCAACTGCAACTGCTCCAGCGGGCAGGCGACCGGGCCGCGCGCGACGCGGCCATCGACGAACTCGAATCGGGCGTCGCGCGCGCGCAGCACCTGATCGAGCAGCTTCTGCAGGTGTCGCGCGCCGAACCCGATGGCGAGGCGCTGCGCGTCGAGGCACTCGATCTCGGCGTGCTGGTGCGCAGTGCCGTGGCCACGCTGAGCGTGAAGGCGGACGCACACGGCGTCGATCTGGGCGCGACCGGTTTCGAGCCGGTGGCCGTGATGGGCGACAGCCAGCAACTCACGGTGCTGCTCAACAACCTGATCGAGAACGCGCTGCGCTACACGCCCGCGGGCGGCGTGGTCGATGTCGAAGCCGGCCGCTGCGATGGCCGGCCGATGCTGCGTGTCGTCGACGACGGACCCGGCATCGAGCCGGCCGAACGCGATCGCGTGTTCGACCGCTTCTACCGCGGCGAAGACGCCCACTGCCACGCCCGAGACAGCGGCGGCAGCGGCCTGGGGCTGGCGATCGTGCAGGCGATCGCACATCGGCACGGCGCCCAGGCGAGCCTGCACACGCCAGCTTCGGGGCGCGGGCTGGAGGTTCGAATTGTCTTTGCCGCGGCTTGAGTATTCGACCCTTGGCGCAGCGACGGCCGACAAATCTGGTGCCACTGGCGCCCGCGCTTCGGGCGCCTGCACCGCGTCCTCGATCGACACGATCTTCCGTTCCACGAAAGGCTCGAAAACGATGCGCCAGACCCTAGGGGCCCGCGCCCGTCGAATGTGCTGGCCGACCGGCACGGTGCGTGGCCGCGCCGCGGCATGCGCCATCGCCGCCAGTCTCGCGATCACCGCCTGTTCGAGCTATGCGCCGGCGCCGCTGGCGACCCGCAGCGATCTGGCTTCTGACCTCGCCGGCCTGACGGTGCCGCCGGTGGCTCCTGCCCCCGAGGGCTGGCCGGCGCACCGGTTCGATCCGTCGAACGGCCTGGACAGCATCGAGATTGCGACACTGGCGGTCGCCAACAACCCTGACCTGCGCGCCGCGCGCGCCAGCCTCGGGGTGAGCCAGGCACAGGCGTTCGCGGCCGGGCTGCTGCCCGACCCGCAACTCAGCCTGAGCCGCGACTTCCCGTTCAGCACCGCAGCCGGTGTCACCAGCGCCTTCAACCTGGGGCTGGGCTTCGATTTCAGCAGCCTGCTGACACGGCCGGCGGCCGAGCGCGCCGCGCGGTCGGAGCTGCAGGGTGCGCGGCTGTCGCTGCTGTGGCAGGAATGGCAGGTCATCGGCCAGGCCCGGCTGCTGTTCTCGCGCGCGCTGGCCGCCGACCGCGGCGAGGCGCTGCTGCGTGCGCAGCGAGCGCTGCTGGCCGAGCGCGACACGCAGGCACGGCGCGCGCTGGCGCGCGGCGACATGACCGTCGATGTCGCGGCCGGCTACCGCGCCGCGCTCGACGATGTCGACCGGCAACTGAGCGAGCTCGAGCGCGCCCGCGACCGCGGCCTCGAAGATCTGAACGCATTGCTCGGGCTGCGCGCGGGCACGCGCCTGAAGCTGGTCGACGACGCCACCGCCGGCGGCGCGCCGGTCGATGCCGCGGCCGTGGCCGCGCGGCTGCGCGAACTGCCGCAACGCCGGCCCGATCTGCTGGCGCTGCAGGCCGGCTACGCGGCGCAGGACCAGCGGCTGCGCCAGGCGATCCTGGCGCAGTTCCCGGCGCTGAACCTCGGCCTGAGCCGCGCCCGCGACACCGCGGGGTTGCAGACGCGCGGGTTCACGCTCGGCTTGACGCTGCCGGTGTTCAACCGCAACCGCGGCAACATCGCGATCGAGTCGGCCACGCGCGCCAAGCTGCGCGCCGAGTACCAGACCCGCCTGGACGCCGCGCAGACCGAGATCGAGCGCATCCTGCTCGGCCTGCCGGCGCAGACCGCGCGGCTCGAGCAGGTCGACGAAGGCCTGCGCTTCCTGGAGCCCGCCGCCGACGCCGCGCAGCGCGCCTTCAAGGCCGACGCGATCGACGTGCTGACCTACACCAACCTGCAGGCCGCGGTGCTCGCCAAACGACAGGAAGCCGCCGCGCTGCGCCAGTCGATCGACGAGCAAGACATCGCCCTGCAAACGCTGCTCGGCGGCACGCTGCCCAGCGGGCCCGACCACACCCCCCTTGCCAAGCCCACCGTGCCATGACTTTCAATCCCCCCCGCCCCGCACCGCGCCGCCGCCGCGTGCGCCATCTCGCCGCGACGTTCGTGGCCGCTCTCGTCGTTGGCCTGCCGGTGGTCGCCCAGCCGACGCCCGGCGCAACCGAAGCTCCCAGCGTGCTGATCCAGAGCCAGCCGCTGGTGCGCCGCACGCTCGGCTCGACGCTCACCGGCTACGGCATCGTCGCCGCGGCTGCCAGCCAGGTGCAGACGCTGGCGGTGGCGTCGGCGTCAAGGGTGCGGCGCATCCTGGTGAGCCCGGGGCAGACCGTCAAGCGCGGCGCACTGCTGGCCGAAGTGACGCTCGACCCGACCGCGATGGCGGCCACCGAACAGGCGCGCTCGACCGTCGGCTACGCCCAGGCCGAGGTGGTGCGCGTCGAGGGCCTGCTGGCCGACCGCCTGGCAACGCAAAGCCAACTGGCCGCCGCGCGCAAGGCACTCACCGATGCCGAACTTGCGTTGCGCACGCAGCAGCGCCTGACCGGCGCACCGGTGCAGCGCGTCACCGCGCCGTTCGATGGCATCGTGGTCGGCCTGAACGCCGCCCAGGGCGACCCGGTGGCCGCCAATGCGCCGATCCTGCAGGTTGCGCGCGGCGACGGCGGGCGCGTGCACCTGGGCATCGAGCCCGAGGACAGCCGCCGTGTCACGCCCGGCATGCACGCGCAGGTCACCTCGGTGTTCGGCGACGACCCACCGGTCGACGCGGTCGTGGTCCAGGTGCTGGGCATGATCAACCCGCAGACCCAACTCGTCGACGTCGTCGTCGCGTTGCCGGCGGCGGCCACCGCGCACCTGCTGCCTGGAACGCGCGTACGCGGCGACATCGTCGTGCAGACGGTGCAGGGCTACGCGGTGCCGCGCCAGGCGGTGCTGCGTGACGCACAAGGCTGGTACGTCTACCAGGTGGTCGGCGGCAAGGCGCGGCGCGTGGCCGTCAAGCCCGGCATCGAGGCGCGCGGCCAGGTGGCGATCGAAGGCGCGCTCGACGCCGCCGCCCAGGTCGTCACGCTCGGCAACTACGAACTCAAGGACGGCATGGCCGTGCGCGAGGCGGCACGATGATCCCGAGCGTGTGGATCGTCGCCCACCGTCGCTCGATCCTGTTCCTGCTCGCGCTGGTGGCCGCGGTGGGGCTGTACACCGCCACGCAGATGGCGGTCTCGCTGTTCCCGACCGTCGACTTCCCGCGCGTCGTGGTCTCGCTCGATGCCGGCGACCGCCCGGCCGAGCAGATGCTGCTGCTGGTGACCACGCCGGTCGAAGAAGCGGTGCGGCGCGTGCCCGGCGTCGAGTCGGTGCGCTCGACCACCAGCCGTGGCGTGGCCGAGATCTCGATCAACTTCGGCTGGGGCCTGGACATGGCCTCCGCGACGCTGCAGATCAACGCCGCGATCACGCAGATCCTGCCCACGCTGCCCACCGGCACGCAGATGTCGGTCAAGCGCATGGACCCGACCGCGTTCCCGATCATTGCCTACAGCCTGACCTCGCCGACGCGCTCGCTCACCGAACTGCACGACCTGGCGCAGTTCCAGCTGCGCCCGCAACTCTCCAACATCACCGGGGTGGCCCGGGTGCAGGTGATCGGCGGCGCGATCGAGGAGTACCGGGTCGACGTGCAACCGCAGCGGCTGCAGGCGTTCGGGCTGTCGATCGACGACGTGGCGCGTGCGCTCAACGCCACCAACGTGGTGAGCGCGGTCGGCCGGCTCGAAGACCGCTACAAGCTGTTCCTGGTCGTCAGCGACTCGCGCCTGCGCGACCTCGACGCGATCCGCCAGACCATCGTGCGCACCGGCCGCAACGGCGTGATCCACCTGGACGACATCGCCAGCGTGACGCGCTCGACCACGCCGCAGTGGATCCGCGTCACCGCCGACGGCCGCGACGCGGTGCTGTTCCAGGTCTACCAGCAGCCCGGCGGCAACAGCGTGCAGATCGCCAAGGACGTGCGCGCCAAGCTGGCGTCGATGAAGGGGATGATTCCGCCCGACGTGAAGGTCGCGAACTGGTACGACCAGAGCGTGATCGTGCTCGACTCGGCCGCCAGCGTGCGCGACGCGATCCTGATCGGCATCGGGCTGGCCGCGATGGTGCTGTTCGCGTTCCTGCGCAACCTGAAGATCACGCTGATCGCGATCGTGGTCGTGCCCACGGTGCTGGCCGCCACGGTCGTGCTGCTCGATGTCGCCGGCATGAACTTCAACATCATGACGCTGGGCGGCATGGCCGCGGCCGTGGGCCTGATCATCGACGACGCGATCGTGATGATCGAGCACATCGTGCGCCGCCTGCGCGGCGCGGTCGGCGAGCACCACGGCATCGTGATGGCGGCGGCGACCGAGTTCGCCCGGCCGCTGGCCGGCTCGTCGGCGGCCACGATCGTGATCTTCATCCCGCTGGCGTTCCTGACCGGCGTCACCGGTGCGTTCTTCAAGGCGTTGTCGCTGACGATGGCCTCGGGGCTGGTCATATCGTTCCTGGTGGCGTTCCTGGCCGTGCCGCTGCTCGGCGACCGTTTCCTGAACGATCGCGACGCGAATCAGGAAGAAGGCGGTCGCCTGACCGACTGGATGCACGGCCGCTACGACGCGCTGATGCGCCGGCTGCTGAACCGGCCGTGGCTGCTCGCGCTGGGCATCGTGCCGTTGCTGGCGCTGGGCGCGCTGGCGTACCAGCGCGTCGGCTCGGGTTTCATGCCGGCGATGGACGAGGGCGGCTTCATCCTCGACTACCGCAGCCAGCCGGGCACGGCGTTGTCGGAAACCGACCGGCTGCTGCGCCAGGTCGAGGCGATCGTGCGCGCCACGCCCGAGGTGCAGACCTTCTCGCGCCGCACCGGTACCGGCATGGGCGGCGGGCTGGTCGAGGCCAACGAGGGCGACTTCTTCATCCGCCTGAAGCCGCTGCCGCGGCGACCGATCGACGAGGTGATGCAGGACATCCGTACCCGGGTGGAACGCGAGGTGCCGGGGCTGAGCATCGAGATGTCGCAGTTGATGGAGGACATGATCGGCGACCTCACCGCGGTGCCGCAGCCGATCGAGATCAAGCTGTTTTCCGACGACCCGGCGCAGTTGCAGGCGCTGGCACTGAAGGTCGCCGCGGCTGCTGCCAGGATTCCCGGCGTGGTCGACGTGCGCAACGGCATCAACCCGGCCGGCGACGCGCTCGAGGTGCGCATCGACCGCACCCGCGCCGCGCTCGAGGGCGTCGACCCCGACTCGGCCACCCGCCAGCTCAGCGACTACCTCAGCGGCACCGTGACGACGCAGCTGCTGCAGGGGCCCAAGACGATCGGCGTGCGCGTCTGGGTGCCCGGCCACGAGCGGCGCACGCCCGAAGACGTCGCGCTGCTGCGCATGAAGGCGAGCGACGGTCACCTGTTCCCGCTGGAGCGCATCGCCACGATCGAGGCCGTCAGCGGCCAGCCGCAGATCAACCGCGACAACCTCAAGCGCATGGTCGCGGTCACCGGGCGCATCGAGGGGCGCTCGATGGGCGCGGTGATCGCCGACGTGAAGACGGTGATGGCCCGGCCCGGCCTGCTGCCGCCCAGCGTGTACTACGAACTCGGTGGTCTGTACCAGCAGCAGCAGATCGCGTTCAAGGGCCTGATCCTGGTGTTCCTGGCCGCGCTGGCGCTGGTGTTCGTGCTGCTGCTGTTCCTGTACGAGCGCTTCCGCGTCACGCTGGCGATCATGGCGATCCCGCTGCTGTCGATCTCGGGCGTGTTCATCGGGTTGTGGGTGGCCGGGATCGAGCTCAACATCTCCTCGATGATGGGCATGACGATGATCGTGGGCATCGTCACCGAGGCGGCGGTGTTCTACTTCTCGGAGTACGAGATGCTGTCCGCGGAAGGCACCGGCGATCTGCTCGAACGCCTGATCCTGGCGGGCAAGAACCGGATGCGCCCGATCGCGATGACGACGGTTGCCGCGATCCTGACGCTGCTGCCGCTGGCGCTGGCCATCGGCCAGGGCTCGGCGATGCAGCAGCCGCTGGCGGTGGCGATCGTCGCCGGCCTGACGCTGCAACTGCCACTGGTGCTGCTGGTGATGCCGGTGATCTACTGGATGCTGGAGCGCGGGCCGCAGGAGGTGTAGCGCGGCTCGGCCGGCCGGCGTCGCACCGGCACACGCTGCCGGCATGCCGGCAGCGCACGGCGCTCAGGTGCGCTCGATGCGCGCGTACGCCGAGTGGGCGTGGATCGACTCGAAGTTCTCGACCTCGACGCGGTAGCGGCCCACGCGCGCGTCGGCGTTCAGGCGCAGCGCCACGTCGCGCACCATGTCTTCGACGAATTTGGGGTTCTCGTAGGCGCGCTCGGTGATCCACTTTTCGTCGGCACGCTTGAGCATCGGCCAGATCTCGCTCGAAGCCGAGTCTTCGGCGAAGCGCACCAGTTCGCTCCAGTCGATGTCCTGCAGCACTTCGACCCGGATCGTCACGTGCGAGCGCTGGTTGTGCGCGCCGTAGTCGGAGATCTCCTTCGAGCACGGGCACAGCGACTTCACCGGCACGGTGACTTCGGCCCAGACGGTGGTCGCGCCGCTGCGCGCCTCGGCGGTCCAGCGTCCCTGGTATTCGAGCAGGCTTTGCACGCCGCTGACCGGCGCGCGCTTGCGCAGGAAGAACGGAAAGCGCGCGTCGATGCGGCCCTCGGTGGCGTGCAGCTTGTCGAGCATCGCGGCCAGCTCGCGGCGCAGCATCGGCGCGTCGAGCGGGGCGTCGAGCGCGTCGAGCCAGGCCACGAAGCGCGACATGTGGGTGCCCTTGCGCTCCGCCGGCAGCGCAACGTCGAGGTCCCACACCGCCACGGTCGGCGACTCCGTCACTCCGATGCGCAGCAGCAGCGGATAGCGCACGCTCTTGACGCCGACGCGCTGGATCGCCAGATGGCGTTCGTCACGCTCGCTTTGCGTGTCGGGGATGTGCAGCAGCGCGTCTTTCAGATTGCTCATGGGTTTGATGGTCGTCACCGACGCGCAGCATGCCAGCATTCGGCCGGCCGCACCGCAACGCGGGTTTGAACCCGGCGTTCGCCGCGATTCAATGGTTCACGGCGCGCACCAGTGCAGGCCGCGCGCCGAACCGCTGGAGGATCGACTGCTCGATGCCGGCGGCGTCCAGGCCGCACATCGACATCAGCTTGGCCGGGTCGCCGTGCTCGATGAACTCGTCGGGCAAGCCCAGCATGAGCACCGGAATGAGGATGCCGGCTTCGGCCAGCGACTCGAGAACGGCACTGCCGGCCCCACCCTTGAGGCAGCCGTCTTCGATTGTCACGAGCGCGTCGTGCGAGCTTGCCAGCTCCGCCACCAGCGCGGTGTCGAGCGGTTTGGCGAAGCGCATGTTGGCCACCGCCGCGTCGAGCTTGTCGGCCGCGGCCAGCGCCGGGTACAGCAGCGTGCCGAACGCGAGGATCGCGATGCGCGCACCACCCTGCCCCGCCGGCCGGGCGATCGCGCGCCGCAGTTCGCCCTTGCCGAACGCGAAGTCGAGCAGTTCGCCCGGGCCGCCCTGCGCGAGCACGCCCACGCCGCTTCCGCGCGGGTAGCGCACCGCCACCGGGTGGTGCTGGCGAAACGCGGTGGTCAGCGCCATGCGGCACTCGCGTTCATCGGCCGGCGTCAGCACGCTCATGTTCGGGATGCAGCGCAGGTACGCGATGTCGTAGGCGCCGGCATGGGTGGGCCCGTCGGCGCCGACCAGCCCGGCGCGGTCGAGCGCGAACACGACCGGCAGGTTCTGGATCGCCACGTCGTGGATGAGTTGGTCGTAGGCGCGCTGCAGGAACGTGGAGTAGATCGCGACCACCGGCTTGAGCCCCTCGCAGGCCAGGCCGGCGGCGAAGGTCACGGCATGCTGCTCGGCGATGCCCACGTCGTGGTAGCGCTTCGGAAACCGCTGCTCGAACTCGACCAGCCCGGAGCCTTCGCGCATCGCCGGGGTGATGCCGATCAGGCGCTCGTCGGCCGCGGCCATGTCGCACAGCCACTCGCCGAACACCTGGGTGAAGGTCATCTTGCCGGGCGACGCGGGCTTGGGCAGGCCGACCGCGGGGTCGAACTTGCCCGGTCCGTGGTACCAGACCGGGTCGGCCTCGGCGAGCTTGTAGCCGTAGCCCTTCTTCGTGACGACGTGCAGGAACTGCGGGCCCTTGAGGTGGCGCAGGTTCTCGAGCGTGGGGATCAGCGAGTCGAGGTCGTGGCCGTCGATCGGACCGACGTAGTTGAAGCCGAACTCCTCGAAGATGGTGCCGGGCACGACCATGCCCTTGGCATGCTCCTCGAGGCGCTTGGCGAGTTCGAACAGCGGCGGCGCGAGCTGAAGCATCGACTTCGCGGTGTCGCGCGCGGTGGCGTAGAAGCGGCCGCTCATCAGCCGTGCCAGGTGGCGATTGAGCGCGCCCACCGGGGGCGAGATCGACATGTCGTTGTCGTTCAGGATCACCAGCATGTCGGCGTGCGCGACGCCGCCGTTGTTCAGCGCCTCGAACGCCATGCCGGCGCTCATCGCGCCGTCGCCGATGATCGCCACCGCCTTGCGGTCCTCGCCCTTCAGGCGTGCCGCCACCGCCATGCCGAGCGCGGCCGAGATCGAGGTCGACGAATGCGCGGTGCCGAAGGCGTCGTACTCGCTTTCTTCGCGGCGCGGGAAGCCCGACACGCCGCCCAGCTGGCGCAGTGTGTTCATGCGCTCGCGCCGGCCGGTCAGGATCTTGTGCGGGTAAGTCTGGTGGCCGACATCCCACACCAGCCGGTCGTAGGGCGTGTTGAATACGTGGTGCAGCGCGATCGTGAGTTCCACGGTGCCCAGGTTCGACGACAGGTGGCCGCCGGTCTGCGACACGCTGTGCAGGACGAAGTCGCGCAGTTCGCCGGCGAGCTGCTTGAGCTCGGCGCGCGACAGGCGGCGCACGTCGGCCGGACTGGCGATGGTTTCGAGGAGTGGGTGGTTCTTCATCATTCAGCTGTCGCGCTCCACGACCTTGTCGGCGAGCAGGCTCAGCCACGCCGCATCGGGCAGGTCGCTGCGCGCCAGGGCCGCCTGGGCCTTGTCGCGCAGCTCGTTGGCGTGGCGGCGCGCGGCGGTCAGGCCGAGCACGGTCACGTAGGTGGGCTTGTTGTTGTCGAGGTCCTTGCCGGCGGTCTTGCCGAGGGTGGCCGAGGCCTGGGTCACGTCGAGGATGTCGTCGACCACCTGAAACGCCAGGCCGAGCGCGTCGCCGTAGTCGGCCAGCGCCGCCCACTGCGCCGGCGTGGCCTGACCGCAGGCCGCACCCATCAGCACGCTGGCCTGCAGCAACGCACCGGTCTTGCGGTGGTGCATGTCGCGCAGCGCGTGTTCGTCCAGCGGATGGCCGATGCTGGCCAGGTCGATGGCCTGGCCACCGGCCATGCCGGCGTGGCCGGCGGCACGCGCCAGCAACGCACACAGGCGTGCCTGCAGCGCCGGCGGCACGCCTTCGTCGGGAGTGAGCACCTCGAATGCCAGGGCCTGCATCGCGTCGCCGGCGAGCATTGCCTGGGCCTCGCCGAATTGCACGTGCACGGTGGGCTTGCCGCGGCGCAGCACGTCGTTGTCCATGCAGGGCATGTCGTCGTGGATCAGCGAATAGGCGTGGATCAGCTCGACCGCGCAGGCCGCGCGCATCGCCGCGTCGCGCTGGCCATGCACGGTTTGCGCCGCGGCCAGCACGAGCAATGGGCGCACGCGCTTGCCGCCGTCGAGCACGCCGTAGCGCATCGTGCGGCCCAGGCCGGCGGGTGCGTCGCCAGGCACCCAGGTCTGCAACGCGGTCTCGACCGCGTCGACCTCGGCGTGGGCCCAGGCGTCGAACTCGGCCAGCTTCATGGGGCCGACCAGGGCTTGAGCTGCCCGTCTTCGAGGACCTTGACCTGCTGCTCGACCGCCTCCAGCCGGGCGCGGCAGAAGTTCAGCAGATCGGCTCCGCGCTGGTAGCTTTCGAGCAGGCGATCGAGCGGCAACTGGCCCGCCTCCATGGTTGCCACCAGCCGCTCGAGCTCGCCGAGCGCGTCTTCATAACTGGGCGGCGCTGCCGCCGCGCTCGCCGATGTGGTTGACTTTGCCATGGCCTGAACGTTAAACGTCGATTGTAGTCAGCCGGGTCCGCCCGATGGCCGGCTTGGCACCCCCAATGGTGACGAGACTTGTCCGCCGCGCGGCCGGGCCTGCCGGCGGCGCCGGCCCGGAAGGTAGAATCGTGCCCCTGCCGAGCCCGGCAACCGCACGCCAACCCAGCCCCGCTGCCAGCGCTCGAGACGGGGATAGGTTCAACCCTGGAACTTGGAGATTCGCCGGGACCATGTCCGACCTGAGCGTCAACCCGGCTGCGCTCGAGCGCAGCCGTTCGCAGCTCTCGGTCAGCAGCTATTTCGACCCCGAGGTGTACCGACGCGAGATGGCGTCGATCTTCGCCCGCAGCCCGCGCTACCTCGGCCACGAACTCGCGGTGCCCGAGATCGGCGACTACCACGCGCTGGTGCACGAAGGCGAAGGCCGCGCGCTGGTGCGCACGGCAAACGGGGTCGAGCTGATCTCGAACGTCTGCCGCCACCGCCAGGCGCTGATGCTTCGCGGGCGAGGCAGTGTTCGTGCCCAAGGTGGCAGCGAGCACATCGTGTGCCCGTTGCACCGCTGGACCTACGACCTGCAGGGCCGGCTGATCGGCGCGCCGCATTTCGCCGACGACCCGTGCTTGAACCTCAACAATTACCCGGTGCAGACCTGGAACGGGATGGTATTCGAGCAGCGCGGCCGCAATGTGAGCGCCGACCTCGCGGGCCTGGGGCCCGTCGCCGACCTGAACTTCGCCGGCCACGTGCTCGACCACGTGCAACTGCACGAGTGCGACTACAACTGGAAGACCTTCATCGAGGTCTACCTCGAGGACTACCACGTCGCACCGTTCCACCCCGGCCTGGGCCAGTTCGTCAGCTGCGAAGACCTGCGCTGGGAGTTCGGCGCACAGTATTCGGTGCAGACCGTCGGCGCCAAGAACGAGCTTGCAAGACCGGGGTCGCCGACCTACCGCCAGTGGCATGACGCGGTGCTCAGGTACCGCGGCGGCGTGCCGCCCAAGCACGGCGCGATCTGGCTGACCTGCTACCCCACGGTGATGGTCGAGTGGTACCCGCACGTGCTGGTGGTCTCCACGCTGGTGCCCAAGGGGCCGCAAAAGACGCTCAATCTGGTCGAGTTCTACTACCCCGAAGAGATCCAGGCCTTCGAGCGCGAGTTCGTCCAGGCCCAGCAGGCTGCGTACTGGGAGACCTGCGCCGAGGACGACGAGATTGCGCTGCGCATGGACGCCGGCCGGCGTGCGCTGCTGGAACGCGGCGACGATGAGACCGGCCCGTACCAGAGCCCGATGGAAGACGGCATGCAGCAGTTCCACGAGTGGTATCGGCGCGAGATGAGCACGCCGGTCTGAACCCCGATCGCGGGTCGTGTCGATCGCGCCGCGGCAGAATCGCGGCATGACTGCACCGTGGCTGATGGTTCTCGCATCGTTCCTGTTCGCGACGATGGGCGTGTGCGTGAAACTGGCCTCGGCCCACTACGCGCCCGGCGAGATCATGTTCTACCGCGGTCTGACCGGCGCGGTGCTGATCCTGGCACTGGCGCGCTCGCGTGGCGTGGCGCTCGCCACCCGCATGCCGGCCGCGCACTTCTGGCGCAGCCTGAGCGGCGTGGTCGCGATGTTCCTGTGGTTCTACTCGCTGGGCAACCTGCCGCTGGCCACCGCGATGACGCTGAACTACATGTCGTCGGTGTGGATGGCACTGTTCCTGATCGGCGGGGCCGCGATGCTCGGCGGCACACGGGTCGACGGCCGGCTGATCGCCACCGTGCTGCTGGGCTTCGCCGGCGTCGCGCTGATCCTGCGCCCGACCATCGCGCAGGACCAACTCTGGTACGGCCTGGTCGGCCTGCTGTCGGGCATGATCTCGGCCACCGCGTACCTGCAGGTCTCGGCGCTGGCGCGCGCCGGCGAGCCCGAGATCCGGATCGTCTTCTACTTCTCGATCGGCGGCGCGCTGTTCGGCCTGCTCACGATGCTGTGGAGCGGCAGCCACGCGCACACGCTGCGGGGCCTGGCGCTGCTGCTCGCGGTGGGCGTGCTGGCCACCGTCGCGCAGCTCATGATGACGCGCGCCTACAGCACCGGGCGCACGCTCGTCAACGCCAGCCTGCAGTACCTGGGCATCGCGTTCTCGTTCGGCTACGGCGTGCTGCTGTTCGCCGACCGCATGACCTGGATGGCGCTGGCCGGCATGCTGCTGATCGTCGGCGCCGGGTTGTGCGCCACGCTGCTGCGCGGCCGCAGCGCCTACCGCGAGACCGCCAGTGTCCCGCTCGAAAGTTGAAGCCCCCGATGCACACGACCCTGGAAACCCTCATCTCCGCCGAACGGCTCCGCGCCGCGCTGGCCACCGGCCAGGCCGTGACGGTCATCGACACCCGCTTCGACCTCGCCGACACCGGCGCCGGCGAAGCGAGCTGGCGTGCCGGCCACCTGCCGGGCTCGATCTACCTGCATCTCGACCGCGACCTTGCCGGCCCGACGACCGGCCCGGACGGCGTGTTCAAGGGCCGCCACCCGCTGCCCGCGCGTGCCGACTTCGCCGCCACGCTGGGCCGCTGCGGCATCACCCCGGCCACGCCGGTCGTGGTGCTCGACGCCCAGGGGGGCATGTACGCCGCGCGGCTGTGGTGGATGCTGCGC
This sequence comes from Burkholderiales bacterium, assembly GCA_028868895.1. Taxonomy (GTDB): domain Bacteria; phylum Pseudomonadota; class Gammaproteobacteria; order Burkholderiales; family Burkholderiaceae_C; genus LMDS01. Next base: position 34,433 of record JAGWTP010000023.1, read on the forward strand.
TGGATGGGCCATTCATCGGTCGCGGTGCTCGACGGCGGCGTGGCGGCGTGGACCACCGCCGGCGGTGCGCGTGTGACCGACATCGCGCCGCCCCGGCCCGCCGCGCCCTACCCCGAGCGCGCGTCGTTGGCCGGCACGATCGACGCCGCCGCATTGGCCGCCACGCTCGGCCGCGTGCGCCTGCTCGACGCCCGCGCCGGCGAGCGCTTCCGCGGCGAGGTCGAGCCGCTCGACAGCGTCGCAGGCCATATCCCGGGCGCACTAAACCGGTACTTCAAGGACAACCTCGACGCCGACGGCCGCTTCAAGCCGGCCGCACAGCTGCGCCAGGACTACGAGGCGCTGCTCGGTGCGCGACCTGCGGAACAGGCCGTGCACCAGTGCGGCTCCGGCGTCACCGCTTGCCACAACCTGCTGGCGATGGAGCATGCCGGCCTCACCGGCTCGGTGCTCTACCCCGGCTCGTGGAGCGAGTGGTCGGCCGACCCGGCGCGGCCGGTGGCGCGCGGCGGCTGACCGACGGCGCCACGGCTTGCGGTGCATCAAGTGCGGCCACGGCGGGGCTACCCGCGCGGGAACGATCGCCGTAGCATGCGACGTCACCCCATCAGCCTGCCAAGGAGATCGCCATGTTCAAGCGCATCCTCGTTCCCACCGACGGTTCCGAGATCACGACGAAGGCCATCGACACCAGCATCGCGCTGGCCAAGTCGGTGGGCGCGCAGCTCTACACCATCAGCGTGAAAGAGCCGTTTCCGTACAGCGCGATCTCGGAGATGCAGCCCACGCCGCCACAGGAGTTCTTCGACGCGCAGGAGCGCATCGCCGCCAAGCGCGTGCAGGCGGTCACCGACGCCAGCAAGGCGGCCGGCGTGCCCTGCGAGGGCCACACGGTGGAGGCCCTGCACCCCTGGGAAGCCATCATCGACCACGCCACGCGCATGAACTGCGACCTGCTCGTGATGGCCTCGCACGGCCGGCGCGGCGTCTCGGCGCTGCTGCTGGGCAGCGAGACGCAGAAGGTGCTGACCCACTCGAAGGTGCCGGTGCTGGTGGTGCGCTGACCGGGCCGATCCCGGGTGCGATCAATCGACCGCGAGAGGCCCCGGGAGCGTGGCGACCGCGCCGCGGCGCGGCCTCAGGCCACGCCGTGCGCCTTGAACCAGGCGACGCAGCGCTTCCAGCCGTCTTCGGCGGCGTCCTTGCGGTAGCTCGGCCGGTAGTCGGCATGGAAGGCATGCGGCGCGCCGGGGTAGACCACGAACCGCGATTGCCTGGCAGCGGCGTTCGCCGAGCCCGCCAGCGCCGCTTTCATCTGCTCCACCGCCGCCAGCGGGATGCCGGTGTCTTCGCCGCCGTACAGCCCGAGCACGGGCGCGTGCAGCTTGTCGACGAGGTCGATCGGGTTGGTCGGCTTCAGGGCGTTCGGCGCCCCCAGCAACTGGCCATACCAGGCCACGGCCGCCTGCACCGCCGGGTTGTGGGCGGTGTACAGCCAGGTGATGCGCCCGCCCCAGCAGAAACCGGTGATGGCCAGGCGGCCGGTGTCGCCGCCGTTCGCCGCGGCCCACGCGGTGCAGGCGTCGAGGTCGCCCATCACCTGCGCGTCGGGCACCTTGGCGATCACTTCGGCAACCAGCTTGCCGATTTCGCCATACGACTGCGCATCGCCCTGGCGCACGAAGAGTTCCGGCGCGATCGCCAGGTAGCCCAGCCGGGCGAAGCGCCGCGCCACGTCGGCGATGTACTCGTGCACGCCGAAGATCTCGGACACCACCAGCACCACCGGCAGCGCGTCTGCGCGGCCGGCGGGCATCGCGCGGTAGGCCGGCATCTTGAAGTCGCCGACCCCGATCGTGACCTCGCCCACGGTCAGGCCGGCGCTGTCGGTGCGGATCGCCTGCGCGGTGACGGGCAGCACCGCCGCAGCGAAGCCGCTGCCGACGGCGGCGCGCACGAAGCCGCGGCGGTCGAGGTCGATGGTGGCAGCGGGGCGATCCAGTTCGGTGGTGGCCATGGCGCGTTCGGTGTCGGAGTGGCGAGGTGAGCGGCATTCTAGAAAGCTCGATCCGCTGCGCGTGCCGCGAAGAACCCCGGCCTTTGCACGGACAATGGCGCATGGATGCCCTGTCTGTCGGCCTGCGCCGCCCCGAACCCCCCGCCGGCCCGCGCTGGCCGCACCAGCTGGCGGCGATCGACATGGGCTCGAACAGCTTCCGGCTCGAGATCGGCCAGCTCGTCAGCGGCCGCTACCGGCGCATCGACTACCAGAAGGAAACGGTGCGCCTGGGGGCCGGGCTGGACACCAACGGCCTGCTCACCGAAGAAGCCAGCGCGCGCGGCCTGGCCTGCCTGGCGCGCTTCGCGCAGCGCCTGAACGGTTTCGTGCCGGCGCAGGTGCGCGCGGTGGCCACGCAAACGCTGCGCGAGGCGCGCAACCGCGATGCGTTCCTGGCCCGCGCCCAGGCCGTGCTCGGCCTGCCGATCGAGGTGATCTCGGGCCGCGAAGAGGCGCGCCTGATCTTTGCCGGCGTGGCCCGGCTGCAGCCCTCGAACGTGCCGCGGCTGGTGATCGACATCGGCGGGCGCTCGACCGAGATGATCCTGGGCACCGGCCGCAAGCCGGCGCGCGCCGAGTCGTTCCAGGTCGGCAGCGTGAGCCTGTCGCTCAAGTACTTCGGCGAGGGCCGCTACACCGAAGCCGCGTTCCGCCAGGCGCAGATCGCCGCCGGCGCCGAGCTCGAAGAAGCGCTCGGGCCGTTCGCCGCGGTGCACTGGCAGGAGGCGCTCGGGTCTTCGGGCACGGTCGGCGCGGTCTCGCAGCTGCTCGCCGCCAGCGGCGTGACCGACGGCCGCATCACCCCCGACGGCCTGCGCTGGCTGATGGAACAGGCCTTGCGCGCCGGGCGCATCGACAAACTCGCGCTGCCCGGGCTCAAGGAAGAGCGTCGCGCCGTCATCGCCGGCGGCCTGGCGATCCTGTACACGCTGGCGACGCACTTCGACATCAAGGCGCTGCTGCCGGCGCGCGGCGCGCTGCGCCAGGGCGTGATCTTCGACCTCGACGAGCGCCACCACGCCGCGGCACTGCGCCAGGACGGCCACGACATCCGCGACGCCTCGGTGCGCGAGCTGCAGCGCCGCTTCATGGTCGACACCCAGCAGGCCGAGCGCGTGACCCGCGTCGCGCAGGCGCTCTACGCCAGCGTCCATCCCAACGCCGGCGCCGAAGCGCGGCGCGAGCTGCTGTGGGCCTGCGCGCTGCACGAGATCGGCATGATGGTCTCGCACCACGACCACCACCGCCACAGCGCCTACCTGCTCGACCACGTCGATGCGCCCGGCTTCTCGCAAAGCCAGCTGCGCCGCATCGGCGAGCTGGTGCTGGGCCAGCGCGGCGGCCTGCGCAAGATCGAGACGAGCCTGACGCGCGAAGACTTCACGTGGCAGCTGCTGTGCCTGCGCCTGGGCGTGATCAAGTGCCATGCCCGCGGCGACGTGAGCGCCGACGCGATGCGCCTGAAGCGCACCGGCTCGACCGCCGAACTCGGCTTTGCGCCGGGCTGGAGCGAAACGCATCCGCGCACCCGCCACCTGCTTAACGAGGAAGCGGCCATGTGGGAACGCGGCGGGCCGCTGCGGCTGGTGCTGCGCGGCTGATTACGCCAGCGCCACGCGGCCTGCCGCGCACTCGACGCCGGTGGACCGTTGCAAGGCGCGCAACTCCCCGACGGCCTGGCAATGTGCCAACAGCGTGGCAGCCTGATCGAGATCGGCCCGGTCACCGGTGCGCCTACCGCGCTCGGCCAACAGGCGCGCCCGAGCGTGCCGCGCCCCCAGCACCTCGGCCTCGGCCAGGCCGCGGTCCCACTCGGTGCGCGCACGCTGCTCATGGCCGGTGAGCCACGCAAGCGCACCGGCGACCCGATGCGATTCAACGGCGCTTTCGTCGCGAACCCTGCGGCCTTGGCGCAACAGCAGCCGCACGGCACGGGCGGCCGCTTTGCCGACCTCGGGGTGGCGCACGGTCGACGCAGCCTCGAGCCGCGCGAGCGCGACGTCGGCCGCAGCCAGCAGCGGCCGGGTTGACCAGCTGCCGCTCAAGCGGTGGCGCCGGATGAGCAACATCGCCCGGTCGCTGCAGTCGATCGCTTCGTCGACGCGGCCGAGACTGAGCAGGCTGCTGCATCGCGCGCCCCATGAGTGCGCCAGCAGACGCGGGTCGGGCACGGACGCATAGATCTCGATCGCCTTGTCCAGCGTGGCCAGCGATTGCGCGTGTTCGCCGCGATGCTCCTGCGCCGCTGCCATGCCCGACAACGCCCACGCCTGCGACTGGCGATCGGTGGTCTCGCTGACGATCGCCCAGAATTTGTCGACGTCGGTCAGCCAGCGGGGATCACCGCGCGAGTAGCAGTACATGACCCGGTTTCCGACCACGGCCGACCACAGTCGGATGTTGCCCGAAGCCCAGCATCGATCGGCCGCGCCGTCGGCCAGCGCGCATGCCGCCGCCCATTCACCGACATGGTGGCAATACAGGGCGCGAAAGTGGTCGACCATCCCCTGCAACGAAGCGTCTGCCCGCAACTGCGCGAGCTCGGCGGCGCGACCGAGGCACCAGTTGGCGCTGCGATAGAAGCCCAGCGCGGTGAACGTCATGCCGATCAGCGACAGGCTGAACAAGTGAGCCGACGACTCCGGGTAGCGGCGTGACAACTTCGCAATCTGCAGGCTGTCGTACACGCTGTGGATCGGATCGGTGAAGAAGTGAATCAGGGCACTCGTCTGCCAGATTTCGCAGAGCAGCACATCGGGAGCCGGCATCGGCGCTACCGCCGTCGGCGTCGCGCGGCGCCAGAAACGTGCCCCCATGTACTGCAGCAGGCCTAGCCCCACGGCCATACCCAGGTGCACCCGTGTGTGCGGCACTTGCTGGCCGAGGCGTCGCAAGGCAAGAGTGAACTGGTGAAGCGCCTGCTCATGGCGCCCGGAGCGGAATTGCGCATCGCCGATCTTCGCGTCGAGCTGGGCCCGCACGAATGGATCCAGTCCGACCGTCGCATGTTGCTCCGCGGTCACGATCACCGCGTTGTACAACGCGAGCGCCTCTTCGTCGGCCGCAAGTGAATCGGCATGTTCCGCAGCCAGCATCAGGTAGTGCTGCGCTTTCGACCACTCCTCGGCCCGGGCGAAGTGATAGGCGAGCATCGAATGGAACTGCTCGAGCCGCGTGCCGAACAATTGCTCGATGCTCAGGCCGACTTGCAGGTGCAGCTGGCGGCGCCGGTCCTCGACCATGCTGTCGTATGTGGCCTGCTGGATCAACGGATGCTTGAACACGTACTCCAGTTCGGGGGTGCGCCGCTTCTCGTCGATCAGCTCGGCGTGGCACAGCTTGACAAGGTCTTCGTCGAGCGCGTCCTGCGCGTCGGTGATGGCTTTCAGGATGCGGTAGAAGAACTGTCGGCCGACCACCGAAGCGGCCTTGACTATCTGCTTGACCTCGTCTTCCAGTCGATCGATGCGCGCCAGGATCAGACCTTCGATCGAGTCGGGCAACGGCACCGCCCCGTAGTTCTCGGTCACCTGCCACTCGCCCGTCAGCAGATCGCGCTCGATGCCCTCGGCGTCGATCAGCGCACGCACCAGCTCGGCAAGGTAGAACGGATTGCCGCCGCTGCGCCGCAGCAGCATCTGGAGTACGTGGCCGGGCAACGCGCCGCCATCGGCCAAGGCTTGCACCAGCTGCCCGCTCTCGTGCGGTAGCAACGGCGCCAGCACGATCTCTTGCGCGCGAGTTGCGGCGGGCTCGGCCGACGCGATTGCCCAGCGCAGCGATTCGGCCGCGCATTGCGCTTCCGGGCGGCAGGCCACAAGGAACAGCAGCGCGGCGCGGTCGGCCAGCGGCAACAGGTGTTCGAGCAAATCGGCTGACGACGCGTCGGCCCAATGCCAGTCTTCGAGCGCCAGAACGATTGGCCCGTTGGCGGCGAGTCGCTCGAACAGTCGCAGCACCGCACGAGAAACCTGGTGACCCATGGCCAAGCTGTCCAGCGCGCGGACTCGCTCGGCAAGCGGCTCCGGAAGCGGCAACGCCAGCAGTGCTGCGATGTAGACGAGAAGCTCGTCGGCCGCATCGCCGAACAGCCGCTCGATACCCCGCCGCAACTTGTCGAACGCGAGGCTGTCGGCGTCGCCGTCGTCGATCTCGAAACAAGCACGCAGCACCTCGCGAAACGGCCAGTAGCTCAACGTACGACCGAACGAAACGCATTGGCCATCGATCCAGCGTACGCCGCGGGATTCGGCGTGCCAACGCGCTTCGTCGACCAGCCGCGACTTGCCCAGACCGGCCTCGCCGACGATGCACAACACGCTGCCGCCGCCTGATTCGGCGCGCTCGATCGCACTGCGGATCTCGGTGATCTCAACCCTGCGGCCGATCGTCGGTACCCCTCGGGCCGGCCGGTGGTGCGGAGTGTGCGAGCCGCGTTCGCGCAGAACGGCGTGGGTGGCGATGGGTTCCGCCTTGCCCTTGAGTTTCCGCAGACCCAGCGAGCGGCACTCGACGTATCCGTCGATCGCGTGCAACACGCTGTCGCTGACCAGGATCATGCCGGGCTGCGCCAACTGCTGCAGCCGTGCGGCCACGTTGGTCGTGTCGCCCACCGCGGTGTAATCCATGCGCAGGTTGTCGCCGATCTTGCCGACCACGACCATGCCGGAATTCAGCCCGATGCGCAGCTGCAACTGAGCTTCGCCGGCAAGCACATCGGCCACGGCAGGAGCGATCGATCGGCGGATTGCCAGCGCCGCGAGTGCGGCACGACGGGCGTGATCCTCGTGCGAGACCGGAGCACCGAAGAGCGCCATGAAGCCGTCGCCGAGGAACTGGTTGACAGTGCCTTCGAAGTGGTGCACCTGGGCAAGCGCAGCGCCGAAGAATCCGTCGAGCACCTTGTGCATTCGTTCGGCGCCGATGCGCTCGGCGAGCGGGGTCGAGTCGGCGATGTCGCAAAAGAGCACGGTGACCTGCTTGCGCTCGCCCTCCAGCGCACTGCGCGAGCGCAGGATTTTTTCAGCCAGATGGGCCGGCGTGTAGGCGTTCTGCGCGGGTGTGGACAGGCCCGCTTCGGCGCCGGCGAGCCGCTGCCCGCACTCGCCGCAAAACTTCTGCCCGGCAACGCCGAAGAATCCACAAGTCGGACATTTCATCGCATCGACGACCCTGCGCAAACTCGCTGGCGGCAGGCCACTTCACGGCGCCGGCGACGCGTTCGAGTTTGAGTCCTGCGCGCCGCGGCTGCAACCCCACGGACCGACGATCGACGCCGTGAAGCCGGCGGTCATCCCTCGTTCGAAGGAGCCGCGCCGCTACAAGCAGTCCGGCGACTGCACCGCCTGCAGCACCACCTGCGTCACGTCGTCGCGGCTGCGGGCGCGGATCCACCAGACCGCGCCCTTCTTGATCGTCCAGGGTTGCGGCTGGCTGGACAGCAGGTAGGAGGCGACGAAGCCGAGCGTGGGCTGGTGGCCGACGATCAGCACCGGTTCGCTCGCGTCGGGCCAGCGCGCCGCCTTCAGCAACGCCTCGCCGTTGGCGTCGGGCGCGAGTTCGTTGAGGGTCTTGAACTTCCTGCCCAGCGCCTTGGCGGTCTGCTGGCATCGCAGCGCCGGGCTGGCAAGGATGCGCGTCGAGTGTGCCAGCCGCTGGTTCAACCAGTCGGCCATGCGCTGCGCCTGGCGTTCGCCCTTGGGGGTGAGCGCACGGTCGAGGTCGTTGTCGATCTCGCGCATCTCGAAGGCTTCGGCATGGCGCCACAGGATCAGGTCCATCACAGTCCTCGCGAATAGCGCTGCACCAGCGCCTGCTGCGCGCCGGGGCCGTCGCCGCCGATGCGCTCGCAGTGGCCGTCGGCGTGCAGCAACCAGGCGTCCTGGCGGTCGCGCAGGCACGGCACCAGGCATTCGTCGATGACGCGCTGGCGCAACTTCGCGTCGCGCACCGGCCAGGCCACCTCGATGCGGCCGAACATGTTGCGGCCCATCCAGTCGGCACTCGACAGGAACAGCGCCTGATCGGCATCGGCGTCGCCCCAGCCGAAGTAGCACACCCGCGAGTGTTCGAGGAAGCGCCCGACCACCGAGCGCACCCGGATGTTCTGGGTCACCCCCGCGATGCCGGGCGGCAGCATGCACGCGCCGCGCACGATCAGGTCGATCTCGGCGCCGTCGCGCCCGCACCGGATCAGCGCGTGGATCAGCGGCACGTCGGTCAGCGCGTTGACCTTCACGACGATGCGCGCGCGCCGTCCGGCGCGCGCCGCGGCGGCCACCTTCTCGATGTGCGCCAGCATCTGCTTGTGCAGCGTGAACGGCGCCTGCAGCAGGCATTTCAGCGGCTTCATGCGCCCCAGGCTGGCGAGTTGCTGGAACACCGCGTCGGCATCGGCCGTCAGGTCGTGCTCGGCGGTGAAGTAGCCCAGGTCGGTGTACTGGCGCGCCGTCTTCGGGTTGTAGTTGCCGGTGGACAAGTGCGCGTAGCGGCGCAGCCGGCCCTGCTCGCGGCGCGTGACCAGCAGCAGCTTGGCGTGCGTCTTCAGGCCGACGATGCCGTACACCACCTGCACGCCGACGGCTTCGAGCCGTTCGGCCCAGTTGATGTTGGCCTCTTCGTCG
>JAGWTP010000119.1 GCA_028868895.1 Burkholderiales bacterium
TCAGGCACAAGGCGCCATTCCCGCGGCCGATCCCGCCGTGCGCGCGCACGCCGAACGACCCGCGTGCGGTGCGGCCGAATCAGCCGCTGGACGGCATGGCGCTGGGCTGGCCTTCCGACCCGGACGATCTGTTCGTCAACGACGACGGCAGCCCGGTGCGCATCGACAAGGCCTTCTCCTGGGAATACCCGCTGTCGGTCCATGGGCTGATGCACAACGTGATCACCAACGCCTGGCGCGGCGACCCCTACCGCATCGACACGCTGCTGATCTTCATGGCCAACATGGCGTGGAACTCGACCATGAACACGGTCGAGGTGCGTCGCATGCTCAACGACAAGGGCGAAGACGGCGAGTACAAGATTCCGTTTCTCGTCGTCGCCGACGCCTTCCAGTCGGAGATGACGGCATTCGCCGATCTCGTTCTGCCCGACACCACCTACCTCGAGCGTCACGACGTGATGTCAATGCTCGACCGGCCGATCTCGGAATTCGACGGCCCGGCCGACTCGGTGCGCATCCCGGTGCTGCCGGCGTCGGGCGAATGCAAGCCGTTCCAGGAGGTGCTGATCGAACTGGGCACCCGCCTGAAGCTGCCGACCTTCGTCACCGCGGACGGCCGCCGCAAGTACCGCGACTACCCCGACTTCATCGTCAACTGGGAGACCGAGCCCGGCTCGGGCATCGGCTTTCTCGCCGGCTGGCGCGGCAAGGGCGGCGAGAAGTTCCTCATCGGCGAACCCAACCCGCGCCAATGGGAAATGTACGAACAGCACAACTGCGTGTACCACTGCGAGTTGCCGCGCAGCTTCCAGTACATGCGCAACTGGAACCAGGGCTACCTCGAATGGTCGCGCGCCAACCGCATCACGCGCTACGCCGAACCGATCCTGATCCACCTGTACTCCGAGGTGCTGCAGCGCTTTCGCAGCGCGGCCCAGGGCAAGGGCCTCACCCGCAAGCCGCCCGAGCACCTCAAGGCACGCGTCGCGACCTACTTCGACCCGTTGCCGTTCTTCTACGAACCGCTCGAGTCGCACGTCACCGACAAGCACAAGTACCCGCTGGCCGCCATCACGCAGCGGCCGATGGCGATGTACCACTCCTGGGATTCGCAGAACGCCTGGCTGCGCCAGATCCACACCCACAACGTCCTGTTCATCAACACGCAGACCGCGCGCGCATCCGGCATCGCCGACAGCGACTGGGTCTGGGTCGAATCCCAATGGGGCCGGGTGCGCTGCATGGCCCGCCACTCCGAAGCGGTGGAGCCGGGCACGGTGTGGACCTGGAACGCCATCGGCAAGGCCGCTGGCGCCTGGAGCCTGGCGCCGCACGCCAACGAGTCGCGGCTCGGCTTCCTGCTCAACCACCTGACCTCCGACGAACTGCCGGCCGGCCACGGCCGCACGACGATCTCGAATTCCGATCCGATCACCGGCCAGGCCGGCTGGTACGACGTGCGCGTGCGCGTCGTCAGGGCCGCCCCCGACGACGCGAAGCTCAGCCATCCGCAGTTCGAGCCGATGCGTCGGTATCCCGGCATGGCGCCGGCTCCCGGCCGGCTGGCCGCGTGGGGCAGCGCGCTGCGTGGGAAGGCCGCAAAGCCATGAGCCGCGTTCAGCTGGCCCTGGTGATCGACCTCAACGTGTGTGTGGGTTGCCACGCCTGCGTCACGAGTTGCAAGGAATGGAACACCGGCGGTGCCGCCGGACCACTGGCCGATGTCGATCCGTATGGCGCCGACCCGAGCGGCACCTTCTTCAACCGCGTGCAGACCTTCGAGGTCGGGGAGTTCCCGTTCACGGAGACGGTGCACTTCCCGAAGTCCTGCCTGCATTGCGAAGACCCACCGTGCGTGCCGGTGTGCCCCACCGGTGCCTCGTACAAGCGCGAGAGCGACGGCATCGTGCTGGTCGACTACGACAAGTGCATCGGGTGCAAGTACTGCGCCTGGGCCTGCCCCTACGGCGCGCGCGAGCTCGACGAATCTCGCAAGGTGATGACCAAATGCACGCTGTGCGTCGATCGCATCTACGACTCCACGATGGCCGAGGCCGACCGCAAGCCTGCCTGCGTCAAGGCCTGCCCGACCTCCGCGCGCATCTTCGGCGACATCCACGACCCGCACTCGGACGCCTCGCGCGCGATCCGCGAAAACGCCGGCTATGCGCTGATGCCCGAATGGGGCACCCGGCCGGCCAACCACTACCTGCCGCGGCGCACGACCCGCATCCGCATCCACCAGGACGAACTGGTGCGCGCCGACAACCCGCTGCGCGTCGAGGGCCATCTGCCCAAGCCGGCCGAAGGCGCGTCGACGCTCGACGACGCCACCACCTGGTAGGTGCCAGACGATGCGTCCAGCGCCCTCCGTCATCCTGCTGACCACCCTGATCGGTGCGGGGCAAGGCCTGTTCCTCGCCTTGTTCACGGTGCAGAGCTACACCTTGGTCGGACTGCTGCCGCCGGCCGATCTCCGGGCCTTCTACGCGCTGGGAAGCGCGATCGCGCTGGTGTTCCTGGTTGCCGGACTGGTGGCCTCGTTCTTCCACCTCGGGCGACCCGAGCGTGCCTGGCGGTCAGCGGGCCAGTGGCGCACATCGTGGCTGTCGCGCGAAGTGATCGCGCTACCGGCCTTCATGGGGGTGGTGGCACTGTACGGGCTGGCCCATGCACTGGCATGGACGCCCCGGATCGCCCACGGACCGAACGGCGTTGCGGTCGACGCGACCTTCGTGCTCGGACTGCTGGGGACGTTTGTGGCCTTCGCGCTGTTCGTCTGCACCGCGATGATTTACGCCTGTCTGCGCTTCATCGCCGAGTGGCACACGCCGCTGACCCTGATCAATTACGCGCTGCTGGGCGGCGCCTCGGGCTTCACGCTGGCTGCCGCCTATGCGAGCCAGGTCGCACCGCGCCTGGTTGGTTTCCTGTCGGGTTGGGCCATCGTCTTCACGGCCCTCGCGGCGATCGGGCGCGTCGCCTCACTGTGGCGCAATCGCAGGCTCACGCCGAGGTCGACGATCCAGTCGGCCACCGGCATCAAGCACCCGCGCATCACGCAGATCGCCCAGGGCTTCATGGGCGGTTCGTTCAACACGCGCGAGTTCTTCCATCGCCAGGGCCCGCGCCTGATGCGATCGCTGAAGTGGATCTTCATCGCACTCGCGTTCGTGCTGCCGCTGGCGCTGCTCGCGGCCGGCATCGCGAGTTCGTCCGCGCCGCTGCTGGCCGGCGCGTTCGCGGTCCAGTACGTCGGCCTTCTGGTCGAGCGATGGTTTTTCTTCGCGCAGGCGAACCATCCGCAGAACCTCTACTACCAGGCGATCTCGTGATGAGCGACGCACTGAACTACCTGCTCAAGGCCCGGCCCGATGTGCTCGGCCACTACTTCAAGTTCCTGAAGGAGTGCGGCAAGCACCTCGACCCGAAGACGCGCAACCTGATCTCGGTGATCACCAAGGTACATGCTCAGACCGAGCGCGGCTTTCGCCAGTACCTCGGCCGCGCACTGCGCGAGGGGTGCTCACCGGTGGAGGTGCTCGACGCGCTGCTGATGGCCTTTCCGGCGCTGGGCCTGGCCAAGATCATCTGGGCCGTCGACATCATCCTCGACATGAACATCCCGGCGTTCGACCCCGAAACGTGGTCCGCGGTGGAGGAGTGGCACGACGTGATGGCGGCCGCCGAGCTGTGCGCCGGCGAGGTCGCGCGCGTCGAGTGCGACGGCCGTGGCCTGTTCGTCTACCGCGACGCGCATGGCGTTCGGGTCTACGACAGCCGCTGCCCGCACCAGACCACCGACATCCCGCACCTCGCACTGGACGGCACCACGCTGACCTGCCCGAAGCACCAGTGGGTCTTCGACGTGCGCAGCGGCGACTGCATCAAGAAGGGCAACAGCCCCCTCAAGCGGTGGGAATCCAAGGTCGTCAAAGGACGACTGATGGCCCGCTGGTAGCGCGCATTTCAACCTGCACCACAACGACCGGAGACACACGATGAAGACCGTCCGCACCGCCCTCAAGCTCGCCCCGCTGGCCGCCCTGCTCGCCGCCGGATCGGCACTGGCCACCACCGGCTACTTCTCGCACGGCTACGGCATGAAGGCCAAGGGCATGGGCGGCGTGGCCACCGCACTCTCGCAAGACAGTTTCGGCGGCGCCAACAACCCGGCCAGCATGGTCTGGGCCGGTTCGCGCTTCGACATCGGCCTGGACTGGTTCAGCCCGGTGCGCAGCGCCGAACGCACCGGGGCCGGCTTTGCCACGCTGAACGGCAAGGTGGACAGCGGCAAGGAGAACTTCTTCATCCCCGAGCTGGGCTACAACCGCATGGTGAGAGACGATCTTTCGCTGGGCGTCTCCATCTACGGCAACGGCGGCATGAACACCACCTATCCGCAGGGCAACTTCAACTGTGGCGCCGGGCCGGCCAACATGCTGTGCGGCAGCGGCGAACTCGGTGTCGACCTGACGCAGTTGATCGTCGCCCCGACGATGGCCTACAAGCTCAACGCGCAGCATTCGGTGGGGGTCTCGCTGCTGCTGGGCTACCAGCGGTTCAAGGCCACGGGCCTGCAGGCCTTCGACAACGCGCCGGGCTTCCCGCCATTCACCGGCTCGCCCGGCAACGTGACCAACAACGGCTACGACGACGCCTACGGCGCCGGCGTGCGCGTGGGCTACATGGGCCACCTGACCGACGCCGTCTCGATCGGCGCGAGCTACTCGAGCAAGGTCAGCATGAGCAAGTTCAAGAAGTACGCCGGGCTGTTCACCGGCGACGGCGGCTTCGACATCCCGTCCAACTACAGCGTGGGGGTGGCGTTCATGCCGACCGACGCCTGGACGTTCGCACTCGACCTGGGCCGCATCAACTACAGCGGGGTCGCTTCGGTCGGGAATCCGAGCTCGTTGCCGGCGCAACTGGGCACCGCCAACGGCCCCGGCTTCGGCTGGTCCGACGTCACCGTGGTCAAGGTCGGCGCCGCCTGGCGCATGAACGACGCCTGGACGCTGCGCGCCGGCTACAACCACGGCAGCAACCCGATCAGCCCGGCCGACGTGACCTTCAACATCCTGGCGCCGGGTGTCGTGCAGGACCACTACACGCTCGGCTTCACCGCTGCCGCCGGCCAAGACAGCGAGATCACCGGTGCGCTGATGGTGTCGCCACGCCGATCGGTCACCGGACCCTCGCTGTTCAACGGCGTGCTGGGTGCCGGCGCGGCCGGCAACGAGACCATTCGTATGCGCGAGACCTCGTTCGGCCTGGCCTGGAGTCGCAGGTTCTGACATCGGCCGGCATCCGCAGGCGCTGCCCGCCGCCCCTGTGACCCGCTTACCCGCAGACCCGGTCCGTGTCGTACCTCGATGACCCCCGCGTGTTGTTCGCCGCCGAGCGCACCCTGCTCGCCTGGCAGCGCACCGCCATCGCGCTGATGGGCTTCGGCTTCGTGGTGGAACGCTTCGGCCTGTTCTTGCGCATGGTCACCAACCAGCCACTCCCGGCGTCGCAGCAGGGCTTCTCGTTGTGGGTCGGGATCACGCTGCTGCTGATGGGCGCCGCAGTCGCCGTCGTCTCGGCGCTGCAGTTCCGGATCGTTGTTCGCGAGCTGGGCGAACTCGAGATCCCGCGCGGCTACTGGACCCATCTGGGCGTCTGGGCCAACTTCGTGCTGGCCATCGTGGCATTGGTGCTGGCGGTGCACTTCGTCGCGACGGCCTGAGCCGTCGCTCGGCGGTCGATCACCACCCCTGGGCGCTGTCGGGTGCTCTCAGGCGCGGCCCGCCGCGCCGGCGATCCCGGCCACGAAACGCGGCCAAAGCTCGGTTGGAAGATCGTGGCCCATGCCGGCGATGACGTCGATCTGCGCCTCTGCGATCCGGGCGGCGAGGTCGTGGCCGGCGGCCACCGGAATCAGCGGGTCGTCGCGGCCATGGATGATCTGCGTGGGCACCCTGAGCTGCGCCAGCAGCCTGGAGCGATCGCCATCGGCGGCGATCGCCACCATCTGGCGCGCGGTGCCTTGCGGCCGGTACGAACGCCGCACCGACAGGCCCAGGCGCGCGCGCAGGTCGGCTTCGGGAGCCGGGTAGCCGGGGCTGCCGATCAACCGGTAGAGCTTGACGTAGTGGTCGATGACGCTTTGCACGTTGGTCGGATCGTCGGGCCGCGAGATCATGGCGCCGCGCACCTTCAGCGTCGGGCCGGGCAGGCGCCGCGAGCCGCTGCTGGTCATCATCAGCGTCAAGCTCTTCACGCGCCCGGGTTGGCGCACCGCAAGCTGCTGGGCGATCATGCCGCCCATCGAGGCGCCGCAGATGTGGGCGGCGCGGATGCCCAGCGCATCGAGCAGACCGCAGGTGTCGTCGGCCATGTCGGCGACGGTGTAGGGAGCCTTGACCGTCATGCCGAAGGCGTACTTGAATGCGTCGACCGCGAGGCTGGGCACGCCGAGGTGGTCGAAGCCCTGGCTCAAGCCGATGTCGCGGTTGTCGAAGCGGATCACCCGAAAGCCGCGTGCCACCAGGCTCGCGACGAAGTCGGGGTGCCAGGCCACGAGCTGCATGCCCAGGCCCATGATGAGCACGAGTGGCTCGCCGCCGGGCGAGCCGTGGTCTTCGACTTCGAGCGCGATGCCGTGGGCGGAAATCTGCATCCGGCTCAGGCTCTCAGACCGCGGCCGTGCGCTGCGCCGGCGTGCCGGTCTGGAAGAACCAGCGCCGCGCGCCGCGCGGGTCGAACGGCCGCCACACACCGGGCGCTTGCGCGAGCCGGTCGGCCACCGCGTACAGCGCCAGCGGGTTCATGCCCATGCCGGTGTGGCTCGCGCGGACCTCGATGTTCTCGACTTGCGGGCCCGGTTCGTTGAGGCTGCATTGCCAGGCCACGATGCCGTCGGTGCGTGAATAGATCGAGGTCGTGGGCA
Source organism: Burkholderiales bacterium (assembly GCA_028868895.1). GTDB lineage: Bacteria > Pseudomonadota > Gammaproteobacteria > Burkholderiales > Burkholderiaceae_C > LMDS01. The sequence continues at coordinate 6,938 of JAGWTP010000119.1, forward strand.
CCGGCGGCGGTACTCGCAGCGCCTCGATCACGGCCGGGTCGTGGGCCTTCTGGCCGCTGAGCAGCTCGAACAGGCGCCACGCATTGGTGGCCCGCGGGTGGCCGGTGAACGGCGTGCCCAGCGTGATCACGCTGCGCGTGTGCTCGGGCATCTGCTTGGCCAGCTCGCGCGCATACAGGCCGCCGAGGCTCCAGCCAATCAGGCTGACCGGGCGACCGTGCCGATCGGCCAGGGCGCGCACGTCGTCGGCGCATTGCTTGAGCACGCCGTGGCGCGGCCCGACATTGAAGCCCTGGCCCCACGGCTGCGTGACATAGCCCAGGCGATCGAGGAACCTGCGCAGCGGTCGGGTCGTGAGATCGTTCGCCGCCATGCCGGGGAACACGAACACCGGGTGGCCGTCGCCGCGCGGCAGCCGCCGCAGCCAGGGCGTTGCGGCCAGCATGGCGCCGAACTCCCAGAACGCGCGGCCTTCGAGCATCAGCAACCAGGCGCCGGGCGGGCGCAACAGCTCAGCGGTTGCAGTCGGTGAAGCGTGCGTTCGTTGCAATCTGGGCATGCCGTGAAGCTGGCAGTGAAGACCGAGCCATGTTAGCGGGCCGGGCGCTTCTTGGTCGTAGCACTTGCCCGGGCCCGAGGTGTCGCTTGGGTGACAGGCCGGAGCGCTGCGGGACGCGCCGCTGCGGTCGCGCCGGGGCTCTTCTTCGCGACGGGCTTGTTCCCTGCGGGCCTCCTGGCGGCCGTCTTCTTCACCGCAGCGGGTTGCGCCGCGGCCTTCTTCACGGCGCCCTTCGACCCGCCCTTGGCCGCAACGCCTCGGCCCTTGCCGGCGGCAGGCTTGCGGGCCGGCAACGCCACCGGCGCCGCGACCACGCTGGCCGGCAGCGCCGCGAACTCGTCGAACGCCGTCTGAATCTCGCGTGCCAGTTCGGCGACTTCGGGCATCGCGTCGCCGCAGGCGATCAGGCCGAACTCGAGCGACTGGTCATACGTCTGCACGGTGATGTTGAGCGCCACGCCGTGGACCACGATCGAGGCCGGGTAGTTGGTCAGCATGCGGGCCCCGGCCATGTACAGCGGCACCGTCGGGCCGGGCACGTTGGAGATGGTCACGTTGGCCATCGCCGGCAGGCGTTCGGCCACGCGCGCCTTGGCGTAGAGCGCGCTCAATCCCTGCATCAGCCAAGGCACGCCGAAGGTCGGGAAGTCGCTCGGCATCAGGCTTTTCAGCGCCCCGATGCTGGCCTTCATGGCCGCGGTGGCGGCGAGCACATGGGCCAGCCTCTTGGCGGGGTCGGCGATGTGAGTGCCCAGGCTCACCACCGTCATCGTTGCCTGGTTGTTGGACGCGGTATCACCCTTGGCTCGCGTCGAGATCGGCACACCGGCCACCATCGACTTGCGCGGCAACGGCCCGTGCTTCAGGAAGTGGCGGCGCAGCGCCCCGCTGCACACCATCAGCACCGCGTCGTTCAGGCTGGCCTGGTGCCGGCGCCGCGCGGCGTTCACTTGTGCGAGCGGCAGGCTGATCGTGGCGAACGCGCGCCGCTCCGAGACCGTCACGTTGAGCCGCGTGCGCGGCGCCAATGCGAGGCCGCCGGCTGCGGCGCCCTGCCCTTGCAGCCGCGACAAGACCGCAGAGATCGCGCCGTTCGAGCCGCCGCCGAGCTGTTGCGACGCGATTTGCGAGAGCACTTCCACGGTGCCGGGGATCGCCTTCACGGCGCTCACCACCAGACCGAACTGGTTGCCCAGCGCGGCGCGCAGCATGCCAACCATGCCCAGTTCGCGACGCACCCGCGGGCTGGCCGGCGCCTGAACCTCGCGCCCGGCCGGGCTGAGGTCGAGAATCGCCTGGCCCAGTGCGACGGCGGCCTGGCCATCGACGGCGGCGTGGTGCAACTGCGTGTACATCGCAAAGCGCCGAGTGCCTGCAGGGCCGTCGGCCAGCCCGTCGAAGACATGGAACTTCCACAGCGGACGGCTGCGGTCGAGCAGCACCGGATGCAGCAGGCCGACCTGGCGCTCGAGCTCGGCCTGGCCGCTGCCGGGCGGCAGCGTGATGCCGACGATGTGCACGGCCAGATCGGGCTCGGCATCGACCCACACCGGGTTGCTCGAGTTGAGCGGCATCTTCACGAGCCGCTGGCGCAGCGCCGGGGCGAGCGCCAGGCGCGCCGCCATGTGGCGGCGCATGTCGGCGAGAAAGTCGCCGTGGTAGCCCGCGGGCAGCTCGAAGTTGTGAAGCGCACCGACGTGCATCGGCATCTGCGCGGTTTCGAGGTGCAGGAAGCTGGCGTCCAGGCCGGGAAGTTGTTTCATGCGATGGTCCTCGCAACGGGTGCCGTCGATGCTATTACGCAGCTCGCGCACCGATGCTGCGGGGAAGCCCTGTCCGGCGCTTTCGCGCCGCTCAGCGCGCGACCCCCCGCAACGCGATCGCCTCGTTGGCCGCGAGCGCCACCAGCACCAGTGCGCCGCCGCCGAGCACGTGCGCCGCCGGCACCTCACCGGCACCGAGCCAGGCCCAGGCAACGCCGAAGACGACCTCGAGCAAGGCAAGCAGCGAGGCCTCGGGCGCGCTCAGGTGGCGCGCCGCGGCCACCGACATCAGGCACGGGACGGCAAGCTGCCCGACACCGAGCAGCGCGAGCAGGGCGAGGTCGTGCGCAGAGGCCGCAAAAGGCAGCGCGAACGGCAGCGTGAGCAGGGCCGACAGCAGCGCACCGATCGGCACGGCGGGCAGCAAATCGACGTCGGCCTGGTGGCGGGTGTGCTGGATCAGCGTCCAGTTGATCGCCGCGGCAACCGGCACGGCCAGCGCCACCGCAGTGCCGAGCAGGTGGCTTGGTTCGGCCGTGCTGAATTCTCGGGCGTACATCCAGACGATGCCCACGCCGGCCACGCCGATCGCCATCCAGGTGCGCGCGGCCAGCCGGTGGCCCAGGGCGACCCGCGCGATCAACGCCGTGAGCAATGGCGCGATCGCCATCGTCACCAGCACATTGGCCACGGTGGTCAACGTGATCGCGATCATGAACGCGGTGAACATCACGCACCAGCACGCCCCGGAAAACCACAGCGTCGCGCCACCCTCGCGCAGCGAGCGTGCCAGTGCGGCGCGGCCGCGCAGGACTGGCAACAACAGCGCCAGCACGATCACGGTGAAGGCACTGCGCCAGAACGTGACCTCGAAGCTGCGCGCGGCCTGGAGGTGGCGCGTGACGACGCCGGCGCTGCTCCACATCAGCGTGACCAGCAGCATCGTGAAGACGGCGCGGCGGTGGCTCATGACAGCCCCTCGTCCGACGCATACATCGGCCGATCCCCCGAGGGGAGTAAGTGGCGCGGCTCCGAGCCGGCCTGCGCCGGCTTGGACGCCACGAACGCCGGCGGCGTCTCGCGGCCGGCGCGGGCCGGCTTGGGAGCGGCCCGGCGCTCGGCCCGCGATCG
>JAGWTP010000120.1 GCA_028868895.1 Burkholderiales bacterium
ACACGCCGAAGGCGATGCCGATGCCCACCGCGACCACGCCCACCGCCACCGCGTAGCGCGCGCCGACGATCAGCTGCGAGACGATGTCGCGCCCCAGGCTGTCGGTGCCGAGCCAGTGCGCGGCCGAGGGCATGGCGAGCTTGTTCGGGATGTCGAGGTCGGCCGCGGGGTAGGGCGTCCAGAAGAACGAGAGCACGGCGGTGGCGAGCAGCAGCGCGACCAGCACGGCGCCGATCGCGAAGCTCTTGTGGCGCGCCGCGTGGCTGGCCAGGCTCATGCCGATATCGCTTTCAAGATCGCGTCCTCAAGCGTGCACCTTCAGGCGCGGGTCGATCACCGCGTAGAGCACGTCGACGACGAAGTTGATCACGATCACCGCGGCGGCCAGCAGCATCACGACGTTCTGGACCACGATCAGGTCGCGGTTCGCGATCGCCTGAAACACCAGCCGCCCCAGGCCCGGCAGCGAGAACACGTTTTCGATCACCACGGTGCCGGTCAGCAGGTTGGCGAACTGCAGGCCCATCACCGTGAGCACCGGCACGAACGCGTTGCGCAGCACATGGCGCCACAGCACCTGGCGCCGGCTCAGGCCCTTGGCGCGCGCGGTGCGCACGAAGTCCTCGCGCAGCACGTCGAGCACCGCCGAGCGCGTGATGCGCGCCAGGATCGCCGCCTGCACCACCGCCAGCGCGACCGCGGGCAGCAGCAGCGCCCGCAAGGCCGCCGCCGAGCCGCCGCCGTCGGCCACCGACCAGCCGGGAAAGCCGCCGGCCGAGAACCAGCGCAGCTTCACCGAGAACACCAGAATCAGCAGGATCGCGAACCAGAAGTTCGGAATCGCGATGCCGATCTGGCTCGCCGCCATCACGCCGACGTCGCCCGGGCCGTTGTGGCGCGAGGCCGCGTACAGCCCCAGCGTGAGCGCGAGCACGGTGGTCAGTGCCATCGCCATCAGCGCCAATGGTGCGGTCACGACCAGGCGCTCGCCGATCAGCTGCGCCACCGGCGTGTCGTAGGCCACGCTGGTGCCGAGGTCGCCGCGCGCCAGGCCGGCGACCCAGCGCGCGTAGCGAACCGGCGCCGGCCGATCCAGGCCGAGCCGGTGCGACAGCGCGCGCACCGCCTCGGGCGTGGCGGTGGCGCCGAGCATGACCTCGGCGGCGTTGCCGGGCAGCACGCCCTGCACCGCGAAAATCACGATCGACGCGGCCGCCAGCGTGGCCACGAAGGTCGCGAAACGGCGCAGGAGGAACAGACCCATGCCAATATGATGGCCGATAAGTTGACGAGGCTGGGCTCCAGGAGGCCGACGTGGCTGCCACGACACCGTTCACGATCCCGTTCGACACCGAGCCGCTCTGCATCGGCGGCGTGTGGCGCGCCGCGGCCGCTGGCCAGACGCTGACGCTCGACAACCCGTCCGACGGCAGCGCGCTGGCGCGCATCGCGCGCGGCACCGCCCCCGACATCGACGCCGCCGTGGCGGCCGCGCAGGCCGCGCTCGACGGCGACTGGGGCCGCCTGACCGCCGCCGAGCGCGGCCGGGTGCTCGGCGCGATCGGCCGCAAGGTGCTCGACAACGTCGAGCTGCTCGCGCGGCTCGAGGCGCTCGATGTCGGCAAGCCGCTGGCGCAAGGCCGCGTTGATGCGATCGCGCTGGCGCGCTACCTCGAGTTCTACGGCGGCGCGGCCGACAAGGTGCATGGGCAGACGCTGCCGTTCCAGAACGGCTACACCGTGCTGACGCTGCGCGAACCGCATGGCGTGACCGGCCACATCGTGCCCTGGAACTACCCGATGCAGATCGTCGGGCGCAGTGTCGGCGCGGCGCTGGCGATGGGCAACGCCTGCGTGCTCAAGCCGGCCGAGGAAGCGTGCCTGACGGTGCTCGCGTTCGCGCGCATCGCGCACGAGGCCGGGCTGCCGGCCGGCGCGCTGAACGTGGTGCCGGGGCTGGGCGAAGAAGCCGGCGCGGCGCTGGCGGCGCACCCCGGGGTGCGCCACCTGTCGTTCACCGGCTCGGTCGCAACGGGCAAGCTGATCCAGGCGGCGGCAGCGCGCAACGCGGTGCCGGTCACGCTCGAGCTCGGCGGCAAGAGCCCGCAGATCGTGTTCGCCGATGCCGACCTCGACGCCGCGCTGCCCTCGCTCGTCAACGCCGGGCTGCAGAACGCCGGGCAGACCTGCTCGGCGGCGTCGCGCATCCTCGTCGAGCGAGCGGTGCATGCGCAGGTGCGCGAGCGCATGGCCGAGCGCTACCGCGCGTTGCGCATCGGGCCGGCGCTGGCCGACCTCGACCTGGGGCCGCTGATCTCGAAGCGCCAGCAGGGCATCGTCGAGCACTTTCTGGCGCTCGGCCGCGACGGCGGGTTGGCGCTGGCCGCGCAAGGCGAGATCGCGGCCGACGCGCCGCGCGGCGGCTTCTATGTGCGCCCGACATTGTTCGACGCCGTGCCCGCCGACCACCCGCTCGCGCAGCAGGAGATCTTCGGCCCGGTGCAGGTGCTGATCGCGTTCGACGGCGAGGCCCAGGCACTGCAGATCGCCAACGGCACCGCGTTCGGCCTGGTCGCCGGCGTCTGGACGCGCGACGGCGGCCGCCAGCTGCGCATGGCGCGGTCACTGAAATGCGGCCAGGTGTTCGTCAACAACTACGGCGCCGGCGGCGGCGTCGAGCTGCCGTTCGGCGGCGTCAAGCATTCCGGCCACGGCCGCGAGAAGGGCTTCGAGGCGCTGTACGGTTTCTCGACCCTGAAGACGGTGGCGATCCATCACGGTTGACTCGAACAAGGAATACCCGATGAGACTCGAAGGCAAAGTGGCGATCGTCACCGGCGGCGGCTCGGGCTTCGGTGCGGGCATCGCGGGCAAGTTCATCGCCGAGGGCGCGCGCGTGCTGATCGCCGACCGCGACGCGGCGGGCGGCGAGCGCGTCGCGCAGGCGCTGGGCGCGCACGCGCGCAGCGTGTGCGTCGATGTCTCGAACGCGGCCGACGTGGCGGCCATGCTCGACGCCGCGCAGGACCTGTTCGGCGGCCTGCACATCCTCGTCAACAACGCCGGCGTCGCGCACCTGCCGCAGCCGCTCGAAGGCGTGGGCGACGACGACTTCGACCGCATCGTCGCGGTCAACATGAAGGCGATCTACCTCGCCGCGAAGGCGGTCGTGCCGCACTTCAAGGCGCAGCGCCGCGGCGTGATCCTGAACATCGCCAGCACCGCCGGCGTGAGCCCGCGGCCGCAGCTCACCTGGTACAACGCCAGCAAGGGCTGGGTCATCACCGCCACGCGGTCGATGGCGGTCGAGCTCGCGCCGTTCGGCATCCGCGTGGTCGCGCTGAACCCGGTGGCCGGCGAGACGCCGCTGCTGAAGACCTTCATGGGCGAAGACACGCCGCAGATGCGCGCGAAGTTCCTCGCCACGATCCCGCTCGGCCGCTTCTCGACGCCCGAAGACCTGGGCAACGCGGCGTGCTTCCTGTGCAGCGACGAGGCCTCGATGATCACCGGCGCGGCGCTCGAGGTCGACGGCGGGCGCTGCATCTGAGCGCGCCGCCGACCGTGCGCACGGCGTCGTCCGCCACCGCAACCCTCGCCGCGTTGCTGTTCCGCCGCCGCCAGGTCTGGCTGCCCACGCTGTGGGGCTGGCTCGTGCTGATGGGCATGGCCGTGCTCGGCGTCGTGGCGTTCGCCCACGCGGCCTACGGCTGGCTCGCACCGGTCGATCCGGCGCCGGGCGCCGACGGGCTGGGTGCGCGCACGCTGGTCGTCGAAGGCTGGCTCGACGAGACCGAGCTGGCGCAGGCGCTCGCCGCGTTCCGGCGCGGCCACTACGAACGCGTGCTGACCACTGGCGGCCCGATCGAGGCGTGGGTCGACGTGGGCGACTGGAAGAACTACGCGGTGCGCGCCGCCAGCACCTTGCGCGCGCACGGGATCACCAGCGTGCCGGTGATCGCGGTGCCGGCGCCGGCTTCCAGGCAAGACCGAACCTACCTCAGCGCCGTGATGGTGCGCGACTGGGCCGCGCGGCGGCAGGTCGCGCTCGGCGCGATCGACCTGTACTCGGCCGGCGTGCATGCGCGCCGCTCGCGGCTGCTGTACCGGATGGCGCTCGGCGACGCGGTCGAGGTCGGCGTGATCGCCGCACACCCGACCGACTTCGACGCCGAGCATTGGTGGACGAGCAGCGCCGGCGCCAAGTCGACGATGGGCGAGACCTTGAGCCTGGCCTGGACCCTGTGCTGCTTCTGGCCCGCGCCGCACGGCACGTTCGAGGAGCGCTGGGACGTACCGCCGGCGCACGGCGCGACGCCCTGACTGCGCACCCGGTGCACCTGGCGCACCCGGCGCACCCGCTGCCGTCGCCGGGTCAGGCCAGCGCCTCGTCGAGCACCTCGACCCAATGCCGCACCGGCGTGGTCGTGCCGGTCTGCAGGTGCTGGATGCAGCCGATGTTGGCCGAGACGATCGTCTGCGCCTGCAGCGGCGCCAGGTTCGCCAGCTTGCGGTCGCGCAGCTTGTAGGCCAGTTCGGGTTGCAGCACCGAGTAGGTGCCGGCCGAGCCGCAGCACAGGTGGCTTTCGCTGGCGGCCACGCTCACCGTGAAGCCGAGCGCGCCCAGTTGGGCCTCGACGCCGCCGCGCAGCTGCTGGCCGTGCTGCAGCGTGCAGGGCGGGTGGAACGCGAGCTGGGTGGCCACGCCGCGCAGCCGCAGCTTGGGGCGCAGGCGGGGCACCAGGTCGGGCAGCAGCTCGCTCAGGTCGCGCGTCAGCTCGCTGATGCGCCGGGCCTTGTCGGCGTAGACCGGGTCGCGCGCCAGCGCGTGGCCGTATTCCTTGACGGTGGCGCCGCAGCCCGACGCGTTCATCACGATCGCCTCGACCGCACCGCTCGACGCCAGGTGCCACCAGGCGTCGATGTTGCGCCGCATGTCGGCCAGGCCGCCGTCGACGTCGTTCAGGTGGGTGCGGATCGCGCCACAACAGCCGGCCTCGTCGGCCACCACGGTCTGGATGCCGGCGGCGTCGAGCACGCGCGCGGTCGCGCTGTTGATGTTGGGCATCATCGCCGGCTGCACGCAGCCCATCAGCATCAGCACCTTGCGCGGGTGCTCGCGCGTGGGCCACAGCCGGGCCCGCGCGCCCGCCGGGGCCGGCACCTTGTGCTTGAGCGCGGCGGGTAGCAGTGGCCGGGTCAGCTGGCCGAGCTTCATCGCGGGCGCGAACAGCGCCGAGGTCAGGCCCTCCTTGAGCAGCCAGCGCACCGCCCGCTCGCGGGCTGGACGTTCGACCTTGGCGTCGACGATCGGCCGCACGATCTCCACCAGGTGCCCGTATTGCACGCCCGACGGGCAGGTGCTCTCGCAATTGCGGCAGGTCAGGCAGCGGTCGAGGTGCATCTGCGTGCTGCGCGTCACCGGTGCGCCCTCGAGCACCTGCTTCATCAGGTAGATGCGCCCGCGCGGGCCGTCGAGCTCGTCGCCGAGCAGCTGGTAAGTCGGGCAGGTGGCGGTGCAAAAACCGCAGTGCACGCACTTGCGCAGGATCGCTTCGGCCTCGGCTCCCTGCGGTGTGCTCTTGAATTCGGGGGCGAGGTTGGTTTGCATCGGCGCGGTGTCAGCGGGCAGGAGGGGTCACGGGCGGCGCTTCACAGGCCGGGATAGAGGCGGCCGGGGTTGAACACGCCGGCCGGGTCGAACGCTTTCTTCAACTCGCGGTGGATCCGGTCGAGCGGCGAACGCAGCGGCGCGAAGGCGCCGGCCGATTTGTCGCGCGCCCTGAACAGCGTGGCATGGCCACCGGCCTGGGCGACGGCGTCGCGCACGCTGGCGGCCGGCGCGGCGCTGCACAGCCAGCGCTGCGCGCCGCCCCATTCGACCAGCAGTTCGCCCGACAGCGCCAGTGGCGGCGCGGTCGGCGGCAGCGACAGGCGCCACAGCGAGGCGCCGCCGGCCACGGCCGCGTGCGCCTGGGTGAAGAACTCGTCGTCGTGATTGCGCAGGCCGTCCCAGAACGGGCCGGCGAATTCGGGCTCGACCAGGTCGCCGCCGAGGTGCGCGCGCGCCGCCTGCACCGCCGCCAGCGCGCCGCGCAGCCGCACGATCAGGTTGTTCGACCACCACGCACTCGCGTTCAGCGGCAGCGGCTGGCCGCCCCACTCGTTGAGCCGGGACAGCGCGGTGGCCTGGTCCATCTCGAGGCGCAGCGTCAGCGTCGCCGGCGCGACCGGCATGACCTTGAGCGAGACCTCGAGGATCAGGCCGAGCGTGCCCATCGAGCCGGCGAGCACGCGCGCGACGTCGTAGCCGGCGACGTTCTTCATCACCTGGCCGCCGAAGGTCAGCACCTCGCCGTTGCCGTTGAGCATGGTCGCGCCGAGCAGGTAGTCGCGCACCGAGCCGGCTGCCGCGCGCGCCGGCCCGGCCAGGCCGGCGGCGACCATGCCGCCGACCGTCGCGCCGCGCTCGCGCGCGCTCAGCGCGGCGTCGCCGAAGTGTGGGGGCTCGAACGGCAGGCATTGGCCGCGCGTGGCCAGCAGCGCTTCGAGTTCGGCCAGCGAGGTGCCGCAGCGGCTGGTCACGACCAGTTCGGTCGGCTCGTAGCTCGAGGTGCCTTCGAGCACGCGCGTGTCCAGCGGCTCGCCTTGCGGCGCCTCGCCATAGAAGCTCTTGGTGCCGCCGCCACGGATGCACAGTTGCGCACCGGCGCTGCGCGCGCTGTTGACGCGGTCGATCAGCCGCTGCAGCGCCGGGTCGTTCGGGGTCAGCCTGTTCATCAGAAGCGCGGGATGTCGGCGAACGGCAGCAGCCCGCGCCGCACGTGCATCTTTCCGTACTCGGCGCAGCGCACGAGCGTGGGGATCACCTTGCCTGGATTGAGCAGGCCCGAAGGATCGAAGGCGCGCTTGAGCGCGCGCATCTGCTCCTGCTCGGCGGGCGAGAACTGCACGCACATCGCGGCGAGCTTTTCGACGCCCACGCCGTGCTCGCCCGAGATCGTGCCGCCCATCGCGACGCTCGACTCCAGGATGTCGGCGCCGAACAGTTCGCAGCGGTGCAGCTGGTCGGGGTCGTTGGCGTCGAACATGATCAGCGGGTGCAGGTTGCCGTCGCCGGCGTGGAACACGTTCAGGCAGCGCAGCCCGTATTTCTGTTCCATGCCCTGGATCGCCAGCAGCAGGTCGGACAGGCGCTTGCGCGGAATGGTCGAGTCCATGCACATGTAGTCGGGGCTGAGGCGCCCGGTGGCCGGGAACGCGTTCTTGCGGCCGCTCCAGAACTTCAGGCGCTGCGCCTCGTCGGCGCTGACCTCGATGCGCGTGGCGCCGCTGCCCGCCAGCACGGCCTCCATGCGGCCGATCTCCTCGGCCACTTCTTCGGCGGTGCCGTCGCTCTCGCACAGCAGGATCGCCACCGCGTCGAGGTCGTAGCCGGCGTGCACGTAGTCTTCGACGGCCGCGGTCATCGGCTTGTCCATCATCTCCAGGCCGGCCGGGATGATGCCGGCGGCGATCACGTTGGCGACCGCGTCGCCGGCCTTGCGGATGTCGTCGAAGCTGGCCATGATGCAGCGCGCGAGTTGCGGCTTGGGGACGAGCTTGACGGTGACTTCGAGCGTGACCGCGAGCATGCCCTCGCTGCCGACCACGACGGCCAACAGGTCCAGCCCGGCGCAGTCGAGCGCCTCGGAGCCGAACTCGACCGCCTCGCCGCTGACGGTGTAGCCGCGCACGCGCAGCACGTTGTGCAGCGTCAGGCCGTACTTGAGGCAGTGCACGCCGCCGGAGTTCTCGGCCACGTTGCCGCCGATCGTGCAGGCGATCTGGCTGCTCGGGTCGGGCGCGTAGTACAGGCCGAACGGTGCGGCGGCTTCGCTGATCGCGAGGTTGCGCACGCCGCACTGAACCGTGGCGGTGCGCGCGTACGGGTCGAGCCTGACGATCCGGTTGAACTTGGCCAGGCTCAGCGTCACGCCCAGGCGATTCGGCAGCGCGCCGCCCGACAAGCCGGTGCCGGCACCGCGCGCGACCACCGGCACGTTCAGCCGGTGGCACTCGCGCAACACCGCCGCGACCTGGGCCTCGGTTTCGGGCAGCGCCACCACCAGCGGTTGCTCGCGGTAGGCGGTCAGGCCGTCGCATTCGTAGGGCACGGTGTCTTCGGCGTGCCAGAGCAGCGCGTGCGCGGGCAGCAACTGCGCCAGCGCGGCGACGACTTCGGCCTGGCGCCGGCTGCGCTCACCGGCATCGGCGGCCGCGGGCAAGGGGGCGTTCATGACGGGCGTGCTCCGGTTCGGGGGGCGTCCTGGGCGTACAGCACATGGCGGCGCAACGGGTGGCCTTCGGCCAGGCGAGGGTGGTCGAACTCGCCGCGCCGCTGCAGGCCGATGCGCTGCATCACGGCCTGCGATGCGAGGTTCGCGGTGGCGGTGAACGACACCACCTGCGGCAGCTCCAGCACATCGAAGGCATGGCGCAGCACCAGTGCCGCGGCCTCGGTGGCATAGCCCCGGCCCCAGGCCGCGCGCGCCAACCGCCAGCCGATCTCGTGTGGCTCGGCCACGGTGCCGGGCACCGGCAGCTCGAACGGCACCTTGGCGCTCAGGCCGACAAAGCCGGCGAAGCCGAGTTGCGGCACCTCGAGCGCCCACAGGCCGAAGCCGTGGGCGTCGAATTGCGCGCGGATGCGCCACGCATAGGCGTCGCTCTGCGCGCGCGTCAGGCGCGCCGACAGGTGGCGCATCACCTCGGGGTCGTCGTTCATCGCCGCAAACGGTGCGAGGTCGGCGTCGGTCCACGGGCGCAGGCGCACGCGCGGCCCGTTCAGGGCGGTGGGGGAAGGGGTGGTCGCAGTCATCTCGGGGTGGGAGCCGGCGCTCCGGGGGTCGATCCGGGCGTGGCGGCCTTCAGCGCGCACTGTACCGCCCGCGGCGTATGGCGCGTCGCGCGCTCAGCGCCGGAACACCGTCAGCACGCCGGTGTAGCCGTACAGATGCTGGCGCGCGATCTCGCCGGCGGCGAAGAAGCCGACCAGCGGTACGTCGCCCAGCGCATGGCGCACGATCGCCAGTTCGGCCGAGGGCGCGCCGAAGTGCGCGCCACCGCGGCCGGCGCAGCTCACGTAGATCGCCCCGGCGATGCCCGACGCCGTGCCGGCCGCCGCGTCGCCGGCCACGGACTCCTGCAGCGCCAGCGCGGCCGGCAGCGGCAACGCCTCGGACTCGACCTCTTCGCGCACTTCGGCGCAGATGCGCATCAGGTCGCGGCGCGCCGCCTGCACGTTGCGGGTGCAGAACGCGAGCTGCATGCCGACCTCGGCATGGTCGGCGATGGCCACGCCGCGCCGCCCGGGGTCCAGGCCGATCAGGTGGCGCACGCGGGTGTCGGCACCGAACGCGCCGCGGCGGCCGGCCTGGTCGAAGGCGCTGCGGGTCGCGGCGCCCTCGCGGCTCGGCGGTGTGGCGGCGTCGGTGGCCGCGTCGGCCGCGTCAATCAGGCCGACGAGGGTCTGGCGCAGCCGGGGCAGCGCCTCGCGCGGCGCGCTGCCTTCCAGTTGCAGGTCGCGCAGCAGGCAGTCGAGCGCGGGGGTGTCGTCGAGTTCGGTGATCACGTTGCGCTCGATCGCGCTGATGCGCCGCTGCGGGCCCACCGGCTGGCAGCCCTGCGTGACGCGCGAGACCAGCGCCACGCCGGCGTCGAAGGCCACGCCCGACAACCCGCCCGACAACACGCTGCCGGCGATGTGGCACGAGCGCGCCTGGCCCGAGGCCAGGCCGCCGAACAGGTAGCCGGTGGCGGTGCGCGCGCTCATGTCCTGGATCAGCTCGGCCAGGTCGGCGGTGCCCGGGTCGGCGTGCACGAGCGCGGTGTGCGCCGCGAAGCCAGCCAATGGGCGAGCGCCCGAGTAGACCCGAAAGTGCTCCACCGCCAGGTCGGTCAGCATCAGTGCGAGCGCCGGTTCGTCGAAGTACTCGGCGCCGCCGGCGGCGATGCCCACGCCGCTGGCACCGACCCATTCGACCCCCGGCCAGCGCCGCTGCAACTCGGCCAGCAGCGCCGGCGCATGCGCGACGCAATGCTCGGTCAGGTAGACCCAGCCCAGCGTCGGCGCCGCCGCGTGGCCGCGCTCGTGGCGCTGCGCTTCGATCTGCGCGGCGGCCAGGGTCAGCGCAACGCGCCAGTCGGGGTGCGTGGCGTGGCCGTGCAGGAAGCGGTTCATGGTGTCGGTGCCGGCGGAGCGGGCAGGTTGGCGGGCGGGTGCGGTCGGCTGCGGCCCCGGGGGTGCGTCAGGCGCGCGCCAAC
>JAGWTP010000121.1 GCA_028868895.1 Burkholderiales bacterium
GGCCGAACGCCCGGTGTACGCCAGGCTTCAGACCGCCTTGGCCTCGTGCAGCGTGGCGATCTTGTCCTTGCTGTAGCCCAGCTCGGCCAGGACTTCGTCGGTGTGCTCGCCCAACAGCGGCGAGCCGGTGATCTCGACCTTCATGTCGGAGAACTTGATCGGGCTGCCCACCGTGAGGTAGGTGCCGCGCTCCTTGTGCTGGACTTCGGCGATGGTGCCGCTGGCGCGCAGCGACGGGTCGACCGAGAGCTCCTTCATCGACATCACCGGCGAGCACGGGATGTCGAACTTGCGCAGGATGTCGACCGCTTCGAACTTGGTCTTGTCGGCCAGCCACTGCTCGATGGTGCCGAAGATGTCCATGATGTGCGGCTGGCGCGCCTTGGGCGTGGTGTACAGCGGGTCGGTCTTCCACTCGGGCTTGCCGATGGCATCGCAGATCGGCGCCCATGCCTGGCCCTGGATCGTGAAGTAGATGTACGCGTTCGGGTCGGTCTCCCAGCCCTTGCACTTGAGCACCCAGCCCGGCTGGCCACCACCGCCGGCGTTGCCGCCGCGCGGCACCACGTCGGTGAACTTGCCGTGCGGGTACTGCGGGTACTCCTCGAGGTAGCCCAGGCGGTCCAGGCGCAACTGGTCGCGCAGCTTGACGCGGCACAGGTTGAGCACCGCGTCCTGCATCGAGCAGGCCACCTTCTGGCCGCGGCCGGTCTTGTCGCGCTGGCGCAGCGCGGTCAGGATGCCGATGGCCAGGTGCATGCCGGTGTTGCTGTCGCCCAGAGCCGCTGCGCTCACGGTCGGCGGGCCGTCCCAGAAGCCGGTGGTCGAGGCCGCGCCGCCGGCACACTGCGCCACGTTCTCATAGACCTTCAGGTCTTCGTAGTGGTGGCCGTCGGAGAAGCCCTTGACCGAGGCCAGGATCATCTTCGGGTTCAACTCGAGGATGCGCTCCCAGGTGAAGCCCATGCGGTCGAGCGCGCCGGGGCCGAAGTTCTCGACCATCACGTCGGACACCTTGATCAGCTTCTCGAGGATCTCCTTGCCTTCTCGGGTCTTGGTGTCGAGCGTCAGCGAGCGCTTGTTGCTGTTGAGCTGGGTGAAGTAGAGCGCGTCGACGTTCGGGATGTCGCGCAACTGGCTGCGCGTGACGTCGCCCGAGCCGGGGCGCTCGACCTTGATCACGTCGGCGCCGAACCAGGCCAGCATCTGGGTGCAGGCCGGGCCGGCTTGGACGTGGGTGAAGTCGATGATCTTGATGTCGTCGAGTGCTTTGGTCATTCGGTTTCTCCTTCTAAGGCTTCGGAATTACTTTTTCTTTGCCGCGCTTTGCGGGTTCAGACTGGTGATGCGGCCGCTTTCGGTGCCGGCGGTTTCGTCGATGACGGCGTTGATCAGCGTCGGCCGGCCCGAGGCCACGGCCTCATGGAGCGCCTTGCCCAGTTCGGCCGGCGTCGTGGCGTGCACGCCGACGCCGCCGAAGGCCTCCATCAGCTTGTCGTAGCGGGCGCCCTTGACGAACACCGTGGGGGCCACGTCGGCGCTGCCGGAGCCGTTGACATCGGTGCCGCGGTACACGCCGTTGTTGTTGAAGACGATCACGCACACCGGCAGGTTGTAGCGGCAGATCGTCTCGACCTCCATGCCGCTGAAGCCGAAAGCGCTGTCGCCTTCGATGGCGATGACCGGCTTGCCGGTGATCACCGCGGCGGCGATCGAGTAGCCCATGCCGATGCCCATGATGCCCCAGGTGCCCACGTCGAGCCGCTTGCGCGGCTCGTACATGTCGACGATGCTGCGCGCGAAATCGAGCGTGTTGGCGCCTTCGTTGACGACGATGGCGTCGGGGCGCGCCTTGACCGCATCGCGGATCACGGCCAGCGCGCTGTGGAAGTTCATCGGCGTCGGGTTCAACGCCAGCGTGGCCGCCATCTTCGACAGGTTCTTGTCCTTGCGCTCGGCGATCGCGCCCAGCCAGTCGGGCGGCGGCGGGGCCCAGTTCGAGCCATGGCTTGAATCGATCGCGGCGACCAGGGCCGACACGCACGAGCCGATGTCGCCGATCAGCGGCGCGGCGATGGCCACGTTGCTGTCGATCTCGGTCGGCGCGATGTCGATCTGGATGAACTGCTTGGCCGCCGGTGCGCCCCAGGTCTTGCCCTTGCCGTGCGACAGCAGCCAGTTCAGGCGCGCACCAACCAGCATCACGACATCGGCCTCGGCCAGCACGTAGGAGCGCGCGGCCGACGCCGATTGTTCGTGGTTGTCGGGCAGCAGGCCCTTGGCCATCGACATCGGCAGGTACGGGATGCCGGTGCGCTCGACCAGCGCGCGGATGTCGGCGTCGGCCCGGGCATAAGACGCGCCCTTGCCGAGCACGATGAGCGGCCGCTTGGCGCCCTTGAGCAAGGCCAGGGCGCGCTGCACCGCGTCTGGCGCAGGGATCTGGCGCGGCGCCGGGTCGACAACCTTGATCAGCGAGGCCCTGCCCGCTGCCGCGTCCATAGTCTGCGCAAACAGCTTGGCGGGCAGGTCGAGGTAGACGCCGCCCGGCCGCCCCGACAGCGCGGCGCGGATCGCGCGCGCGATGCCCACGCCGATGTCCGCGGCATGGAGCACCCGGTAGGCCGCCTTGCACAGCGGCTTGGCGATGGCCAGTTGGTCCATCTCCTCGTAGTCGCCTTGCTGCAGGTCGACGATCTCGCGCTCGCTCGAGCCGCTGATCAGGATCATCGGGAAGCAGTTGGTGGTGGCGTTGGCCAGCGCCGTCAGGCCGTTCAGGAAGCCCGGTGCCGATACCGTCAGGCAGATGCCGGGCTTGCCGGTCAGGTAGCCGGCGGCCGCCGCCGCGTTGCCGGCGTGCTGCTCATGGCGAAACGAGATCACCCGCATGCCTTCGGCCTGCGCCATGCGGGTCAGGTCGGTGATCGGAATGCCCGGCAGGCCGAAGATGGTGTCGATGCCGTTGAGTTTGAGAGCGTCGATGACCAGGTGGAAACCGTCGGTCTGTTCCGGTGCAGTTGCGTCGTTCGTCATGGTGAATTGTCTTGGCGTATGGGCTTGCGAGGACAAGGTAGCCTCCTGGTGGACGGGTGGGCAGCAGGCCTGTGCGGTCTCGCGCAAGCCGCTCGTGGCAAGGGCCCCGCGAGGGGGTCCGTCTCGTCAGACTTATGATAGTTATCGACCGCTTTTTGCGCCGTTGACCCCGGTCAAGTTTCGAAATAACTCGCGGCAGCCCCCCTCGATGATCCCGATCCCGCTTGAAAAGCACCCGGAACGCAACGTCATCCGTCTCGAGTTGCGCCAGAACGTCGTGCTCAAGGAGATGACCGACGCCGAGCGTGACGAACTGGAACCTCATTTGCTCATTGTCGATTGCGGCAAGGGAGATTCGTTGTTGCACCAGGGCGTGCACGAGATGGAGCAGTACTTCGTGCTCGACGGCATCCTCAAGCGCGTGGTGACCAACGCCGAAGCCAAGGAGATGATCCTGCGCTTCGCCGACCAGCGCGACATCGAGACCAGCT
Source organism: Burkholderiales bacterium (assembly GCA_028868895.1). GTDB lineage: Bacteria > Pseudomonadota > Gammaproteobacteria > Burkholderiales > Burkholderiaceae_C > LMDS01. Next base: position 3,525 of record JAGWTP010000121.1, read on the forward strand.
ATGCCGCCTGGCGGCTGAACACGCCCACGCCCTACAGCATCGTGTGCCTGACGAAGGCGCGCGTGGCCAAGCTGCCCATGGCGGCATGGGTTGCCTTCCTGGAACGGCATCCGAAGTTCAAGGCGGTCTTCGAGTACGAGGTCATGCGGGTAATGAGCGAGATCATGGCGCACACGATCACGCTGCACCTGCTCGACGGGCCCGGGCGAGTGCACCGGTTCGAGCGCAAGCACCGCGCTTTGGCCGAACGGATTCCGAAGAAGGAGCTGGCCAACTACCTCAACCTCTCGGCCGAAACGCTGAGCCGATTGAAGCAGCGCGGCAAGATCTGAGGCGGTCGCGGCCCGCGCGGTGAAGTCGGCAAACGCGACCGCCGCGCGACGCGGGCTGCGAGTGACCTGGCGCGAGCACCGCGGTGCTCGCGCTCCAGTGCGTCTGTGTTGCGTCGCCGCTCTCAGTCGCACTGACGAGCCAATGCTGCGTGGCAACTTTGCTCGTCCCCCATCGGGGGGCGGCGGCAAAGCAGCGCGAGGCGCCCTCAGGCCGTCGCAGCCTGCGGTGCGATGCCTCTTGCGGCGTCGACCGCACTGGCATCGATCAGCTTGCGCCGCATCGGCCGCAGCACGAACCACGCGAGCAGCGCCGCCGCGATGTTCATGCCGGCCGCCACCATGAATACGGCGTGCCAATTGCCGGTCGCCGCGGTCAGGATGCTGGACAGCGGCACCAGCAACGACGCGGTGCCCTTGGCCGTGTACAGCAAGCCTGCATTTGCGGCCGCGTACTTGCTGCCGAAGGTGTCGGCGTTCGTCGAGGGGAACAGGCTGTAGATCTCGCCCCATGCGAAGAAGACCAGCCCGCTCAGAATGACGAACATCAGCGGCTCCTGCCCGAAGGTGTACAGGCAGGCGATGCCGACGCCCTCGACCGCGAAGGCGAGAAACATCGTCAGCTCACGCCCGATGTTGTCGGAGATCCAGCCGAAGAACGGGCGCGTCAGGCCGTTGAGGACGCGGTCGATCGTCAGCGCGAACGTCAGCGCCGGCAGTGTGAGCCCGAGGATGCTGACCGGCACGTCGCCGATCTTGAAGTCCTTGGCGATCGGTGCGAGTTGGGCCACCGCCATCAGGCCGCCGGCGGCGACCAGCACGAACATCACGTACATGACCCAGAAGACCGGTTGGCGAATGATCTCCATCGGCCGGTAGTCGCGCTTGGTCTGGATCACGCGTGCCGCGCGCTTGACCACACCGGCGGTCTTGGGGAAGCCGGCCTGCAGCACGTACCGCGGGTCGGTCAAGCCCAATGCGAGCAGCATCACCACCGCGCCCTGGCCGAGACCGAAGTAGAGGAACGCGGTCTCGTAACCCATGGATTTGATGATGGCCTGGATCGGCAGCACCGTCAGTGCAGAACCCGCGCCGAACCCGGCGGCGGTCAGGCCGGCAGCGAGTCCGCGCCGATCGGGGAACCACTTGAGCGCATTGCCCACGCAAGTGCCGTACACGGCGCCGGCACCCACGCCACTGACCGCGGCGGCGACGTACAAGGCCATCAGCGAGGAGGCGAAAGAATTCATGACCCAGCCGAGCCCGCACAGCAGGCCGCCGACGAGCACCACGGGCCGCGGCCCGAAGCGGTCGACGAGATAACCCTCGATCGGAACGAGCCAGGTCTCGGTGAGCACGAAGATCGTGAAGGCGACCTGGATCGTCGCCCGCGACCAGCCGTACTTCTCGGTGATCGGATTGACGAACAGCGTCCAGCCGTATTGCAGGTTCGCGATCATCACCATGCAGATGATGCCCATGAACAACTGCATCCACCGATAGCTCGGTGGTCGTTCCATCAGCGGTGCCCCAGTGTTGAGTTGTGCCATGTTCTTACTCCACCCGATGCGTCGGTTTGACTTGCTTGATCATCTTGTCTCCTTGTGGATACCTGAGGCGAGAAGGGCAGTTGCCGCTTTCGGCGACTTGCTTTGCCAGTGGCCCGGGGCGATGGTCGGAGTCCGATCCGAAAAAGCGCTTGACCGCAGTCAATATCCAAAAAATCAGGCACTGGGGAAACCATCTACCCGGGGGACCCAAGCCGATGCGTCGCGACGTCGATGGGCGCGCCCAATCGCGAGCCGGATCGACGTGCCCGACGGGCCGCGGCAGGCTGCGTCGATGCGCATGCCGCAATAAAAAGGGGGACCTTTCGGTCCCCCTGTGTCGTGCGATCGGCCGGACCGATTGCGGCGATCAGAACTCGTACGCGGCCGTCAACCCGATCGTTCGCGGGCGCAGGTAGTAGGCCTCGCTGACGCCTTGTATCGAGGGCTGTTGAATGATCTGGCGGTTGTTCGCCAGGTTCTTCGCGAACAGCGTGAACTCCCAGCGGTCGAGCGTGAGGCCAGCGCTGGCGTCGGCCGTGACGTAGGCCGGGCGGATGTAGTCGCTCGACGAGCGCACCACGGTGCCGTGGCTGGCGCCGGTCCACTGGCCGCTGCCGCGCACGAACGCCGAGCCCAGCGCGGTGGGCTCAAAGCGGTATTCGAAGCCCAGCCGTGCGCTGTACTTCGGCACGCCCTGGATCGGGTCGCCCTTGCGCGCGTTCGGTTGACCGGCGCCGTCCACGCCGAGCGCGAGGGTGTCGGCGGCAAAGACCGCGTGCGTCAGGCTTGCGCCGGCCGACAGCGTCAGCCCCTCGGTGGCGAGCCACCGCGCCTCGACCTCCAGGCCGTCGATCTTGGCGCGGCCGGCATTGGTTTCGAAGTCGAAGCCGGACGTGGGCAGCACCACGTCTTGCTGGATGTCTTTCCAGTCGATGTGGAAGGCCGACACGTTCAGCGACAGCCGGTTGTCCAGCAGCCGCGACTTGCTGCCCACCTCGTAGTTCCACAGGCTGTCGGAGTTGAACGTGGCGGGCGGGGTGCCGGGCAGGCCGAGCGTGGCCAGATCGGCCGCCACCAGCGGCGTCAACGGCACCGGTCGGTTGGCGCCGCCGAGGCGGAAGCCCTTGGCGACGTTGGCGTACAGGCTGGTCGAGGGGCTAAGGTCCCAGCCGAGCGCGAAGCGCGGGGTCACGGCACTGGCGCTGCTGTCGATCGCGGCGGTCGACGGCCCGCCGGCGTAGTAGAAATCGCCCTCGCGGGTGAAGTTCTGCGTGGCGCGCAATACCCGCAGGCCGACCGTGGCGCGCAGCGCCGCGCTGGCGTTGAAGGTGAGTTCGCCGAACAGCGAAGACTGCTGGTCCTTGTAGTGGCGCGCGCTGTAGTAGGAGCTGTCTCCGGTGAACGCGCCGGCGAAGCTGCCGCCCATCTGGGCCGGGTCGTTGATGTTGGCGCCGACCGCGGTGAACGCGGCATTGATGCCGTAGATCGGCTCGTTGTCGAAGACCTGGGTCTTGGTCTGGGCCGCGTAGACGCCGCCGATCCATGTCCAGGGGCCGCGGCTCGGGTCGTAGTCTTTCGAGGCGACGCGCAACTCCAGCGAAGTCTGGTCGATCTTGTTGTTCAGCAGCACCGCCGAGGGCAGGCCGCCAACGATGGCGCCCAACGCCGGATTGGTGACCTGAGACGCGATATAGGGCACGTTGATCGAGGTGCCGTCCTGAGTGCGATCGAAGCGCCGCTGGTAGCCGCTCAACACGGCGGTCAGGTCGCCAAAGCCCAGATCGCCGGTCACGGTCAGGCTGGGCACCGTCAGCGTGTCGGTGGCCGGCTCGCGCACCGTCTTGCTGGTCTGGAAGATCGACAGCGCGGGCGGGGTTGCATTGGCCGGCAACTGGTAGGCGCCCACGGTCAGGAACGCCGCGTCGATGTCGTTGCTCTTGTAGCGTTGGTAGAACAACGCGGGCGTGGCCGACCAGCCGGGTGCGAACTCTGACTTCAGCGCCAGCTTCAGCGTGTCCCAGCGCGTGCTGTTGATCCCGTTGGCGACGACGTTCAACGTGGTCGGCGACACCTGGTCGATGTAGCCACTGTCGTGGCCGCTTTGCACGCCGATGCGCAGCGCGGTGTTGTCCTTGACCAGCGGCACGTTCAGAACCGCCTGCGCGACGTAGTTGGTGCCGCCGTGCGAGGTGCTCGAGAGTTCGGTGTAGGCGCTGCCCGAGTAGCGCTTGGCGTCGGGTTGCTTGCTGATGAACTTGATCGTGCCACCCAGCGAACTGGCACCGTACAGCGTGCCCTGCGGGCCGCGCAGTACCTCCACGCGGTCGAGATCGAAGAAGCGCGGCTCGGCCGTGCCCTGGCTGTAAAGGTTGCGCGTGGTCAGCGACACGTCGTCGAGGTAGATCGACACGGTGGCCGATCCGGCCTGCGAACTCACGCCACGGATCTCGAGCGTGCCCAGCCCCGCACCCGCCTGGGTCGAGAACGACAGGTTCGGCACACTGCGGGTCAGGTCGGTGATGTCGTTGATGTGGTTGTCCTGGATCGCGTCGCCCGAGACCACCGAGACGCTCAGCGGCACCTTGCGGACGTCTTCCTTGCGCTTTTGAGCCGTGATGACGACCTGGTTGAGTGTCGTGGGCCGAGCCGCGGAAGCGGCGTCGGCGGGGGCCGCAGCCTGCTGGGCCTGTGCATCAAACGCGCTGAGGCAGGCGAACGCGATTGCCGACAGCGCCACGGGGGCGAGAGGGTACTTTGACAAAGGTGACTCCAGACGATGAGAGCAGGGAGGTCGGGTTCGATGCACGCCAGCCGTCTCCAACCGCAACTGGCATGTCACCCGACCCGTGTTGTTGCCCGCCAGGGCGCGCCATCCTACCGGCGAATGCGGGCCAGCGACCTCGGTATTAGCGACGGCCCGTTGTGTGCACGCCGCACCTTCAGCGGCCGCGCAGATGCGCCGGCGCTTCGAGTCGCTTGGCCAGTGCGGACAGCACCGCAGTGATGACCAGATAGATCGCCGAGATCAACAGGTACGGCTCCCAGTAGCGCGAATAGGCCCCGGCCACGGTGCGCGCGGCCAGCGCCAGCTCGGCCAGGCCGATCGCCGAGACGAGCGACGTGTCCTTGACCAGCGTCACCGCCTCGTTGACGAGCGCCGGCACCATCCGGCGCAGCGCTTGCGGCAGCACCACGTAGCGCATCGCCTGGCGGTGTGTGAGGCCGATGCTGTAGGCGGCCTGGGTCTGCCCGCCGTGGATGCTCTGGATGCCGGCGCGCAGGATTTCGGAGATGTAGGCGCCGGCGTTGAGCGTCAGCGCCAGCGCACCGGAGAAGAACGCGCCGTGGTTCTGCCGGAATTCGCGCGCGGCCTCGCCACTGAGCAGCAGCCCGCCGTCGGGGTGGATCAGCACCGGCATCAGCGCGAAGTGCACCAGCAGGATCTGCACGAACAGCGGCGTGCCGCGAAAGAAGCCGACGTAGCCGCGGGTCACGACGCGCAGCACCTTCCACCCAGTGGCAGACAGCGCGGACGACGGCCGGGGCGCATCGGCAGAACTGCTGATCAAGCCCAACACCATGCCGAGCAACAGGCCGCCGCAGATCGCGACCACGGTCAACTGCAGCGTCATGCGCAGGCCGGCCGCGAACAGCGGCGCGTAGCCGACCAGAATGTCCCAGCGCAGGTCGAACATGCCGACGCCGCCGCCGGCTTACTTCGCGGCCGATGCGGCCTGCGGTGAAGCGCCCCCCGGCGATGCCGCGCTGCCGAAGTACTGCGTGTGGATGCGGTCGTAGGTGCCATCGGCCTTGATGCCGGCCAGGCCCTTGTTCAACTGCGCGAGCAGCGCGGTGTTGCCTTTCCTGACCGCGATGCCGTAGTGTTCCGGCGCGAACGCCGTGTCGCTGACGGTCTTGAACTTGCTGCCGGCGTTGTTGGCCATGTAGTTGATGACGACGCCGTTGTCGGCCACCACGGCATCGACGCCGCCGGCTTCGAGTTCCTTCAAGGCCAGCGGCGTCGACTCGAAGCGCTTGATGTTGGCGCTGTTCTTGCCTTGCAGCCTGGAGACCGCCTCGTCGCCGGTGGTGCCGTTCTGCACGCCCACCTTGAGCGTCTTGAGGTCGTCGAAGCGGGTGACCTTGGAATCGGCCGGTACCGCGATCAACTGGTTGGCGTCGAAGTACGGGTCGGTGAAATCCATCGTCTGCTTGCGCTCGCCGGTGATCGTGATCGACGAGACGAGCAGGTCGCGGTCGCCCTGGTTCAACGCGTTGAAGATGCCCTCCCACGGCGTGTTGACGAACTTGACCTGCAGGCCTGCCTTCTGCGCGACCGCGTTGACCACGTCGATGTCGAAACCGACGATCTGGCCCTTCTCGTTCTGCCACTCGAACGGCGCGTACGTGGCATCGGTGCCGACCGTGAGAACCTGCGCCGCCGGCGCTGCCGATGCCGCTGCCGAGGCGGTCGGTTCGCTGGCCTGCTTGCTGCAGCCGACGAGGGCGAAGGCGGCGATCGCCGCGCAACCGGCCTGAATGAAACGACGAAGAGTCACAGTGGTCATGGAGTTCCCGAGGAGCCGGATTGGGTCGTTCGAATCGAGGCCGGAAGTATAGGGTGGGCCTATGGCGGGCCACGCAGCCAGGCCAGCTCCGCGGCATCGAATCCGGCGCGGCGCCGCGCATCGTCGTTGAACGGCGGGCGCGGCCGCGGTGCCTGGTAACGCGCCGCCAGTTCGGCGTAGTACGCGAGCGGCTCGTGGCCGTCGCGCGCGCGCAGCCAGCGGTACCAGTGGTTGCCGATCGCGACATGGCCGATCTCGTCCCGCAGGATCACGTCGAGGATCGCCA
>JAGWTP010000196.1 GCA_028868895.1 Burkholderiales bacterium
CCGGTGGTCAGCACGAGCAGCGTCTGCGCCACCATCAGCGGGATCAGGCTGAAGTGCGCGCTGCGCACCATGACCTCGCGCTTGACGCCGATCGAGGCCAGGTGCTCGTCGATCACGCCCGGCGCGGCGCCGTGCACGCCCGCATGCAACGGCATCGGCGCGACGTGCTCGCACGCCAGGTAGCGTTCGGGCGACCACGCGCGCGTGGCGGCCACATGGGCCACCGGATGGTCTTGCGCGACCAGGCAGACGATCTCGTCGGTCATCAACCGGCCCAGGTGCAGTTCTTCAGGCGGCTTGAGCCAGTTGCCGATCACCAGGTCGACCTCGGCCGCAGCCAGGGCGCGCCGGTAGTCGAACTCGCCCGACAACGACCGCAACTCGAGCCGCACGCCCGGCGCCACCTGCTTCAGGTGTGCGACCAGTTCGGGCAGGAACAGCGGGTCGAGGTAGTCGCTGGCGGCAATGCGGAAAGTGGCCGTGCTGGTGAGTGCGTCGAAGCCGCGCTGGTGGGCGCGCGGGCTGAACAGCCGGTCGGCGTCCTGCAGCAACCGGGTGGCAGGATCGAGCAGGCGCAGCGCGGTCTCGGTCGGCGCCATCGCGTTGCCGGCGCGCACCAGCAACGGGTCGCCGGTCAGCGCGCGCAGCCGCTTGAGCTGGGCGCTCACGGCGGGCTGCGTGCTTTGCAGGCGCATCGCGGCCCGGGAGACACTGCGTTCGGTGATCAAGGTCTTCAGCACCCGGATGAGGTAGAGCTCGATCTTGTCGAAATCCAGCCGCTGCGCCATACGCCTGCATTGATAGGTGATATGGCCCGGACTGTATCCCCGCAAGCCCGGAAACGGCTAAGTTCCGGGTATCTCCCGACTGCCGCGACGCACCCATGCCCGACCACCCGAGCCCCCGCCCGATCCGCTTCTTTCACCGCGGCGCCGTCCATGAAGTGAGCGGCGCGGCACCGACCCGCAGCGTGCTCGACTGGCTGCGCGAGGACGCGCGCTGCACCGGCACCAAGGAAGGTTGCAACGAGGGCGACTGCGGCGCCTGCACCGTGGTGATCGGCGAACTCGCGGCGCCCGGCGACGCTGCCGCCGTGCGCGGCCTGAGCCTGAAGACCGTCAACGCCTGCATCCAGTTCCTGCCGACGCTGGACGGCAAGGCGCTGTTCAGCGTCGAAGACCTGAAGGGAATGAATGCCGGCGGGTTGCACCCGGTGCGCGATGACGAGCTGCACCCAGTGCAGCGCGCCATGGTCGAGTGCCACGGCTCGCAGTGCGGCTTTTGCACGCCCGGCTTCGTGATGTCGCTGTGGTCGCTCTACGAGCACCACCCGGCCGGCACCGCGCGGCCGAGCCGCCAGCAGATCGCCGACGAGCTCTCGGGCAACCTGTGTCGCTGCACCGGCTACCGGCCGATCCTCGATGCCGGCCAGCGCATGTTCGAGTTGCCTGCGGTCACGCTCGACACCGCGCCGGTAATCGCCGCGCTGACGCGGCTGAAGTCGGCGGGCGCGTTGCACTACAGCGCCGGCGGCGACAGCGCCGACCCCTACCACGCGCCGACCACGCTGGCCGAACTCGCCATGCTGCGCGAACAGCGGCCGCAGGCGCTGCTGCTCGCCGGCTCGACCGATGTCGGTCTGTGGGTCAACAAGCAGTTCCGCGCACTCGGCGAGATCATCTACCTCGGCGCGGTCGACGAATTGAAGCACGTGGCCGAGCAGGACGGCGAACTGCGCATCGGCGCCGGCGCCTCGCTCGAAACCGCCTGGGCCGCGCTCGCGCAGCGCTTCCCCACCCTCACCGATGTGTGGCTGCGCTTCGGCTCGAAGCCGATCCGCCATGCCGGCACGATGGGCGGCAACGTCGCGAACGGCTCGCCGATCGGCGACGCGGCGCCGGTGCTGATGGCGCTCGACGCGCAGATCGAGCTGCGCCGCGGCACGCGCGTGCGGCGCCTGCCGCTGGCCGCGTTCTACCTCGGCT
>JAGWTP010000024.1 GCA_028868895.1 Burkholderiales bacterium
GTGTCTTTGGGCAACTCGGCGAGCCGCTTCTTCAGCTCGTCCACCGGCAGCGAGCGCGCGTGCGGCAGGTGCGCGGTGGCGTACTCGTCGGCCGGGCGCACGTCGAGCACCAGCACCTCGCCCGAGGCCGCCCGCGCGAGGATCGACTTGCGGTCAATCCCCTCGAGGTCGTCGCCATGCACGACCAGGTTCGCCAGCGCCAGCTGCAGTTCCACCAGCCGCTCCTCGGCCTCGCCGCGCAGGGTCACCCAGAGGTCGGCCACGCTGGTGCTGGCCAGCCGGTACAGCACGTACTTGCCGTCCTTGCGCGTCTGGACCAGCCGCGCCATGCGCAGCTCCTTCAGGTGCGCGCTGGCGAGCTTGACGCTGATTTCCGCCTGGGCCGCCAGTGCCTCGACGGTCTTCTCGCCCTGGCACAGCAACTCGATCAGCTCGAGCCGCTTCGGGCTGGCCAGGGCCTTGCCGATGCGCGCCACCTGCTCGTACAAATAGCTCTTGATTTGTCTCATGAGATCATTCTAATGACTATTGGATCGTTGTGTCCAGCATGCTGATGCACACAATCGCCATCCCGCGCGACCCCGCTGCGACGCCGTCACCCGCGCAGCGGCTCGATACAATCGGCTCGCGCTGTTTTTCCCGGAGACGTGGCCGAGCGGTTTAAGGCTGCAGTCTTGAAAACTGCCGAGGGGGCAACTCCTCCGTGAGTTCGAATCTCACCGTCTCCGCCAGCCGTGCGCCACGGCGCCCACGAACAACCCTCCCGCGTGGAAAAACTCGCCGCCATCGCCTCTGCTGCACCCGGTGCGTCGCTGCTGCTCGCGTTGATCGTGTCCGCCAGCGTCGTCGGCCTGTGGGCCGCGCCGGCGATGATCGAGCGCAACCTGTTTCGGCCGTACTGGCTCGTGCCGCGGCGCCAGTACCCGACGCTGATCACGAGCGCGTTCCTGCATGCCGACCTGACGCACCTGCTGTTCAACGCGTTCACGTTCTGGGCGTTTGCGTTCACGTTGGAGCGCACGATCGGCACCGCGCGGTTCATGGCGCTGTATTTCTTCGGGCTGCTGGCGAGCGACCTGGGCACCTACTTCAAGCATCGGCTCGATCCTGGCTACCAGTGCCTGGGCGCCTCCGGCGCGATCCTGGCGGTGCTGTTCGCCTCGATCGCCTACTTTCCGTCGGGGTCGATCTTCATCCTGCCGATCCCGGTGCCGATCCCGGCACCGCTGTTCGCGCTGGCGTATCTGGCCTACAGCTACTACGCGTCGCAGCGCGCGCGTGGGCGGGTCAACCACGACGCGCACCTGGCGGGCGCGCTGGCCGGCATCGGCTTCGTCCTGCTCACCGACCCGGCCACCATCGCACGTGCATGGCACTACTTTCTGAGTTGAATGCCGGTCGGTCGAACCCTCGGCCGACCTCAACCCGGCGACACTTCCAGCGTTCGCATTCGATCCCACCAGGACCCGCCACCATGATCGCCCGCATCGAGATCCACCGCGCCGACGACGTCTACGAATACCGGGTGCTCGCCGATGGCGACGTGCTGTTCGACGACGCCGGCTTCACCTCGGTCGTGCATTGCCTGGTGGGTGCCGTGGAGGGCCTGCCGCCGCAGGTGCGCGCGGTCGAGGTGGCGTGCGGCGGAATCGTCTCGGGCACCTACCCGCTGCCGGTGCTGGCTGCCAACGCCGAGCAGGTCGCGCAGCACGCGGTGCACACCACCGCTGCGGTTTTCGAGGCGCTGCAGGGCTGAAGCTCGGCGCGCGCGCCGAGCACGGCACCGGGTTGCTGCCACGAAGCTTCGCCGACCGCGCCGGCGCTCGCGTCATGCGGCGCCTGCGCGGTCGAGCGCCGGGCGCTTGGGGTCGAAGCGCCAGCCCGCGACGAGGTACTGCATCGCGACCGCATCATCGCGCGCATCCAGGCCATGCCGCCGATACAGCTGGTGCGCCTTCTCGACCTCGACCATGTCCAGCTCGACGCCCAGACCCGGCTTGCTCGGCACTTGAACGTGGCCGCCTTCGATCTTCAGCGGCTCCTTCGTCAGTCGTTGGCCATCCTGCCAGATCCAGTGTGTGTCGATCGCCGTCACGCGGCCCGGCGCGGCGGCGCCGACATGGGTGAACATCGCCAGCGACACGTCGAAATGGTTGTTGGAGTGCGAGCCCCAGGTCAGGCCCCAGTCGCGACAGGTCTGCGCGACGCGTACCGAGCCGGCCAAGGTCCAAAAATGCGGGTCGGCGAGCGGGATGTCGACCGCTTGCAGCGCCAGTGCGTGGCCGAGCTGGCGCCAATCGGTGGCGACCATGTTGGTTGCGGTCGGCACGCCGGTGGCACGGCGGAATTCGGCCATCACCTCGCGGCCCGAATAGCCGGCCTCGGCGCCGCACGGGTCTTCGGCGTAGGCGATCACACCGCGCAGGTCGCGCATCAGGCGAATCGCGTCTTTCAGCAGCCAGGCGCCGTTCGGGTCGAGCGTGACGCGGGCCTGCGGGAAGCGCTCGTGCAGCGCATGGATGGCCTCGATCTCGGCTTCGGCACGCAGTACGCCGCCCTTGAGCTTGAAGTCGTTGAAGCCGTAGCGCGCTTGCGCGGCTTCGGCGAGTCGCACGATCGATGCGGGCGTCAGCGCCGGCTCGCTGCGCAGGCGGAACCAGGCGTCGTCCGCAGCGGGCTCGCTGGCGTACGGCAGGTCGGTCCGGGTGGTGTCGCCGACATAGAACAGGTAACCCAGCATCGGCACCGCATCACGCTGCTGGCCCTCGCCCAGCAGCGCTGCCACCGGCACGCCGAGGTGCTGGCCGAGCAAGTCGAGCAGCGCGCACTCGATCGCGGTCGCCGCATGGACGGTCGTGCGCAGGTCGAACGTCTGCTGCCCGCGTCCGCCGCTGTCACGGTCGGCGAAGGTCTGCTGCACCCGCTGCAGCATGCGCTGATGGTCGCCGACGGGCTGCCCGACGACGAGTGCGGCGCCGTCTTCCAGCGTCCGGCGAATCTTCTCGCCGCCAGGCACTTCGCCGACGCCGGTGCGCCCGGCGTTGTCGGTCAGGATGAGCAGATTGCGCGTGAAGTACGGGCCGTGGGCGCCGCTCAGGTTCAGCAGCATGCTGTCACGTCCGGCGACGGGGATCACGCGCAGGCCGGTGATCGTCGGTGTGGAATGAATTTGCATCGTCGAGCCGGCTGCATCGGGCACAGGGTTGCCGGCGGCGCCATCAAACGAGTTCGCGCATCGCCCGCGCCGCATCCTGCAATGCCGGCAACAGCTTCGTGAGCATGCTGTCGCCGGGGTAGGCCTCGCGCTGGAAGGTCATGCTGAGCGCGCCCTGGCAGGCGCCCTTGCGGTCGGTCAGCGGCACCGCAAGCCCGCACAGGCCGAAGTTGAGAAACTGGTCGGCCGACCCATAGCCGAGTTGCCGCGCAGCCAGCACACTTTGGCGGAACTGCTCGCCGTCGGTGATCGTCTGCGCCGTGAAGCGGCCGAAGTCGTGCGCATCGATCCAGGCGTCGAGCTTCGGCTTGGTGAACGTCGACAGGATCACGTAGCCTGGCGATACGACATGCGCCGGCAGCCGGGCGCCGGCGTGAAAGCCGATCGACACGACGCGCGGCGAGTTGCTGCGCACGAGATAGACGACCTCGTGCCCGTCGAGCGCGCTGAGGTTGGCAGTCTCGCCGGTCTGCATCGACAGGCGCTGCAGGAACGGTTGCACGACCCGCGGCAGACGCGCCGCGTCGAGGTAGCTCTGGCCGAGCCGCAGCACGCGCGGCAACAGCCAGTAGTGCTTGCCATCGGTGTCGGCGTAACCGAAGTGCACCAGGCTCACGAGGTAGCGCCGCGCGGCCGTGCGTGTCAGCTCGGCGCACTGCGCGGCTTCGGTGGCCGTCAGGCGTGGGCGGTCGTCGGTGAACGATTCGATCACGCGCAGCCCCTTGCCGAGGCCCTCGATGAGAAGTCGTCGATCGATGTCGGATGACGTGGTTGCGGGCATGGATCCGGGGTAACCCTTGTTGCGATCGATGAGCGATCGCAATCGTCCGATCATCGAATCCGAGGGCCCTGTTGCCCATCGGAGAAACCCGCTGCGTTGACTACATTGGCGCCGCTGCCGGTGCATTCGGTGCCGACGTTCAGCGTCAGGCCACTCTCGCCCCTTCGGGTCCAACCCAATCCAGTCCACCACGAACCACCATGTCCAAGACCAGGATCGCCGTCGCCGGCGCGGGTTCCATCGGCGTGGCCCACATGGCGGTGGTGCAGCGCAGCGCGAGTTGCACGCTGTGCGCAGTCGTTGACCCCTCGCCCGCCGCGCGCGCCCACGCCGAGCAGGCCGGCGTGCCGTTGTACCCGTCGCTCGCGGCGCTGTTCGAGGCCGAGCGGCCCGACGGCATCATCGTCGCCACGCCCAATGCGCTGCATGTGCCGCAAGCGCTCGAGTGCATCAGCGCCGGCGTGGCGGTGTTGCTCGAGAAGCCGATCGCCGCCACGCTCGAAGATGGCGAGCGGCTGGTGCAGATCGCCGAGCACACAAAGGCACGACTGCTGATCGGCCACCACCGCGCGCACAGCGCAATCATGGCCAAGGCGCGCGAGGTCGTCGCGCAAGGCGCGCTCGGCGAGCTGGTCGCGGTGATGGGCAGCGCCACCTTCTTCAAGCCCGACGACTACTTTTTGCAGTCGCCCTGGCGGCGCGAGGTCGGTGCCGGGCCGATCCTGCTGAACATGATCCACGAGGTGCACAACCTGCGCATGTTGTGCGGCGAGGTCGTCGAAGTGCAGGCGTTCGCGTCGAACGCCACGCGCGGCTTCCCGGTCGAAGACACCGTCGCGATCAACCTGCGCTTTGCCAGCGGCGTGCTCGGCAGCTTCATGTTGTCCGACGCCGCGGCCTGCCCGCGCAGCTGGGAGCAGACGTCGCAGGAGAACAAGGCCTACGCGACCTGCGAAGACGAAGACTGCTACGTCGTCACCGGCACCAACGGCAGCCTGTCGGTGCCGACGATGCGCCTGAAGACCTACCCGCGGCCGCAGGACCGTTCGTGGTGGAAGCCGTTCGAGGTCGGCGTCGTCGGCGTGGTGCGCAACGACCCGCTCGAGCGCCAGCTCGAGCACTTTGGTGCGGTGGTGCGCGGCGAGGCCGAACCACTGGTCAGCGCGCGCGACGCTCTGGCCAACTTGCGCGTCACCGATGCAATCGCGCGCGCCGCGCAGACGGGCGCGACGGTTCGGCTTGCCCCACATCAAACCACGCAGGGCGGGTGACCCCTGGAGATTCACGACAACCACTGCGGCCTCGGCGTCGACGGCACTCTGCCGGGCCTGCGGTGCTGCCAGATCGGCAGCACCGCAGGCGCGACCGCAATCCATGCAATCAACCAAGGAGATTGAAGATGGGCAACCTCAAGGCATTCGGAATCGCGGTGGGTTTGGCGGGCACGTCGCTGGCCGCCAGTGCGCAATCGAGCGTGACGCTGTACGGATCGATCGACCAATACGTCAACTACATGCGCAGCAGTTCGGGAGCGACCGTCAAGAGCCTGGAAGACGGCGCATTGCTGCGCAGCCGGATCGGCCTTCGCGGCGTGGAAGATCTCGGCGACGGTCTGGCCGCCAAGTTCCAGCTCGAAGGCGGCTTGAGCGCCGACAACGGCACCCAGGCCGACTCGAGCCGCTTCTTCGACCGCCAGTCGTGGGTCGGACTGTCCAACCCGTACGGCGAGATCCGCCTGGGCCGCCAGAACGGTCCGATCCTGGTGCGCGGCGGCTACATCGACTACACGACGCGCACGCTCGGCTCGATGATCAACAACTTCGGCGTGCCGTCGCGCTTCGACAACGATTTCTCGTACATCTCGCCGCGCGTGGGCGGGGTGGCATTCGAGGGCCACGTGTCGCTGCCGGAGAGCCCGGTGGGCAACCACCCGCTGGTCTACCAGGCCGCACTGGACTACATCGGCAAGAACTACGTGGTGGGCTACATGGGCGTTCGGGGCCGCCCGCCGACCAACGCCGCGGTGCCCAAGGACGTGGTCTACGACAACGTCTACGCCAACTGGCTGTATGGCAAGGGCACCGTCTACCTGGCGTTCGTGCGCAGCAACAACAGCACGTCCACGGCCGTGAGCAACAACGCCGGCACGATCCTGGGCAACGTGGGCGGCTACAACGCCGGCACCAACCCCGACCTGAACAACTTCTACAACATCTACCAGGTGTCGGCGGACTACCAGCTCACCGAGCTGCTGCGGGTCGGCGCGCTGTGGGGCAAGATCGACGACAAGTCCGGGCGTGATCGTGGCGCCAGCGGCGGCTCGATGGGAGCGTACTACGCCCTGTCCAAGCGCACGACCTTGCTGGCGCTGGTCGACACGCTGCGCAACGCGACCAACGGCGGCTGGCGGCCGTCGGGCTCGGCGGGGCTGAAGACCACGTTCACGGCACCGAACGACATCAACGGTCGCACCATCAACGGCGTCCAGTTCGGCATCCTGCACCGCTTCTGATCGGTCGCGGCCGCGCCCTTCCGGGGCGGCCGGACCGACGCGGTCAACCCGTCACGCGCGCGGCTCGGGCACCGGGAAACCGCCGACCGCGCGCAACTGCCGACAACATCCGACGCCGATCGGCTCAAGTAGAGGTGGCCCCGGTGGTCGCGCAAGTTGAAGTCGACCCCGCTGCCCGCGTCGACGTTCCAGCATGCCGTTTACCCGGCCGGCAACTCGCCGCAGGTCTCAACGAACCTGCCCGCCACAATGTCCGCCGAACCGGTGCAGCGCGCGTTCTTTTTGGAGCACCGGATGTCGGCGACATCGACATGCGCGCATGGCACGGCCCCCCCCCACAGCGGGATGGAAACGAGCGAATCGCAACGCGCCCGCATCCGACGCCTGGATTCCCGATGCACTCGCATGTGAAAGACCAAAAGCAAACGGGCCGCAACATTGCTGTTGCGACCCGTTGATCGTGTTGGCGGAGTGGACGGGACTCGAACCCGCGACCCCCGGCGTGACAGGCCGGTATTCTAACCAACTGAACTACCACTCCAAGTGGCTTCCGCGACGCGTATCACGCTGCGCAAGTGCCACAAAACTTGGCGTCCCCTAGGGGATTCGAACCCCTGTAATCACCGTGAAAGGGTGGTGTCCTAGGCCTCTAGACGAAGGGGACTTGAAACAGTCTTCGCCACTCGAATTGCGGTGTGCTTTTCCGGCCTGTTGGTGGAGGTAAGCGGGATCGAACCGCTGACCTCTTGCATGCCATGCAAGCGCTCTCCCAGCTGAGCTATACCCCCGATTCCCTGCGCCGCATGAACTGCATTCATGCCTTGCTTCGAACTTCCGGTTCAGCCATCGCAATTTCAAGCGAGACTGCGATTATAGCCAGGCTTTTACGTGACCTGCAAACGCGCCAGCACCGTCTCACGCGCGAAGAGTTCGAGCACCGCATCGATCGATGGCGTTTGCGCACGGCCGCACACGAGCACACGCACCGCATGCGCGAGTTGCGGCATCTTGAGTTGGTGCGCCGCGAGCGTTTCCTTGATCGCCGCAGCAATCGCCGTCTTGTTCCACGGCACCACCGCCAGCGCGCCGCGCAACACACCTAGGGCCGGGCGGATCGCCTCGGTCACATGCGCGGCCAGGTCTTCGGGCGACGGACGCACTTCGATAAAGTACATCGCGAGCCAGTCGGCGAGTTCGACCGTGGTCGTGCAACGGTCCTTGAACAGGGCACACATGCGGTTCAGCGCGTCGGCGGGCTCGGCCGCGATGCCGCGGCGCTTGAACTGATCGACCACGAGCGCCGCCAACCTCGCGTCGTCGGCGTGCTTGATGTAGTGGGCATTGACCCAGGCGAGCTTGGCCGGGTCCCATTGCGCCGGGCTCTTCGAAAGGTGTTGCCCGTCGAACCACTGCACGAGTTGCTCGCGGGTGAACAACTCTTCATCGCCATGGCTCCAGCCCAGGCGCGCCAGGTAGTTGAGCATCGCCTCGGGCAGGTAACCGGATTCTTCGTAGGCCATGACGCTGACTGCGCCGCGCCGCTTCGAGAGCTTCTGGCCATCGTCGCCGAGGATCACCGGCACGTGCCCGAACAGCGGCAAAGGTGCCCCCAACGCGTTGAAGATATTAATCTGCCACGGCGTGTTGTTGACGTGCTCGTCACCACGAAACACGTGGCTGATGTTCATGTCCCAGTCGTCGACGACGACGCAGAAGTTGTAGGTCGGCACGCCGTCGGGTCGCACGATGATCAGGTCGTCGATCTCGCGGTTGCTGATCGTGATGCGGCCCTTCACGAGGTCGTCCCAGCTGACCTCGCCATCGGGCGGGTTGCGAAACCGCACCACCGCTGGAACGCCGCCGGGCACCGGTGGCAGCACCTTGCCGGGCTCGGGGCGCCAGCGGCCGTCGTAGTGGGTCTTCTCGCCGCGCGCGCGCTGCGCCTCGCGCATGGCGTCGAGTTCGGTGGGTGTGCAGTAGCAGCGGTAGGCAGTGCCGGCGTCGAGCATCTGCGCAATCACCGCACGATAGCGTTCCAGGCGCTGCATCTGGTAGATCGGGCCTTCGTCGTAGTCGAGCCCGAGCCAATGCATCGACGCAAGGATCTGGTCGACCGAGTCCTGCGACGAGCGCGCCACGTCGGTGTCTTCGATCCGCAGCACGAACTCGCCGCCATGGTGGCGCGCGTACGCCCAGGAGTACAACGCGGTGCGGGCGGTGCCCAGATGCAGAAAGCCGGTCGGCGACGGCGCGATTCGGGTTCGGACTTTGCGCATCATGAAGCGAGTGAGCTGAGGCCGCGATGCAGATCGGCCTTGATGTCTTCGATGTCGTCCAGGCCGACCGCGACGCGGATCAGCCCCTGCGTGATGCCCGCGGCCTGGCGCTGATCTTCGGTGAGGCGACCGTGCGAGGTGCTGGGGGGGTGCGTGATCGTCGTCTTGGTGTCGCCCAGGTTCGCGGTGATCGAGCACACCTGAGTCTGGTCGATCACATGGAACGCGTTGCTGCGCGCGAGCGCGGCGCCACCGCGCTGCCGGCCCTCGACGATGAACGACACCACCGCGCCACCGCAGCCCGATTGCTGCGCCATCGCGAGTTGATGCTGCGGATGCGAGGCCAGGCCGGGGTAGTACACGCGCTCGATGTGCGGCTGCGCTTCGAGCCAGCCGGCGAGTTGCAACGCGCGCGCGCTCTGCGCCTGCATGCGGATCGACAGGGTCTCCAGGCCCTTGAGCACGACCCAGGCATTGAACGGCGACAGCGACATGCCGGCACTGCGCATCACCGGCACGAACTTGTCGTTGACGAGTTGCTCGCTCGCGCACAGCGCGCCGGCGATCACGCGGCCCTGGCCGTCGAGATACTTGGTGCCGGAGTGGATGACAAGGTCGGCGCCGTACTCGATCGGCCGCTGCAAGGCCGGCGAACAGAAGCAGTTGTCGACGGCGAGCCATGCGCCGGCGTGTTTCGCGACGGCCGCCAGCGCACCGATGTCGCAGACCTCGGTGAGCGGATTGGTCGGCGATTCGGCGAACAGCAGCTTCGTGTTCGGCTTGACGGCGCGCCGCCATTCGGCGGGATCGGTCTGCGATACAAAGGTGGTTTCGACGCCGAACTTTCCGAACTCGCCGGCGAACAGGCGGATCGTCGAGCCGAACACGCTGCGCGAGCAGATCACGTGATCGCCGGTCTTGAGCAATCCCATGCCGAGCAGCAGGATCGCACTCATGCCGCTCGAGGTGGCGATGCAGGCCTGCGCGCCTTCGAGTGCGGCCAGGCGGCGCTCGAACATCGTCACGGTCGGGTTGGTGAAGCGCGAATAGATGAACGCTTCTTCTTCGTTTGCGAAGCGTGCCGCGGCGGTCGCGGCGTCGGGCTGGACGAAGCTGCTGGTCAGGAACAGCGCCTCTGAATTTTCGCCCCAGGCGCTGGGCGGCAGGCCTTCGCGCACCGCGACGGTGTCACGTCGCACCTGCGGGGGCAGTTGCACGCGCGGGATGCCGCGCGGCGCCGCTTTTTCAATCGGAAGTTCAGGCGGGATGTTGCTCATCATGAAATCTCGGTGGCGCTTTGCAATGCGAGCCGCGATCGGTCGTCGTCGTCTTCATCGTCGCCTTGCGCCTTGCGCTGCGCGGCCATCGCATCGAAGTCGGCTGCCGTCACGTCGCCGGTGATGTACACGCCATCGAAGCACGAAGCCTCGAATCCGTCGAGCGCGGGGTTCAGTGCACCGACCACGCGCTTCATCGCCGCCACGTCCTGGTAGATCAGCGCGTCGGCGCCGATGAACTGGCGGATCTCCTCGATGCTGCGGTTGTGCGCGATCAGCTCTTCGCTGGTGGGCATGTCGATGCCGTAGACGTTGGGGTAACGCACCGGCGGCGCGGCCGACGCCATGTAGACCTTGCGCGCACCGGCCTCGCGCGCCATCTGCACGATCTCTTTCGAGGTGTTGCCGCGCACGATCGAGTCGTCGACCAGCAGCACGTTGCGACCCTTGAACTCGACCCCGATCGCGTTGAGTTTCTGGCGCACCGACTTCTTGCGCACGCCCTGCCCCGGCATGATGAAGGTGCGGCCGACATAGCGGTTCTTCACGAAGCCTTCTCGGTACGGCTTGCCGATGCGCTGCGCGAGCTGCATCGCCGACGGGCGGCTCGATTCGGGGATCGGGATCACCACATCGATCTCGTTCGGCGGGATCGTCGAGATCAGACGCTGCGCCAGCGTTTCGCCCATGTTCAGGCGCGCCTGGTAGACCGAGATGCCGTCCATCACCGAGTCGGGTCGGGCGAGGTAGACGAACTCGAACATGCACGGGTTCAGGGTCGGATGCTCGGCGCACTGGCGCGCGTGCACCTTGCCGTCCAGGTCGATGAAGAGCGCCTCGCCGGGCGCGACGTCGCGCACCACCTTGTGGCCGGTGCCCTCGATGGCCACCGACTCGCTCGCCACCATCACCTCGCGTCCCTCGGGCCCGACGCCCTCGCCGAAGCAAAGCGGGCGGATGCCGAACGGGTCGCGAAACGCGAGCAGGCCATGCCCCGCGATCAACGCCACCACGGCGTACGACCCCTTGATGCGCTTGTGCACGGCGCGCACCGCCGCGAACACCAGTTCGGGCGTGAGCGGCTGGTCGCGCGTGGCCAGTGCCAGTTCGTGGGCGACCACGTTGATCAGCACCTCGGTGTCGCTGGTGGTGTTGATGTGGCGCCGATCGACGTCGATCAGTTCCTGCTTCAACACCGTTGCATTGGTGAGGTTGCCGTTGTGCACGAGCACGATGCCGAACGGCGCGTTCACGTAGAACGGCTGCGCCTCTTCTTCGCTGTAGGCATTGCCGGCGGTCGGGTAGCGCACCTGGCCCAGGCCGTTGGTGCCCGGCAGGCCGCGCATGTTGCGGGTGCGAAACACGTCGCGCACCATGCCGCGCGCCTTGTGCATGAAGCACTTCGTGCCCTGCATCGTGACGATGCCCGCGGCGTCTTGCCCGCGGTGCTGCAACAGCAGCAGCGCGTCGTAGATCAACTGATTGACCGCGCCCTTGGAGATCACGCCGACGATGCCACACATGCTGCTTGCCCCGGTTCAACCCGCCGTGCGCTTCAGGCCGACAGGTGTTGAGAAACGTTGTCGGTGAACACCGGCCGCAACTCCTGCAGCAAAGCATGCAACCAGACCGCACCCTGAGACCGCTGCCATGCCGCGGCCTTCGCCAGCGGCGAGACCGTCACCGCTGCCACCACCAGCAGCAACACGACGAGCCCGCGCAGCAGCCCGAAACCGGCACCGAGCAGCCGGTCGATCAGGCTCAGTGGGGTCGCGCGTATCAGCGCCCGCACCAACCGCGCTGCCAGACTCCACACCACCAGTGCAATCAGGAACACCAGCGCGAACGCGGCGCCGTAATTCAAGGAGGACCCGGGCACGCCGACGTGGATGTAAGGCAGGACCATCGGGGCCAACCACCGACCGGCGAAGAACGCAGCGAACCAGCCGAGCAACGAAAGCAACTCGAACACGAAGCCGCGCACCAATCCGACCACCACCGACAGCGTCAGGAAGGCCGCCAGGGCGATGTCCACCCAACCGAGGTCGATGACCATGGCTCGCCGCCTCTCAAGCAAATGTGGCTTTGCCACTTTGCTTGAACCCTGGGGGCGGGAATGGCGAAGACATTTCCTGGGGGCGTTCACAAGGTGAGCACAACGGCATTCAAGCCCGCGCCGCGCGCCTTGGCCAGCGCCTTGTCGGCCTCGATGCGCGTGGCATAGGGGCCGACCCGCACGCGAATCCGGTTGCCTGCAGGCGTCGCAGCAACCTGGGTGTAGGTTTTCAGGCCGAGCTTCTCGACCCTCAGGCGGGTTTCGCGGGCCGCGCCGGCATCGGCAAACGCGCCGACCTGAACAACGAACCGCCCCGAACCCGCACTCGCCACCGGCTTGCCATCCAGCAGTGCCTTCGCCCGTGCGCCATCGGCGGGCGGCGCGGCGGGCGGGGGCTCGGCCATCGGTTTGGCCGTTGCCGTCGCGGTCGTTCGCGGCAGCGCGGGCTCGGTGGTCTTGGCTGGCGCAGCCGATGCAGGTGCGGCGCCGCTTGCCGCCACGTCCCGACCAGATTCCTGGCGGGTCTCGGTGGTCACGTCGTGGCGCGGCGCTGGCGCGGGAGCCACGGCAGGCGCCGCAGATGCCGACGTCGCCGCAGCCTGCACGGCCACGTCGGGCGCACCGGCGGGCATCACCAGCGGTGGCGCGCCTTCCTTGCGCGGCACCTCGATCGGGATGTCGATCGGGATCGGCCGCGGCTGGGTTTCAAACACCAGCGGGAAGCCGACCACGCCGATGCCCACCAGCACCACCGCGCCAATCAGCCGTTGCCGGGCACGCGTGCGCGCCTTCTGAACAACATCGACGTTCGCGCCGGCGGTGGCCGCGCGATCGGCGTTCGAATCGGCCCGGCGCCTGAAGATGGACAACAAACCCATGCGGTGCGAGTTCCAGTGGTTTGAGATCGTGGCCGGCCCGGGAGCGGCCGGCGGGGCCGGACTCGACCGGCAACCCGCAGGTCTACCGGGGTTGCGCGAAGTCCTCAGACCACGTGTTTGCCGGACAGGCGCGGCACGCCGTTCTTGAGCACGCCGCCGACCGTGTGGAACGAGCCGAAGACCACGATTCTATCAGCGGGGTCGGCATTGCCGAGGGCCGCGACGAGCGCCTGCATCGGCTCGGAATGGCGCGCCACCGTGACCGGCCCGGGCCCGCGCAACGCCAGCCTTGCATGCAACGCGGCCAGGTCGTCGGCACGGGCTGCGCGTGGCATCGGCAGGTCGGTGAAATGCCAGTGGTCGACGATGGGCGCCATGCGCGCGAGGATCGCGCCGATGTCCTTGTCGGCCATCACGCCGAACACGGCGTAAGTGCGCGAAAAGTAACCCATCTGGTCAAGGTTTTGCGCCAGCGCGGCCACGGCGTGCGGGTTGTGCGCCACGTCGAGCACCAGCGTCGGCTGGCCGGCGACGATCTGGAAGCGCCCGGGCAGATCCACCAACGCGAGGCCGTTGCGCGCCGCTTGCGCGGTGATCGGAAGGCGGTCGCGCAGGGCCTCGAATGCCGCCAGCGCACCGCTGGCGTTGAGCAGCTGGTTCGCGCCGCGCAGGGCCGGGTAGGCCATCGCGTTGAAACGCTTGCTGCGCCCGGCCCAACTCCACTGCTGAGGGTCGCCGGTGTAGTTGAAGTCGCGGCCGAAGCGCCACAAATCGGCGCCGACACGCTCGGCCTGCGCGATCAGGCTCACCGGCGGCATTGGGTCGCTGACGATCACCGGCTTGCCGGCGCGCATGATGCCGGCCTTTTCGATCGCGATCGTTTCCCGATCCGGCCCCAGGTACTCGGCATGATCGACGTCGATGCTGGTGATGATCGCGCAGTCGGCATCGAAGGCATTGACCGCATCGAGCCGCCCGCCCATGCCGACCTCGAGGATCACCAGGTCGAGTTCGGTCATCGAGAGCAATCGGGCGATGGCCAGAAGCGTGAACTCGAAGTACGTCAGGCTGATGTCGCCGCGCGCGTGCTCCACGGCCTCGAAATGCGGCAGCAACGCCGCGCCTTCGACCATCTGCCCGTTGACCCGGCAACGCTCTTCAAAGTGCACCAGGTGCGGCTTGGAGTACAGCCCGACACGGTAGCCGGCCTGCAGCGCAATCGCCTCCAGCATCGCGCAGGTCGAGCCTTTGCCGTTGGTGCCGGCAACCGCGATCACGGGCACGTCGAAATGCAGGCCCAACCGATCCTTGACGCGCACGACTCGCGCCAGGGTCATGTCGATCTCTTTCGGGTGCAGCCGCTCGCAGCGCGCGAGCCAGTCGGCCAGCGTCTCGGGCAGGCCGCAGGAAGTCGTTGTCATGGAAGCGATGGAAGCGATGGGAGCGGTGCAGCACGGCCGAACACCCACGGGGTGCCCGGCCGCCTTCTGGACGATCAGACCACCGCGTCGGCGCTCTGGCGCTGCAGCATCGACAGCGCGCGCGCGATGCGCCCGCGCAGTTCACGACGGTCGACGATGGCGTCGATCGCGCCGGTCTGCAGCAGGAACTCGGCGCGCTGGAAGCCTTCGGGCAGCTTTTCGCGCACGGTGTTCTCGATCACCCGCGGTCCGGCAAAGCCGATCAGGGCCTGCGGCTCCGCGATGACCATGTCGCCGACGAAGGC
This sequence comes from Burkholderiales bacterium, assembly GCA_028868895.1. GTDB lineage: Bacteria > Pseudomonadota > Gammaproteobacteria > Burkholderiales > Burkholderiaceae_C > LMDS01. Next base: position 14,721 of record JAGWTP010000024.1, read on the forward strand.
GAAGCTGGCCGACACGCCACCCATGGTCGGGTCGGTGAGCACGCTGATGTAGGGCAGGCGCGCCTTGGCCAGATGCGTCAGTGCGGCATTGGTCTTGGCCATCTGCATCAGGCTGAGCAAACCCTCCTGCATGCGCGCGCCGCCGGTGGCGGTGAAGCTGACGAACGGCGTCTTCTGCTCGATGGCGGCCTCCACGCCGCGCACGAAACGCTCGCCGACCACCGAGCCCATCGAGCCGCCCATGAACTCGAACTCGAAGCAGGCCGCCACGATCGGCACGCTGTGCACCGCGCCGCCGAGGACCACCAGCGCATCGGTCTCACCGGTGCTTTCGAGCGCATCTTTCAAACGCTCGGTGTACTTCTTGCTGTCCTTGAACTTCAGCGCATCGACCGGCAGGACTTCCTGACCGATCTCGTAGCGGCCTTCGGGGTCGAGGAACGCGTCGAGCCGCGCGCGTGCGCCGATCCGGTGATGGTGGTTGCACTTCGGGCACACGTAGATGTTCTGCTCGAGGTCGGTCTTGTACAGCACCGTTTCGCACGCCGGGCACTTGACCCACAGGCCCTCGGGCACGGTGCGGCGCTCGGCGCGTTCGTTCGGCTGGATCTTCGGCGGCAGCAGTTTTTCAAGCCAACTCATGGATCGGGGTCCTTTCAGGCATCGAGGGCAGCGCGCACACCGGCGATGAACTCGGCGGCCACCACGGCGACATTGTCGCGCGTGCAGGTCTGCAGCAACTGGACCAAGGCGGTGCCGATCACGACCGCGTCGGACACGTCGGCCACGGCGCGCGCCGTGCTCGCGTCGCGGATGCCGAAGCCCACGCCCACCGGCAACTTCACGAACGACTTGATGCGCGGCACCATCGACGCCACGGTGGCGATGTCGAGGTGGCCGGCACCGGTCACGCCCTTCAGCGACACGTAGTAGACATAGCCGCTGGCGATGCGGCCGACGTGCTTCATTCGTGCTTCGGTGGAGGTGGGCGCGAGCAGGAAGATCGGGTCGAGGCCATGGGCACGCAAGGTCGCAGCGAATCCTTCGCACTCTTCGGGTGGGTAGTCGACGACCAGCACACCGTCGACGCCGGCGGCGCGCGCATCGGCGACGAACCGGTCGACTCCGTAGCGCTCGATGGGGTTGGCGTAGCCCATCAGCACGATCGGCGTGGCCTGGTTGCCGGCGCGAAATTCGCGCACGAAACCCAACACCTGCGTCATGCCGATGCCTTTGCCCAGCGCCCGTTCGCCGGCCTTCTGGATCACCGGGCCATCGGCCATCGGGTCGGAAAACGGCACGCCCAGTTCGATCACGTCGGCGCCCGAGCGCGCCATCGCGTGCATGATTTCGACCGTGGCGTCCGGGTACGGATCGCCGGCCGTGATGTAGGGAATGAGCGCCTTGCGGCCGCGCTTTTGCAGCGCGTCGAAGGCCGCGGCGATGCGGCTCATTTCGGCCCCTTCAACATCGCTGCCGAGCCCTTGGCGCTCTGGCCCTGGCACGATGGCCGACAAAAGAAGTCGGCCCCCGAAAGGTCGGCGATGGTGCCGATGTCCTTGTCGCCGCGGCCCGAGAGATTGACGAGCAGGTGCTGGTCGGCGCGCATCGTCGGCGCCAGTGCCATCGCGTGAGCGACCGCGTGGGCCGACTCCAGCGCCGGAATGATGCCCTCGGTGCGGCACAGCCGATGGAACGCGGCCAGCGCCTCGGCGTCGGTGACGCCCACGTATTCGGCGCGGCCGATGTCTTTCAGGTACGCGTGCTCGGGTCCGACGCCGGGGTAGTCCAGGCCCGCCGAGATCGAATGGGTTTCAATGATCTGCCCGTTCGTGTCCTGCAGCAGGTAGGTCCGGTTGCCGTGCAGTACGCCGGGCGAGCCCTTGCTGAGCGACGCGGCATGCTTGCCGCTGTCGAGCCCCTGCCCGGCCGCCTCGACGCCGATCAGTCGCGTGCCGGCATGGTCGATGTAGGGATAGAAGATGCCCATCGCGTTGCTGCCGCCACCGACGCAGGCGATCACGGCGTCGGGCTGGCGGCCGATCATCTCGGGCATCTGCACCAGGCACTCGTCGCCGATCACGCGCTGGAAGTCGCGCACCATCGTCGGGTACGGGTGCGGACCGGCCACCGTACCGATGATGTAAAAGGTGTTCTCGACGTTCGTGACCCAGTCGCGCAGTGCCTCGTTCAGCGCGTCCTTCAGCGTCTTCGAGCCACTGTCGACCGGCACGACGGTCGCGCCGAGCAGGTTCATCCGGTACACGTTGGGCGACTGGCGCTTGACGTCTTCGCTGCCCATGTAGACCACGCACTCCAGGCCGTAGCGCGCGCAGATGGTCGCGGTGGCCACGCCGTGCTGGCCGGCGCCGGTCTCGGCGATGACGCGCGGCTTGCCCATGCGGCGCGCGAGCATCGCCTGGCCGATCGTGTTGTTGATCTTGTGCGCGCCGGTGTGATTGAGGTCTTCGCGCTTCAGGAAGATCTGCGCGCCACCGAGTTCACGGCTCAGGCGCGCGGCGTGGTAGATCGGGCTGGGCCGCCCGACGAAATGCTTGAGTTCGGATCGAAACTCGGCCATGAAGGCCGGATCGTTCTGCACCTCTGCGTAGCAACGCTTGAGTTCATCGAGCGCATGCACCAGCGTCTCGGCGACGAAGCTGCCGCCGTACGGGCCGAAGTGGCCCGTGGCATCGGGTTGTTGGTAGTTCGACATGGTGGACTAGGTTCTTCAGGCAACCGAGGCAGCGCAGCGGGCATCGGCCTCGCGCACTGCATCGCAAAACCGGCGGATCGCCTGGGCATCCTTGATGCCTTTGGCCGACTCGACGCCGGAGCTCACATCAACGGCCCAGGGCCGAAGCTGCCGTATGCCTTGGATCACATTTGCGGCATGCAACCCACCAGACAAAACGACTGGAAGGGGCGCGGCGGACGCAACGAGAGACCAATCGAAGACCTTTCCGCCGCCGCCGTAACCGTCGACGTGGGCGTCGAGCAGGATGGCTTGGGCGTTTGCAAAGCGAGCGCAGAAGTCTAGCAAATCGAACCCGGCGCGCACGCGCGCGGCGCGAAGGTACGGTCGCCCCGAGCGATCGCAGTATTCCGGCGATTCGTCACCATGAAACTGCAGCAACAGTTGCGGAACGGCGGCAACCGCGGCGTCGACCTCGGCGTCGCTCGCGTTCACGAACAGTCCCACCGGCATCACGAACGGCGGCAGTCGACGTGCCAGTGCCTCGGCCCGCGCCAGGTCGACGTGGCGCGGGCTCTTGTCGTAGAGCACGAAGCCGACCGCGTCGGCACCGGCCTCGACGGCCGCGTCGACATCGGCCTCACGGGTCAGGCCGCAAATCTTGATGCGTGTGCGCAGGTTCATCGAGCGTGGATTCATCCGTCAGGGCAGCCAATCCAGCGCCGCGGTGCGCTGCGGGATCGCATGGACCGGATCGTAGTACGGGCCGGTGAAATACAGCCCGTCGGCCGGGAACGTCGGTGCCGCGCGACTGCGCTCCTTCGATGCCAGCACGTCGGCAAGCCACACGGCGCTGCGCGCACCCGATCCGACCGCCACGAGGCAGCCCATCAGGTTGCGCACCATGTGGTGAAGGAACGCATTGGCATCGAACTCGAATCGCCAGTAGGCGCCTCGCCGTGAAATGTCGATCGAGCGCAGTGTCTTGACCGCCGACAACGCCTGACACTCCGACGAGCGAAACGCGCTGAAGTCGTGCTCGCCGAGCAGACATCGGGCCGCCGATTGCATCGCCGCCGCATCGAGCGGGCGAAAGCTCCAGCCGACCGAACCGGCCTCGACCGCAGGGCGCACCGCCGATTCGAGCAACACGTAAACGTAGCGCCGACCGAGCGCACTGTTGCGCGCGTGGAAGCTACGGTCGGCGAAGCGGCACCACTGCACCGCGATGTCGTGCGGCAAGAACCGGTTGGTGCCGCGCACCCACGACGACGCGACGCGCTCGACCTCGGTGTCCAGGTGCACGACCTGGTTCAGCGCATGCACGCCGGTGTCGGTGCGCCCGGCGCACAGCGTGCGCAGCGGGCGATCGGCGAACCGCGTCAGCGCGTGTTCGAGCTTGTCCTGGACGGTGTTGCCATCGGGCTGGCTTTGCCAGCCGTGGTACGCCTGGCCGCGGTAGCCGACACCGAGCACCACCCTCACGAGTGGCCCCCGATGCCCGTCAACCGTCCAACGCGGCAGCGGCGCCCGGTCAACCGAGGTCGGCCAGCATGCTCTGCGCGCGACTCTTCACGGTGCCGGTGGACTTGGCCACGACCTCGTGGAGCAGGTCGCGCGCGCCGTCGGTGTCGCCGATCTGGCGGAACTCCTCGGCCAGTTCGAGCTTGCGTGAAAGCGGGTCGTCGTCGTTCTCGCTGTCGAGTTCGAACATCCCGGATTCGCCGAACTTCGAGTTCACGGCGGGGGCTGGTGCCGCCGGCATGTCGAGGTCGAGCGAAATATCGGACAAGTCGAACGCCGGTGGCTCGACCGCGCGCGACGCGGGCTTGGCCTGCAGTTCCGGCACGTCGGGCAGCGAGAAGTCGAGCGCGCCGCCGGCCAGGTCAGGGCGATGATCGGCAGAAGGCGCCAGTGCCTGGGTCGCTTCGAGCGGCGACGGCGCAGTCGAAGCGGCGGCCTCGAGGTTGCCGAGATCGAGGTCGAGATCCAGCCCCATGCTGCCGCTGTCGATTGGCGGCGCACCCGAAACCGATCGGCCGAACTGCGACGGCGACGGCAGCACCGATTGCGGCATCGTGCTCGCGCCGAGTGGCTCGATCAACTCGCCGCTGGCGGTGTGTGCCATCAGTGGTGCACCACCGGGCTTGAACAACGGGTTCTCGGGGTCGATCTGGGCGCCGAGTTCCTGGGCCTTGGCCCAGTCTTCCCCCTCGCCACGCGTCAACGCGAAGAGCTGCGTGGCGAGCAGTTCGAAGCCCTTGGTATCGCGCCGCTTCGCGTAGACCTCGAGCAGCTTGGTGCGGATCGCCATGCGGTCCGGATTGCTGCGCATTGCTTCCTTGAGGATCTCCTCGGCCTGAAGATCGCGGCCATAGGCCAGGTAGACATCGGCCTCGGCCACCGGGTCGACATCGCCGATCGCATCGAGCTGGCTGAGCGAGTAGCTCATCGACGACGACGTACCGCCCGCGTCGCGTGTGTCGATGCGTTGACCGCCGCTGGCACCGAAGAACGAATCGGGCTGCAGGCGGCTTTCGAGGAAAGACGTTTCGCCGCTGTCCTTCTTGGAACGCTTGGCGAACCGGTAGACACCGAAACCGGCGAGCAAGGCCAGCGCCAGACCACCCAGGCCCAAGGCCATCGGGTTGTCATCGAGCAGCGAGCCGAGCACGCCGGGTTCTTGCGCGATCGCGGGCGCCTTGGCAGGCGGCTTGGCGGCGACCGGTGCGCTCGTAGCGGGCGAGGTTACGGCGACGGCGGGCGCAGCGGCAACCGCCGAAGCGGGACCAGCAGGCTGGGCAGTGGGCACCGCGGCAGCAGCGGTCGATGCCGGCGCCGTTGCTGGAGGAGGCACCGCCGCGGGCGCCATGGCCACCGCCACCGATGCCGGGACAGCGATCGATGCCGAAGCGGGTGCCGCCGACGCCACCGGCGCCGGATTCGCCGCCACCGTCAGCGCGGGTTTCGAGGCAGCCGCAGTGGCTGTGGCTCCCGACAGCTTCTTGAGCTCGTCGACGTTCTTGGACAACTCGGCAACGCGAGCCTCATCGGCCTTCTTCGCACGTTCCTTGGAAATCTGCTCTTCCGCGGCTGCCGCCTTGGCTGACGCGCCGCCCTTGCTCAGGGTGAGTCGGTCGGGCGTCGGGTTGGCGCCCTGCTGACGATCGGCAACCGACGCCTGTACCTTGCCGCTGGCCTGGCGTGCCGAGCCGCCGACCTTGGCTGCAGGGACCATACCTGCAAGGCGTTGACGGTAGGCGCCGAAGTCTGCGCTCTGCGCCTGAATGACCTGGCGCGCTTCGGACTGCGGCACCGCCTTGGCGGAGTCGGCGCTGGGCACCGCCAGCACAACACCGGACTTCAACAAATTCATGTTGTTGTCGATAAACGCTTGCGGGTTGCCGCGGTACAGCGACACCAGCATCTGGTCGAGCGAAACACCGGGTCGTTGCATGCGCGCCGCGATGCGCGACAACGAATCTCCGTTGCGCACCTTGTATTGATCGGCAGCGGCCTCGGCCGCCTTCGGTGCCGGGCGCGATTCACGCGGCGACGCCGGCTCGGTGGCGACCCGAGCCGGCGCAGCCGCGCGAGGCGCTACGGGTTGCGCCTTGGGCACCGGCGCCGCAGCACCCATCACGGCTGCGGTGGCCGGCGCAGGCGCCGTAGTACGCGCGGTCACCGGAGGATCGAACAGCAAGGTGTAGTCGCGCACCAGTCGACCGGTAGACCAGGTGATCTCAAGGATCACATCGACGAACGGCTCTTGAACGCTGCGGTCGCTGGTGAGCTTGAGGTACGAGCGCCCGTCCGGACGGCGCAGCAGTTCGGCGTGGGTGCCTGGAAGCACCGAGTTGTAGTCGACGCCAGCGGTGCGGTAAGCATCGGGTGACGCGACTTGCACGCGCAGATTCGAGGCCTCGTCTGGCGTCAGGCTGGTGACGTCGATCTCGGCCCGCAAGGTCTCGCCCAGTGCCGATTGCACCTGCAACTTGCCCAGGCCGAGCGACCATGCCGCCGGCGCTGCAAGGCACAGTGCCGCTGCGGCGATTCCAGTCAGGGCGTAACGCCCCGAGAACGTCAAATTTCTTTTCAAGGCGTCTCCCAATTGGACGGGGCGGGCCCGTGCGCACCCACCGATGTCGAATGCATCATTGTCGCGATTTGCGTCGCGCTTTCGCTTTACCACAGCGCAATTCAGAAATCACAATAGCATCAATGACATACGCTGACAAGCTCATGCAATGGCTGACATCAGCGTCAGTTCACGCTTATCGCACATGACAAGCCGCCTGTAGCCACGCGACAACAGGCTGCGAGCCCGGCGTCAGTTCATGCATCGGTCAGGATGCGCAGCATCCGGCGCAGTGGCTCGGCCGCACCCCACAGCAACTGGTCGCCAATCGTGAACGCACCCAGATACTGCGGCCCCATCGCCATCTTGCGCAAGCGCCCGACCGGGATCGACATCGTGCCGGTCACGGCCACCGGTGTCAGTTGCTGCATCGTCGCTTCGCGGGTGTTGGGCACGACCTTGGCCCAGGCGTTGTCGTTGGCGATCAGGCCTTCGATATCGGCCAGCGGCACATCCCGCTTGAGCTTGAAAAGCAGCGCCTGGCTGTGGCAGCGCATCGCCCCCACGCGCACGCAAAAGCCGTCGACCGGAACTGCGGGCGTGGCGAAGCCGGCACCCTGGCCCAGGATCTTGTTGGTCTCGGCGCCACCCTTCCACTCCTCCTTGCTGGAGCCGTCGCCGAGATCCTTGTCAATCCACGGGATCAGGCTGCCGCCCAGCGGCACGCCGAAATTCGCGGTCTCGGCAGGGCCCAAGTTGCGCTGCGTCGCGGCGAGCTGGCGATCGATCTCGAGGATCGCGCTTTTCGGGTCGTCGAGCAGGGGGCGCACCGACGCGTTCAGCGTTCCGTATTGCGTCAGCAGTTCACGCATGTGAGCGGCGCCGCCGCCCGACGCTGCCTGATAGGTCATCGTGCTCATCCACTCGACCAGGCCGGCCTTGTACAGCGCACCCACACCCATCAGCATGCAGCTCACGGTGCAGTTGCCGCCGATCCAGTTGCGCCCGCCGTGGGCCAGCGCATTCTCGATCACCGGCAGGTTGACGGGGTCGAGCACGATGACCGCGTCGTCCTGCATGCGCAGCGTGGAGGCAGCATCGATCCAGTGGCCCTTCCAGCCGGCGGCGCGCAGCCGTGGAAAGACGTCGCCGGTGTAGTCGCCGCCCTGGGCGGTGACGATGATCTCGCAGCGCTTGAGTGCGTTGATGTCATGGGCGTCGAACAGCTTCTTCTCGTTCTTCGCCATGGTGGGCGCATCACCACCGGCGTTGCTGGTGCTGAAGAACATCGGCTCGATGTGGTCGAAGTCGCCTTCGGCCTGCATGCGATCCATCAGCACGGAACCGACCATTCCGCGCCATCCAACCAAACCCGTGAGTACTGTCATCGTCATTGCCCCAGTGAAAAAGTCGATCGAAACCTCTTTGCTCCCCCGGCTCGCTCGCCGAGGGATGGGGCGACACGAACCGGAGCCTGCTAGCCCTTGGTCATCGTGGTTTTCGCGTTTGCGGTGGAAGCGGACGCGAGCGCAGCGACGACGGCATCGCCCATCTCGACCGTGCCGACCTTGGCCGTACCTTCGGACCAGATGTCGGCGGTGCGCAAACCCGCGGCGAGCACCTGCTGCACCGCCGCTTCGATGCGGTCGGCGGCGGCGGGCTGGTTCAGCGAGTAGCGAAGCATCATGGCGGCGGACAAGATTGTAGCCAGCGGGTTCGCGAGATTCTTGCCGGCGATGTCGGGCGCGCTGCCGTGGCTGGGCTCGTACAGGCCCTTGCCGGCGGCGTCGAGCGACGCCGAGGGCAGCATGCCGATCGAACCGGTGAGCATCGCCGCTTCGTCCGACAGGATGTCACCGAACATGTTGCCGGTGACGATCACGTCGAACGACTTCGGTGCGCGCACCAGTTGCATCGCCGCGTTGTCGACGTACATGTGGTCGAGCGCCACGTCGGGGTACTGGGCGTGCACCTCGATGACGATGTCTTTCCAGAACTGGAACGTCTCGAGCACGTTGGCCTTGTCGACGCTGGTCAGGCGCTTGCCGCGCTTGCGCGCCGCCTGGAACGCGACGTGGGCGATGCGCTCGATCTCGGGGCGCGCGTAGCGCATCGTGTCGAACGCCTCGGGGCTACCCTTGAAGGCGCCGTCGGGCGATGCGCGCCGGCCGCGCGGCTGGCCGAAGTAGATGTCGCCGGTCAGCTCGCGGATGATCAGGATGTCCAGCCCCGCCACCAGCTCGGGCTTCAGGCTCGACGCGTGCGTGAGCTGCTCGTAGCAGATCGCCGGACGGAAGTTGGCGAACAACCCGAGGTTCTTGCGCAAGCCCAGGATCGCCTGCTCGGGGCGCAACGCCCGTTCGAGCGTGTCGTACTTCCAGTCGCCGACGGCGCCGAACAGCACCGCATCGGCGTCCTGTGCGAGCTTGAGCGTGGCCGGAGGCAACGGGTGGCCGTGGGCCTCGTAGGCAGCGCCGCCGACGAGTGCGTGCTCGGTCTCCAAGCGCAGATCGAGCGCACCCAGCACACGCTCCGCCTGGGCGACGATTTCGGTACCGATGCCGTCACCCGGCAGGATCGCAATCTTCACGGGTCACTTCTCCTGGTCGGCAAGACGATGGGCCAGCCAGGGCTTGCTCAACAGCCGCTCGGCCTCGAAGGCGCGGATTTTTTCGGCGTGGCGCAGGGTCAGGCCGATGTCGTCGAAGCCACCAAGCAGGCAGTATTTGCGAAACGGTTGAATGTCGAATGGCAGCGGCGAGCCGTCGGGTTTGACGACAAGCTGGCGTTCGAGGTCGATCGTCAATGAGTAGCCGACAAACGCGGCCACCTCGTCGAACAAGCTGGCCACGTCATGCTCGGGCAACTGGATCGGCAGCAGCCCGTTCTTGAAGCAGTTGTTGAAGAAGATGTCGGCAAAGCTCGGCGCGATGAGCGCGCGGAAACCGAACTGTTCGAGTGCCCACGGAGCGTGCTCGCGCGACGAGCCGCAGCCGAAGTTCCTGCGCGCCAGCAGCACCGAAGCGCCGCGATAGCGCGCCTGGTTCAGCACGAAGTCGGGGTTGGCCCGGCGTGTGGCCGGGTCTTGCCCGGGCTCGCCGTGGTCGAGGTAGCGCCACGCGTCGAACAGGTTCGGCCCGAAGCCCGACTTCTTGATCGACTTGAGAAATTGCTTCGGGATGATCGCGTCGGTGTCGACGTTCTCCCGGTCCATCGGCGCGACCAGCCCGGTGTGGATGCGAAACGGAGTCATGTTGTCACCTTGAGTGCAGCGGCGTCACACGAGGCGACTGACATCGACGAAGTGACCTTCGATCGCTGCCGCAGCCGCCATCGCCGGGCTCACCAGGTGGGTGCGCCCGCCAGCGCCCTGGCGACCCTCGAAGTTGCGGTTGCTGGTCGATGCGCAGCGCTCGCCGGGTTCGAGCCGATCGGCGTTCATCGCCAGGCACATCGAGCAGCCCGGCTCGCGCCACTCGAAGCCCGCGCCCTTGAAGACCTGGTCGAGACCTTCGCGCTCGGCCTGCTCCTTCACCAGCCCCGAGCCGGGCACGACCATCGCCAGCCTGACGTTGGATGCCACCTTGGCGCCCAGCCGACGCACCACGGCCGCCGCCTCGCGCAGGTCTTCGATGCGCGAGTTGGTGCACGAACCGATGAAGACCTTGTCGATCAGGATGTCGGCGATGCGCTTGTTCGGCTCCAGCGCCATGTACTGCAGGGCACGCTCGATCGCGCCGCGCTTGGCGGCATCCTTCTCGCGGTCGGGGTCGGGCACCCGGTCGTCGATCGAGAGCACCATCTCGGGCGACGTGCCCCAGGTGACCTGCGGGCGGATCTGCGTGGCGTCGAACTCGACCACCGCGTCCCACACCGCGTCGGCGTCCGAATGCAAGGTGCGCCAGTAGCGCACGGCCTGATCCCACTCCAACCCGGCGGGCGTGTACGGCCGCCCCCTGACATACGCCAGCGTGGTGTCGTCCACCGCCACCAGGCCGGCGCGCGCACCGGCTTCGATCGCCATGTTGCACACCGTCATGCGGCCTTCCATGCTCAGCGCGCGGATGGCCGAGCCGGCGAATTCGATCGTGTAGCCGGTGCCGCCTGCGGTGCCGATCCTGCCGATCACGGCGAGCACGATGTCCTTGGCGCTGCAGCCGGTGGCCAGCTTGCCTTCGACGCGCACCAGCATGTTCTTCGCCTTGCGCGCCAGCAGCGTCTGCGTGGCCAGCACGTGCTCGACCTCGCTGGTGCCGATGCCATGCGCCAGCGCGCCGAACGCACCGTGGGTGGACGTGTGGGAGTCGCCGCACACGACCGTCATGCCGGGCAGCGTGGCGCCCTGCTCCGGCCCGATGACGTGGACGATGCCCTGGCGTCGGTCGTTCATCTTGAACTGCGTGATGCCCAGGCGATCGCAGTTGGCGTCGAGCGTATCGACCTGCAGCCGCGAGACCGGATCAGCGATGCCGTGCGAGCGGTCGGTGGTGGGCACGTTGTGGTCGCTCACCGCCAGGTTGGCCGACAGCCGCCAGACCTTGCGGCCCGCCAGGTCGAGCCCTTCGAAGGCCTGCGGACTGGTGACCTCGTGCACCAGATGCCGGTCGATGTAGAGCACCGCGGTGCCGTCGTCTTCGGTGTGGACGACGTGCTCGTCCCAGATCTTGTCGTACAGCGTGCGGGGAATGGTCGCGGTGGCGTGGACGGCGCGGTCTGTCATCGTTCAACCTCTGAGATCGATCGGCGGCACATCGCGAGCGGTCGAACCGTTGAACAGCTGGCGCGGGCGCCCGATCTTGTACTCGGGGTCGCCGATCATCTCGTTGAGCTGCGCGATCCAGCCCACCGTGCGCGCGAGCGCGAAGTTCGCGGTGAACAGCGAGACCGGTATGCCGATGGCGCGTTGCACGATGCCGGAATAGAAATCGACGTTCGGGTAGAGCTTGCGCGAAACGAAGTAGTCGTCTTCGAGCGCGATCTTCTCGAGCGCCATCGCGAGCTTGAAGATCGGATCGTTGTGCAGACCCAGCGCGTCGAGGACCTCGTGGCAGGTCTCGCGCATGAGCTTGGCGCGCGGATCGTAGTTCTTGTAGACGCGGTGGCCGAAGCCCATCAGCTTGATGCCGGAATTCTTGTCCTTGACCTGCTTGATGAACTCGCCAATCTTCTCGACGCCGCCCATTCGCTGCACATCTTCGAGCATGTTCAGCGCTGCCTCGTTGGCGCCGCCGTGCGCCGGCCCCCACAGGCAGGCCACACCGGCCGCAATGGCCGCGAACGGGTTCGTGCCCGACGAGCCGCACAGGCGCACGGTCGACGTCGATGCGTTCTGCTCGTGGTCGGCGTGGAGAATGAAGATGCGGTCCATCGCCCGCACCAGCACGTCGTTCTGCACGTATTCCTCGCACGGCGTGGCGAACATCATGCGCATGAAGTTGGCGGCGTACGACAGGTCGTTTTTCGGGTAGATGTACGGCTGGCCGGCGGTGTACTTGTAGGCCATGGCCACCAGCGTGGGCATCTTGGCGATCAGACGGATCGCCGAGATCGCGCGGTGTTCGGCGTTGTGGATGTCGGTGCTGTCGTGATAGAAGGCCGACAGCGCTCCCACCAGGCCGGTCATGATGGCCATCGGGTGTGCGTCGCGACGGAATCCGCGCAGGAAGAACTGCATCTGCTCGTTGACCATCGTGTGGTTGGTCACGAGCCTGGTGAAGTCGTTCTTCTGGGTTGCGTTGGGCAACTCGCCGTTCAGCAACAGATAGCAGGTCTCGAGGTAGTCGCAGTTCTCGGCCAGCTGCTCGATCGGGTATCCGCGGTACAGCAGTTCGCCCTTGTCACCGTCGATGTAGGTGATGGTGGAACTGCACGACGCCGTCGACAGGAACCCCGGGTCGTAGGTGAACTTGCCGGTCTGGGCGTAGAGCTTGCGGATGTCGATCACGTCGGGGCCGATCGTGCCCTTGTAGATCGGCAGATCCATGGTCGGGCTGCCATCGGAAAACGACAGCGTGGCTTTGACGTCGGACGGAGTCATGAGATTTCCTTGAATTACCTACAAAACACGGCGCATCGCGCGGAGCCAGGCGCATCAACCGCCAGGTGCATTATTTCGGTGCGCGCATCAGGCCCAGCACCTGGATGACATCGGCGCGCGCCAAGTCGCCTTGAGGCTCGGTGCGCCCCAGCAGCAGATCGAGAAGGTCGTTGTCGGCCAGATCCATCAGCACTCGCAAGCCTTGCGCCTGCACTTCGGTCAGCGTCGACTCGTGGCGCGAGAAAAAACGCTCGATCAGCAGATCGTTCTCGAGCAGACCGCGCCGGCAACGCCACTTGAGCTTGCTCAGGTCACGGGCACCGACGAGAGATGGCATGGCGGGCGAGTCGAAACGGTGCGGTCAGGAACCAGACGCTCAGACGGCGCGACGCACCATCAGTTCCTTGATCTTGCCGATCGCCCGGGTCGGATTCAGCCCCTTCGGGCAGGCATCGACGCAGTTCATGATCGTGCGGCAGCGGAACAGCCGGTACGGATCTTCGAGGTTGTCCAGGCGCGCACCGGTGTCCTGGTCGCGGCTGTCGACGATGAAGCGGTAGGCCTGAAGCAGACCCGCCGGTCCCACGAACTTATCAGGGTTCCACCAGAAGCTCGGGCAGCTCGTCGAGCAGCTCGCGCACAGGATGCATTCGTACAGGCCGTTGAGCTCGTCGCGCTCCTCGGGCGACTGCAACCGTTCCTTCTCGGGCGGAGTTTCGTCGTTCACCAGGTACGGCTTGATCGAGTTGTACTGCTTGAAGAACTGCGTCATGTCGACGATCAGGTCGCGGATCACCGGCAGGCCGGGCAGCGGCTTGAGCACCACCACACCCGGTAGCGTGCGCATGTTGGTCAAGCAGGCCAGGCCATTCTTGCCGTTGATGTTCATCGCGTCGGAACCGCACACACCCTCACGGCAGGAACGTCGGAAGCTCAGGGTCGGGTCGACCGCCTTCAGTTTCATCAAGGCATCGAGCAGCATGCGCTCGCTGCCGTCGAGCTCGACCTCGAGCGTCTGCATGCGCGGCTTCGCATCGGTATCGGGGTCGTAGCGGTAGATCTGGAACGTGCGCTGGGTCATTGGAGCCCCTTGGCCGACGCGTACATCGGCCGATCCCCCGAGGGGATGCGGGCCGGCTTGGGAGCGGCCCGGCGCTCGGCCCGGAGCCCCTTGGCCGACGCGTACATCGGCCGATCCCCCGAGGGGATGCGGGCCGGCTTGGGAGCGGCCCGGCGCTCGGCCCGCCATGATGGTTGACTCATGCTCTTCTCCGTGTGTGCTCAGAACGTCCGCACCTTGGGCGGAACCGACTCGACGCTCAGCGGCGTCAGGTTCACCGGCTTGTAGTCGAGCCGGTCGCCTTCGCTGTACCACAGCGAGTGCTTCAGCCAGACCGCGTCGTTGCGCCCGTTCGGGTGCGCCGGAGTGTCGCCATAGTCGTTCACCGTGTGCGCGCCGCGGCTTTCGTGGCGGGCCGCCGCCGAGACCATCGTGGCGCGCGCGGCTTCGATCAGGTTGTCGACCTCGAGCGCCTCGATGCGCGCGGTGTTGAACACCTTCGACTTGTCGGCCAGGTGGATGCGCTTCACGCGCTCGGCCAGCGCCTTGATCTGCAGCACGCCCTCGTTCATCAGGGCCTGGGTGCGGAACACGCTGGCATGGTTCTGCATCGACTTGCGGATGTCGTTGGCGACGTCTTGTGCGTATTCGCCGGCGGTACTGCCGTCGAGCCGGGCCAGCCGCGCGAGCGTGAAGTCGGCCGCGTCCGCCGGCAGCGGCTTGTGGGCGCGCGCCTTCAGGCCGCTGTCGACGATGTGGTTGCCCGCGGCCTTGCCGAACACCAGGAGATCGAGCAGCGAGTTGGTGCCCAGGCGATTCGCGCCGTGCACGCTCACGCAGGAGCATTCGCCCACCGCGTACAGGCCGTTCACCGGCGTGTTGGGGTTGCCGTTCTTGGGCACCACCACCTGGCCGTGGATATTGGTCGGGATGCCGCCCATCTGGTAGTGCAGCGTAGGCACGACCGGGATCGGCTCCTTCGTGATGTCGACATTGGCGAAGTTGTGGCCGATCTCGAACACGCTCGGCAGCCGCTTCATGATCGTCTCGGCGCCCAGGTGCGTCATGTCGAGGTTGATGTAGTCCTTGTTCGGACCACAGCCACGGCCTTCCTTGATCTCCTGGTCCATGCAGCGCGACACGAAGTCGCGTGGAGCCAGGTCCTTGAGCGTCGGCGCGTAGCGCTCCATGAAGCGCTCGCCGTCGCTGTTGCGCAGGATCGCGCCCTCGCCGCGGCAACCCTCGGTCAACAGCACCCCGGCGCCGGCGACGCCGGTCGGGTGAAACTGCCAGAACTCCATGTCTTCGAGCGGCAACCCGGCGCGCGCCGCCAGCCCCAGCCCGTCGCCGGTGTTGATGAAGGCGTTGGTCGAGGCCTCGAAAATGCGCCCGGCCCCGCCGGTGGCCAGCAGCACCGTCTTGGCTTCCAGGATGTGCGCCTCGCCGGTTTCCATCTCGAGCGCGGTCACGCCGACCACATCGCCGTCGGCATCGCGGATCAGGTCGAGCGCCATCCACTCGACGAAGAAATTGGTGCGCGCCTTGATGTTCTGCTGGTACAGCGTGTGCAGCATCGCGTGGCCGGTGCGGTCGGCCGCGGCGCAGGCGCGCTGGACCGGCTTTTCGCCATAGTTGGCGGTGTGGCCGCCGAACGGGCGCTGGTAGATCGTGCCGTCGGGGTTGCGGTCGAAGGGCATGCCGAAGTGCTCGAGTTCGTAGACGACCTTCGGCGCCTCGCGGCACATGTATTCGATCGCGTCCTGGTCGCCGAGCCAGTCGGAACCCTTGACGGTGTCATAGAAGTGGTAGTGCCAGTTGTCCTCGCTCATGTTGCCCAGCGAAGCACCGATGCCCCCTTGCGCGGCCACCGTGTGCGAGCGCGTCGGGAACACCTTGGACAGCACGGCCACATTCAGGCCGGCGAGCGAAAGCTGCAGCGACGCGCGCATGCCCGAGCCGCCCGCGCCGACGATCACTACATCGAACTTGCGCCGTGTGAGCGAGGCCGTTCCGACCGACAACTGAGGGATTCCGGCTTGCATCAAAGTCTCCAAAGTACCTGGATGGCCCAGCCGGCACAGCCGACCAGCCACACGATCGTGAACACCTGCAACACCAGCCGCGCCCCGACGGCGTGGACGTAGTCCATCAGCGTGTCCCGCACGCCCACCCACACGTGCCACGCCATCGCCAGGATCACGACGAAGGTCAGCAATTTCATCCACCACTGCGCGAAGATGCCGGCCCACTTGTCGTAGCCCATTTCGCCGGGCAGCAGCACCTGCACGACGACGGCCAGCGTGAACAGCGCCATCAGCGCCGCGGTGGCGCGCTGCGAAAGCCAGTCGCGCAGGCCGTAGTGCGCGCCGACCACCAGGCGCTTCGATCCGAACTGTGATGCCATGGGCTGATGCCTCAGTGATGACTCAGAAGAAGAACAGCTTGACGCCGAGCCCGAGCGTGAGGGCCAGGCTGACAACCAGCGTGAACACGGCCGAGGAGCGGCCGAACCCCAGCGTGACGGCGTGCGTAGCGTCCATCCAGAGGTGGCGCAGGCCGGCGATCACGTGGTGCAAGTAGGCCCAGATCAGCGCCAGCGCAACGAGCTTGAAGAACCACCCTGGCACGAAACCCGCACCGGCGACGAACACCGAAGTGAACTGGCTGTAGGTGATCTCGGAGGTCACGCTGGTGTCGAACATCCAGATGATGAACGGCAGCAGCACGAACATCAGCAGCCCGCTGGCGCGGTGCAGGATCGAGACGATCGCCGCCACCGGATGCCGGTAGCCGAGCGCGTCGGGCAACCGCATGTTCGCGCCGGGTCGTTGTTTTGCAGTGTTTGCCATCGAAGCAACCTTGTGGTCCAACTTTGTTCTTGGTTCGACGAAACCGTCGCGTAACCGAAAGATTTTATTGCAATGCAACAGAGTTCGCCGCCCGGACCATGGATTCGGTCGAAACAAGCGCCTCGCAATTCAACTCAGGTCGTTGCGGTAGTGGTGCGACGCGGTGTTGTACAAGCCACGACGCAGTTCCACCGGCACGTCACCGTAGGTCATCGATCGGCGCTCGACGCTGAGCAGCGGCGTACCCGGCGCCAACGCGAGCAGCCGGGCGCCCGCCGCGTCCGCAGCCACGGCGCGGATCTTCTCTTCGGCGCGGATCATGTGCACCCCGAACTCCGACTCGAACAGGCCGTACATGGGCCCGCGGTGCTCGGCCAGCCGCTGTGCGGTCAGGCCTTTGAACAGCGCCGCGGGCAGCCAGATGTCGTCGAACACCACCGGCGAAGCGCGAAACGACAACACGCGCCGGACCCGGATCACCGGGTCGTTCGGGGCCAGATTCAATGCCCGCGCCACATCGGCGGGAGCTCGCTGGCGCTTGCAGTCGATCAGCCGGCGTGCCATGCCGCCCGGCTCGCCGCTATCGGGCATCAGGCGCAGGAAACGGAACTGGACGTGCTCCTGCGCGTGCGTGGCGACGAAGGTGCCCTTGCCCTGTCGGCGCACGAGAAGGTTCTCGGCCGCGAGTTCGTCGATTGCCTTGCGCACCGTGCCCTGGCTCACCTTGAAACGCGCCGCCAACTCGACCTCGCTCGGAATCGATTCGCCGGGCCGCCACTCGGTCTGCTGCAGGCTGCGCAGCATCAGCACCTTGATCTGCCGGTACAACGGGCTGAACGTGGGGCCGGCGCCGGCTTCGGGCGGCGTCACGGTGGAAGGCGGAGCGGTGACCGGCATGGACCGATTGCAGCACAAAGCGCTCGCGGGCAATTGTCGAGAAGTTGATGGCTGTCAGACACCAGACCATCGCCGCCCAGGCACGTTCTCCTGGCCACGCCCGGGGTCGAGGATGGGTGCGGTCGCCAGGCCGGTTCCGTGGGGTGCCGACCGGGTCGACGCGGTCGGTGCGCCAGACCCCGGTCCGATCAATCCGCGTGCGAACTTGTTCGAGTAAGCGTCGTGGCACGAAACCGATCGAACGACTCGCCGAGCCACCTCCGACGGCCCGCTGGGGTCGCAAGGGTTCGCACGTCGGCGCGCGCTCGCCGTCCACGCCCCGCGATTCGAGCGTGAGCACAAGGCGTTTGCCGAGCGCGGCGGCGGCACGATCCAGGGTCTTGGGCGAGCGCCAATGCGTCGGGTCTTCGAGCCGCTTGGCCGCGGGCCATGACGCGCGCCGACGGCATGCCGGCGTGGGTTCGTGCTTCAATCGCTGCCACACCCCGGAAACGCCATGGTCACCCTCAAGCTCAAGAAGCCCGGCGAGCGCGCCGCACCGAAATCCGAACCGGCGCGCGCACCGGTTCGCGGCGCCGGAGCCGGCGTGAAGGCGCGCCCGACGCTGGCGCAAGCCCAGGCCCAGCGCGCCGAGCGCGAGGCGCGCTACCAGGAGCAGTTGCGCCAGCGTTTCGGCGACCGGCCACCCGAGGCCTATGCCCGGCGCGGCGAGCCCGAGGCCTACGCCCGGCGCGGCGAGCCCGAGGCCTACGCGCGGCGCGGCGAGAGTGCGGCACCGCCCGCACCCAAGCGGCGCGCAGACGTTCCGGCTTCGGCTCCGGCTGCGGCGCCGACGACTCGGACGTCGAACGCCGCGTTCAGCCCGCGCGCCGGACAACGCCCGCCCGAGTCCAGTCCACCGCACCGCGACCCGCGCGAGGCGCAGCGTTTCGATCCGCGCCCGGCGCCTCGGGCTGATCCGCGCATGGCACCGCGCTTCGACCCGCGCGCGGCACGCCGCGATGAGACGCGCTCTGCACCAGCGGGTGATCCGCGCGCCACACCGCGAGTCGATCCGCGCGCGTCGCAGCGCGGCGATCCGCGCCCGGCGCGACCGGTCGATCCACGCACCGCGCGGCCGACCGAAGCCCGGCCGATGCGTGGCACCGATCCGCGCTCGGCGCCACCCGTCGGCCCGCGCGGCGAGGATCGAGACAACCGGCGCGCCCGCTACCGGCCGGTCGTCGACGACGACGATGATTTCGACCCGCCCGCCGCGCATGCGCCCGGCAGCCTGCGCCTTTCCAAGCGCATGAGCGAGCTCGGCATCGCGTCGCGCCGCGAGGCCGACGAATGGATCGCGAAGGGCTGGGTCCGCGTCGACGACCAGGTTGTCAGCGAACTCGGCTCGCGCGTGCTGCCGGGCCAGCGCATCACGGTCGACGCGAAGGCCAAGTTCCAGCAGGCGCAGCGCGTCACGGTGCTCGTCAACAAGCCGGTCGGCTATGTCAGCGGCCAGGCCGAAGACGGCTACGAGCCGGCGGTCGTGCTGGTCACGCCGGCGAACCAGTGGCGCGAAGACCGCTCGGGCACGCGCTTCCTGCGCGAGCACCTGAAGAGCCTGGTGCCGGCCGGGCGGCTCGACATCGATTCGGTCGGCCTGCTCGTGCTCACGCAGGACGGACGCGTGGCCAAGCAGCTGGTCGGGGAAGACAGCGAGATCGAGAAGGAGTACCTCGTGCGCGTCGCGATGGCCGGCGGCGCGAAGCTGCCCGAATCGAGCCTGGCGCTGCTGCGCCACGGCCTCGAGCTCGACGGCGAGCCGCTGCGCCCGGCGCAGGTCGAGTGGGTCAACGAAGACCAGCTGCGCTTCGTGCTCACGCAAGGCAAGAAGCGCCAGATCCGCCGCATGTGCGAGGCCGTCGGCCTGCAGGTGCTCGGCCTCAAGCGCGTGCGCATCGGCGGCGTGATGCTCGGCGACCTGCCCGCCGGGCAGTGGCGTTATCTGCGGGCCGACGAGGCCTTCGGCTGAAGCGGCTCGCGGTCAGGACGTGCTGGCGATGGTTCGAGATCGGGCCGCGCGCGCCGGCAGCGTCGCAGTTCAAGTGGCTCGACAATAGTTGCCGTTCAGGCGCAAATGCGATGACGTAGCCAAACCACGGTCGACCGGTATGCGACTCTGCGATCCGCACGGCCAGCGCAGCGAGCCCACCAAGGAGAGTTCACCATGACCACCGTCCAGATCAACCTGCCCGATCAACTGGCTCAAGAGGCGCAACGCGCCGGGCTGCTGTCGCCAGCCCGGTTGGAGCAGTGGTTGCGCGACCAGCTCAAGGAGCAGCGCATCGGTGAGCTGTTTTCAGCGATGGACCGCATGGCCGGCGTCGATGAACCTGCGGCAATGTCGCCGGAGGAAGTGGCACGAGAAATCACCGAGATGCGCGCGCAGCGACGCGAGAAAGAAGGCCGTTGATCGCCGATCACCGTGCGGCTCGTGCTCGACACCAACGTGGTTGCGTCGGCGCTGTTGTGGCGCGGGCCGCCGCGGCTGCTTGTGCAGGCGGGGCGCGACAAGCGTGTCGAGCTGTTCACCAGTACCGCGCTGCTGGCAGAACTCACCCATATTCTGGGTCGGCGCAAGTTCGGCGCGAAAATTCTCGCGTCGACGTTGACCGTCGATCAGCTGGTCGATCGCTACGCCGTACTGGCTGCGGTGGTGCGACCCACGCCGACACCGCGGGTCGCGCCCGATCCGGACGATGATGTGGTGGTCGGAACCGCGCCTGCAGCGCGGGCTGATTTGCTTGTCACCGGGGACAAGGCGCTGCTGTCGGTAACCGGTTAACGCGAGGTGCGCATCGTCGGCGTCACGCAGGCGATGCAGATCGTCGGCATCGTTTGACCCCGGCACCAGACCTCCATCACCACCTCCCCCCATCGATGACCACCGCCGCAACCTCCCCGCACCCGCACCCCTGGCGCGCGCTCGCGCTGCTGTTCGCGGCGACCTGGCTCACCGCGGCGCTGGGCGCGTTCGCGTCGGTCGATGCCAAGTCGTTCTATCGCGGCCTCGCGCAGCCTGCGTGGGCGCCGCCGGCCGCCGTGTTCGGGCCGGTGTGGACGGTGCTCTTCGCGATGATGTGCCTGGCGGCGTGGCTGGTCGTGCGCCGGCTCGGTGTCGCCGCGGCGCGGCCGGCGCTGGGCTGGTACGGTGCCCAGCTCGTCGCCAACGCGTTGTGGAGCTGGCTGTTCTTCCGCTGGCATGCGGGGGCCGCCGCGAGCGTCGAGGTGCTGGTGCTGCTGGCGCTGGTGGCATTGACGCTGCGCAGCTTCTGGCGCGCCCATGCGCTCGCCGGCTGGCTGATGCTGCCGTACCTGGGCTGGGTCGGCTTCGCGTCGGCGCTCACGGTCGCGATCTGGCGCCTGAACCCCGCGGTGCTTTGACGCGCCGCGCGAACGGCGTGGCGGCCTTGGCGCGGCCGCGTGCCTGCTAACCTCGGCGCCATGCCCACCTTGCCCGCGACCCGAACCCGCATGTCCCCGGCGGTGGTGGTGGTCACCCTCACGCTGCTGCTGGCGCTGCAGCCCATCACCACCGACCTGTACCTGCCGACGCTGCCGACGCTGCAGCTCGAGCTCGGCGCCAGCATCGGCGCGACCCAGTTGACGCTGTCGGCGCTGATCATCTGTTTCGGGCTCGGCCAGCTCGTCGTCGGCCCGCTCGCCGACCGGTTCGGCCGGCGCCCGGTGCTGCTCGCCGGCATGGCGCTGTACACCGTGGCCAGCGTGCTCAGCGCGCTGGCGCAGAGCATCGAGGTGCTGATCGGCTGGCGCGCGCTGCAGGGCGCGGCGCTGGCGGCGGCGGTCACCTGCGGGCGCTCGATCGTGCGCGACCTGTACGCGCCGCACGAGGGCGCGCGCGTGATGTCGCGCGCGCTCGGCGGCCTGGGCTTGATCGCGATGCTCGCGCCGGTGGTCGGGGGCCTGCTGGTGCAATGGCTGAGCTGGCATGCGGCGCTGCTGGCGTCGGCGGTGTTCGGCGCCGGCACGCTCGGCTTCGTCGCGTTCAAGTTCGACGAGTCGCTCGCGCAGCGCGACCCGCTCGCCACCCGGCCAGCGCAACTGCTGCGCAACTGGCGCGAGGTGCTCGCGCATCCGGCGTTTCGCGCCTGGACCGCGCTGCTGTGCTGCACCTGGGGCGGGCTGTTCTTCCTGCTCGCCGGTTCGTCGTTCGTGTTCATCAACGT
Source organism: Burkholderiales bacterium (assembly GCA_028868895.1). Lineage (GTDB taxonomy): Bacteria > Pseudomonadota > Gammaproteobacteria > Burkholderiales > Burkholderiaceae_C > LMDS01. Next base: position 36,563 of record JAGWTP010000024.1, read on the forward strand.
GCTCGGCACCTCGCGGCTGGCCTACGGCGCCATCCTGTCGACCAGCTCGCTGGCCTACGTCGCCGGCACGCTGCTGTGCCGCCGCCTGCTGCTGCGCCACGGCTTGCGTGGCACCGTGAAGCGCGGCGCCTGGTTCTCGCTGGCGGGCGGCGTGAGCATGGCCGCGCTGAGCCTGGCGGGCGTGCAGACGGTCTGGGCGATCATGCTGCCGCAGTGGCTGTTCGCGGTCGGCCACGGCATCCACCAGCCCTGCGGCCAGGTCGGCGTGGTCGGCCCGTTCCCCGACAAGGCCGGCACCGCGGCGTCGCTGTCGGGCTTCGCGATGATGGCCACCGCGTTCGGCGTCGGCCTGTGGCTGGGCCACACGCTCGACCATTCGACGTTGCCGCTGGCGCTGGGGGTCGGCGGGTTCGGCGTCGCCGTCGCCGCGGTCGCCTGGACGCGCGTGCAGCGCGACGGCGAGCCCGGGGCGATCCGGCCGGCCGTGCCGTTTGGCACGGCGGCAGCGCGATGACGGCGGCGGCGATGACGGCGCCGCGCTGCCTGTGCCTGGCCGGCCCGACCGCCTCGGGCAAGACCGCAGCGGCGCTGGCGATCGCGGCCGCCGCGAAGGTGGCGCGCGCGCAGCCGGTCGAGATCGTCAGCGTCGACTCGGCGCTGGTGTACCGCGGCATGGACATCGGCACCGCCAAGCCCAGCGCGGCCGAACGCGCACTCGTGCCGCACCACCTGATCGACATCATCGAGCCGTCCGAAGCCTATTCGGCGGCACGCTTCGTCGTCGATGCGCAGCGGCTGATCGGCGAGATCACGGCCCGCGGCCACCTGCCGCTGCTGGTGGGCGGCACGATGCTGTACTTCAAGGCCTTGTTCGAGGGCCTGGACGCGATGCCCGCCGCCGACCGCGCGGTGCGCGCCGCGCTGGCCGAACAGCTCGAACGCGACGGCCTGCATGCGTTGTACCGCGAGCTGCAGCGCATCGACCCGGTCACCGCGGCGCGGCTGCCGCCCACCGACCCGCAGCGCATCCTGCGCGCGCTCGAGGTGTTCCGCGTCAGCGGCCAGCCGATCTCGTCGTTCCACCGCGCCCGCGCGCCACAGCCGACGCCGCCGCTGATCTCGCTCGAACCCGACGACCGCGCCTGGCTGCACCAGCGCATCGAGGCGCGCTTTCACCAGATGCTCGACGCGGGCCTGGTCGACGAGGTGCGCGCGCTCGGCGAGCGTGGCGACCTGACCGCCGACATGCCGTCGATGCGCTGCGTGGGCTACCGCCAGACCTGGGAGGCGCTGGTCACCGGCGACCTGAGCGAACTGCCCGAGCGCGGCGTGGCCGCCACCCGGCAGCTCGCCAAGCGCCAGCTGACCTGGCTGCGCAGCATGCCGCAGCGCCACCGCGTGGCCTGCGACGGCGCCGACGCCGGCGCCGAGGTCGTGGCGCTGGCCGCGCGTCTGGTCCAGGCCCTGCCCGGCGCATGACCCCGACCGCGCTGCTCGCCGTGCGCGGTCTGGCCAAGCGTTTTGGCGACACCGCGATCTTCGAAGGCGTCGAGCTGAGCGTGGCGGCGGGCGAGTTCGTCGCGATCCTCGGCGAATCGGGCGTCGGCAAGTCGACGCTGCTGAACTGCATCGCCGGCCTGGACAGCGTCGACGCCGGTCGGGTGCACGTCGCCGGCACCGACGTCACCGCGCTGACCGAGGCACAGCAGGCGCTGTTCCGGCGCGCCCATCTCGGCTTCGTGTTCCAGGCCTTCCACGTGCTGCCGCACCTGAGCGTGGCGCACAACGTCGCGCTGCCGCTGCTGCTGCAGGGCCGCCTTGATGCGGCGCGGGTCGACGCAGTGCTCGCCGGCGTCGGCCTGGCCGGCCTGGGCGCGCGGCTGCCGCAGACGCTCTCGGGCGGGCAGTTGCAGCGCGTCGCGATCGCACGCGCGCTGGTGCACCGGCCGGCGCTGATCCTGGCCGACGAGCCCACCGGCAACCTCGACCCGGGCACCGCCGAACGCGTGATGGACCTGCTCTGGGCGCAAGTCAGGCACGAAGGCGCGGCCTGCGTGCTGGCGACGCATTCGCGCGCGGCGGCGGCGCGCGCCGACCGGGTGCTGACGCTCACCGCCCGCGGCATCGACGACGCGACGCGGTGATGCGCCTGCTCGGCCGGCTGCTGCGCCAGGTGTCGTGGCCCGAACTGCGCCACCACCCGTGGCGCCACTTGGCCGCGCTGCTTGCGGTGGTGCTCGGCGTCGCGCTCGCGTTCTCGGTTCAGCTGATCAACCAGTCGGCGCTGAGCGAGTTCAGCGCGGCAGCACGCGCGGTCGGCGGCGTGCCCGACTTCGAGCTGCGCGGCCCGCTCGGCGGCTTCGACGAAGCGCTGTACGGCCGCGTGGCACGCGACCCGCAGGTGGCGCAGGCGAGCCCGGTGATCGAGCTCGACACCTACGCGATCGACGCGCACGGACGGCGCGTGGCTCTGAAGGTCATCGGCCTGGACGCGCTGGTGGCGGGGCCGCTCGCGCCGGCGCTGCTGCCGCACCCGGCCGCCGACGCCGAGCGCTACGCGGTGCTCGACCCGGGCGCGGTGTTCCTCAACGCGCAGGCGCGCCAGCGGCTCGCCGGCAGCGAGGTGCACCGGCCGCTCGCCGACAGCGAGACACACCCGCAACGCGCCGGCGGCGAGTTGCACCAGTTGCCCGCCGACACCACGATGCGCGTGCAGACGCCCACCGGCGTGGCGACGCTGCGCGTGCAGGGCAGCGTCGCCGCGCCCGGCGCGGCGCTGGCGGTGATGGACATCGCCGGCGCGCAGGCCACGTTCGGCTGGCTCGGCCGGATCAGCCGCATCGACGTGCGCCTGCGCGCCGGTGCCGACCGCGCCGCGGTGCTGCGCGCGCTCGCACTGCCGCCGGGCATCCGCGCGGCGGCGCCCGACGAGGCGGCGCAGCGCGTCTCCAACGTGTCGCGCGCCTATCGCGTCAACCTGACGGTGCTGGCGCTGGTGGCGCTGTTCACCGGCGCGTTCCTGGTGTTCTCGATCCTGTCGCTGTCGGTCGCCAAGCGCCAGCCGCAACTCGCGCTGCTCGGCGTGCTCGGGCTGCGCGGCGGCGAGCGGCTGGCGCTGGTGCTGGCCGAGTCGGCACTGCTCGGTGCGGTCGGCAGCGGCCTGGGCCTGGCGCTGGGCACGGCGCTGGCCGCGCTGGCGCTGCGGCTGCTTGCCGGCGACCTCGGCGGCGGCTACTTTCCGGGGGTCGCGCCGCACCTGCAGTTCAGCGCCACCGCGGCCGCCGTGTACGGCGTGTTGGGCGTGGCCGCCGCGACCGTCGGCGGCTGGTTGCCGGCGCGCGCCGCACAACGGCTCGCGCCGGCCCAGGCGCTGAAGGGCTTGAGCGCGGGCGACGCGCCGGCCGGGCCAGCGTGGGTCGGCCCGGCGTTGCTCGTCGCCGGGGTCGGCCTGGCGCTGCTGCCACCGGTGGCGGGCATCCCGCTGGCCGCGTACCTCGCGGTCGCCTGCCTGCTGCTCGGCGGCATCGCCTGCGTGCCGGCCGGCGTCGGCGCGCTGCTCAAGGGCATCGCGCCGCCGCGCCATGCGCTGGCGCTGCTGGCGGTCGAGCGCGCACGCCACCAGCGCCACAGTGCGACGATTGCGGTCGCCGGCGTGGTCGCGAGCCTGAGCCTGGCGGTGGCGCTGACGGTGATGGTCGCGAGTTTTCGCGAGTCGGTCGCGCAGTGGCTCGACACGGTGCTGCCGGCCGACCTTTACGTGCGCGCCGGTGGGTCGCTCGGCGCGGCCGATGGGGTCACGCTGCCGGCCGCGATGGCGCAGCGCGCGGCGCAGATCGCCGGCGTGCAGCGGGTCGACTCGCAGCGCGTGACGCAGCTTCAGCTCGACCCCGACCAGCCCGCGGTGGCGCTGATCGCGCGCACCCTCGATGCGCCCGAGAAGTCGCTGCCGCTGGTCGGCGAACTGGTGCCGGCGCCGGCCGGCGCGATCCCGGTCTACGTGAGCGAAGCGATGGTGAGCCTGTACCGCGCCTCACCCGGCACCACGCTGACGCTGCCGCTGCGCCGGGTGGCGGGCGGCAGCATCGACGCCCGCGTGTTCGTGCGCGGCGTCTGGCGCGACTACGCGCGCCAGCACGGCGCGATCGCGATCGGCGCGGCCGACTACCGGCGCCTGACCGGCGACACCCGCGTCAGCGACCTGGCGCTGTGGCTGCGCCCGGGCGCCGCGCTCGCGCCGATCGAACAACGCCTGCGCGCACTCGCGAACGAACTCGGGCGCGACGGCGCGCTGCTCGAGTTCGCCTCGGCCGGCGAGATCCGCGCCACCTCGCTGCGCATCTTCGACCGCAGCTTCGCGGTCACCTACTGGCTGCAGGCGGTGGCGATCGCGATCGGGCTGTTCGGCATCGCCGCGAGCTTCTCGGCGCAGGTGCTGGCGCGGCGCAAGGAATTCGGGCTGCTCGCGCACCTGGGGCTGACACGCACGCAGGTGCTCGCGGTGGTCGCCGCCGAGGGTGCGGTCTGGACCGCCGCCGGCGCGCTGCTCGGCCTGCTGCTCGGGCTGGCGGTGAGCGTGGTGCTGGTCGAAGTCGTCAACCCGCAGAGCTTTCACTGGACCATGGACCTGCTGCTGCCGTGGGGCCGGCTGGCGGCCCTGTGTGCCGCGGTGATGGCCGCCGGCATCGTCACCGCCGCAGTCGCCGCACACGGCGCCGCCGCGCGCCAGATGGCGCTGGCGGTCAAGGAGGATTGGTGAGCGCCCCAGGCGGCGCGGCCGCCGCCCCCGAGAGGGCCGAGCACAGTGGCCAAGCAACATGGGCTCATGCGCCCGGGGACGCGAGAGTCCCCGGACGTGTCGCGCCAGCCGAGAGCGGGCCGGCTTACCGCAGCGTGCGGGCCACCGCCGCAGCGTTGATCGTACCCAGCCCGGCCCCCGGCTCGTAGCCCTTCACGCCGGCATAGAACCAGTTGTCACCGGCGCGGATGTCGATCAAGCCCGACTTCTCTTCGTTGTCACGTTGCGCCGCGGCCGTGTACAGCTGCGGGTGCAGCAACCCGAGCCGCGACGACTTGGTCTGCCCGATCAACGCGAAGATCCCGTTCAACTGCGGCGAGGCAAAGCTGGTGCCACCGTAACCCGCCAACCAGCCGCCATCGGGTGTCGAATAGAGGAGGTAGCCGGTGAAGGGATCGGAGTTGAGCGAAATGTCGGGCAGGTTGCGGCCTGCGACATTGGGCGCCACGGTGTACAGGTAGGCCTGAACGGAGGTGTCCGGGAAGTTCGGGTAGTAGGTCCAGACCTGGTTCGGCTCGCTCTTGCGGATGCCATCGGTGTCCTTCTGGTAGTCGGGCCGCGGCCAGAACACGCTGACGCCACCGCCGCCGCCCACCGAGAAGTAGTAGTCCAGATAGGCCGGCCCGTAGTTGGTCACCAGGTAGGGGTTGAAGTAGTCCCAGCCCCACACCTGCTCAGTCGGAACGAAGACGACACCGTACTTGCGCTGGATGTTGCCCGGCAACGTGGTGCCGCCGGCGGCGATGATGTACGGGTCGGAGGCCGGCGAATCGACCGTGAGGATCTTGGAGAACTGCGGGTACGGCAGCGTGCTGTTGGTGTCGTAGGCCCCCGAGTCACCGGCGGCCGCGAAGGTCGATATGCCCTGCGCCGC
>JAGWTP010000122.1 GCA_028868895.1 Burkholderiales bacterium
TGGTCGATGAAGGCTCCGAGGGCCAGCGCCTGGACAACTTCCTCGTCAAGCTGCTCAAGGGCGTGCCCAAGACCCACGTGTACCGCGTGATCCGCTCCGGCGAGGTCCGCGTGAACAAGGGCCGCGCCGGCGCCGACACGCGCCTGGCGCTGGGCGACGAGGTGCGCGTTCCGCCGGTGCGCACCTCCAGGAACGCGGCCGACCGCAGCGACAACCCCGGCGCACCGGCGCGCGAATTCCCGGTGGTCTTCGAGGACGACTTCCTGCTCGCCATCGACAAGCCCGCCGGCGTGGCGGTGCACGGCGGCAGCGGCGTCAGCTTCGGCGTGATCGAGCAGCTGCGCCGGGCGCGGCCTGCAGCCCGGTTCCTCGAACTCGTGCACCGGCTCGACAAGGAAACCTCCGGCCTGCTGCTGATCGCCAAGAAGCGCTCGGCGCTGGTCGCGCTGCAGGACCAGTTGCGCCAGCGCGAGACCGGCAAGACCTACGCGGCGCTCGTGGTCGGCACCTGGCCAGCGGCGCGCAAGGTCATCGACGTGGCGCTGCACAAGTTCCTGACCGCCGAGGGCGAACGCCGCGTGCATGCGGTTGCCGAAGACGCCGACGCAGGCAAACGCTCGATCACGCTGGTGCGCATCGCCGAGAAATTTGCGGGCTACACCCTGCTCGACGTGACCATCAAGACCGGCCGCACCCACCAGATCCGCGTCCACCTGACGCACGAAGGCCACCCGATCGTCGGCGACGAGAAGTACGGCGACTTCGCGCTCAACAAGGCGCTCGCGCGCGGCGACGTGGTTCGCGGCGTCAGGTTCGACCGCATGTTCCTGCACGCCAGGCAGCTGCGCTTCACGCACCCCGGCAGCGGCGAGGTGATCGAGCTCGCCGCGCCGTTGCCGGCAGAATGCGAGGCATTGATCCACGCGCTGGCCGCCCGGCCCGCCCCCCCATGACCCACCCTCGCCAGTTCGACCTGATCGTGTTCGATTGGGACGGCACCCTGTTCGACTCCACCGCGCTGATCACGCGCTGCATCCAGGCCGCCTGCGCCGACCTCGGCGTGGCGGTGCCCAGCAACGCGCAGGCGAGCTACGTGATCGGCATGGGCCTGGCCGAGGCGCTGCAGCACGCCGCGCCCGAGTTGCCGCCGCAGCGCTACCGCGAGCTCGGCGAGCGCTACCGCCACCACTACTACGCGCGCCAGCACGAGATCGTGTTCTTCGACGGCACGCTGGCGATGCTGCAGGCCCTGAAGGCGCGCGGCCACCTGCTCGGCGTGGCGACCGGCAAGTCGCGCCGCGGCCTCGATGACGCGCTCGACTCCTCGGTGCTCAGGGGCCTGTTCGACGCGACCCGCACCGCCGACGAGACCGCCTCGAAACCCGACCCGCGCATGCTGCGCGAGCTGATGGCGCTGTTCCAGGTGGAGCCCGCGCGCACGCTGATGATCGGCGACACGACCCACGATCTGCAGCTCGCCGCGAACGCCGGTACCGCGAGCATCGGCGTGAGCTACGGCGCGCACGACGCCGTCGCATTCGAGGCCTTCGACACGCTTCACGTCGCCCACTCGACCGCCGAGCTGCACGACTGGCTGATCCGCCATGGATGAGACGCTGGCGCCTTTGCCGAGCCCGGCGGCGCGGCCCGATCCGCTGCCGCTGTGCGCCTCCAGCGAACTGGTCGACAAGGGCAACGCCTACGTGTTCGACGTGCTCCACTTTCGCGAACCCGCCCGCGCCTTCGTGTTGCGCTTCGACGGCCGCGTGGTCGCCTACCTGAACCGCTGCCTGCACGTGCCCACCGAGATGGACTGGCAGGTCGGCGAGTTCCTCGACAGCGCCAAGGAGTTCATCATGTGCTCGATCCACGGCGCGGTCTACGAGCCCTTGACCGGGCGCTGCGTCGGCGGCCCGTGCGGGCGCGGCAAGCTCACCGTGATCGACGCCTTCGAGCGCGACGGCCAGGTCTATTGGTATCCTTCCCGCGACACCCAACCCACCCGCGCCGCGTGAATCGGCGCGCGGCTTCAAGGCCCCCATGAGCAGCACCCCCGAAGACCACCCTTCCGTGCCCGAAGCCGGGGCCACCTCGGCGTTGGCGAGCACGCCCGCGGCCAGCCCGCCCCGTTCGTGGGACGGCGTGGCCGAGCAGTTCGCGCGCGACATGCTGCGCGAGCGCCGCACCGACCGCCGCTGGCGCATCTTCTTTCGCCTGTCATGGCTGCTGCTGGTGATGGCGGTGGCGTACGCCGCCTTCGCGGTGCGCAACCACAACGCCGTGCCGGCCGGCCCGCACACCGCGCTGATCGAGATCCACGGCGAGATCGCCGCCGACGCCGAGGCCAGCGCCGAGAACCTGCTGCCGGCGCTGAAGAGCGCGTTCGAAGACGAGAACGCGCGCGCCGTCGTGCTGCGCTTCAACTCACCCGGGGGCAGCCCGGTGCAGGCCGGCATCATCAACGACGAGATCCGGCGCCTCAAGAAGCTGCACCACAAGAAGGTCTACGCGGTCATCGAAGACACCTGCGCCTCGGGCGCCTACTACATCGCGGTGGCGGCCGACGAGATCTATGCCGACAAGGCCTCGGTGGTCGGCTCGATCGGCGTGCTGATGGACAGCTTCGGCGCCACCGGCCTGATGGACAAGCTCGGCATCGAGCGGCGCCTTCTGACGGCCGGCGACAACAAGGGCATCGGCGACCCGTTCTCGCCGCTGCTGCCCAAGCAGCGCGCCTTCCTGCAGGCCATGCTCGACCAGATCCACCAGCAGTTCATCGCGGTCGTGCGCCAGGGCCGCGGCAGCCGGCTGAAGGAGACGCCGGAGTTGTTCAGCGGACTGTTCTGGAACGGCCAGCAGGCCTTGAGCCTGGGCCTGGTCGACCACCTGGGCAACCTCGACTACGTGGCGCGCGAGGTCGTCAAGGCCGAGGACGTGGTCGACTACACACCGCGCGAGAACGTTGCCGAGCGCCTGGCCAAGCGCTTCGGCGCGTCGATCGGCGCCGGTGCGGTCAAGTCGCTGCAGGAGATCGGCCGCATCCGCTGACAGCGGCGCCGCTCACCCGGGCCCGTGCAGCGCCACGCGGTTGCGGCCCTGCCGCTTGGCGGCGTAGCAGGCGGCGTCGGCGGCGCGCAGCACTTCGGTGGCGGTGGTCGTCGCGTCGCGCACCGGCACCAGGCCGATGCTCGCGCCCACGCTGTGGTGCCGGCCTTCCCAGGCGAGCTGGTACGCCACCACCGCGGAGCGAATCTGCTCGGCAATGGCCTGCGCCTGCGACACCGGGCAGTGGTGCAGCAGCACCGCGAACTCGTCGCCCCCCAGGCGCGCCACCGTGTCCGACTTGCGCACCTGGTCGGCGAGCACCTGCGCCACGTCGCGCAGCAGCGCATCGCCGGCCGCATGACCGCCGGTGTCGTTGACCTGCTTGAAACGATCGAGGTCGATGAACAGCGCGCAGAACGGCTCGCTGTCGGCCCGCGCGCTGGCGTTTTCCAGCAGCACCTCGAAGGCGGCGCGGTTGGCCAGCCCGGTCAGCGAATCGTGGCTCGAAGCCCAGGCCAGGCGCTCGCGCTGTTCGCGCACCTCGGTCACGTCTTCGACGGTCCAGATCGTGCCCTGCGAGCGGTCGCCGGGCACCACCGCGCGGCCGCGCATGTGGGCCCAGAACGTCTGGCCGGAGTGGCGCATCAGTTCGAGTTCGCCGGCGTAGGCGCCGCGTTCCATGAACACCGGCCGTGCCCGCTCCTTCAGCGCCAGGCAGGCCTCGTCCGAGGCGTAGATCACGCGCGTCGACCGGCCCAGCAGCTGCTCCTTGTCGCAGCGGAAGGTCCGGCAGAAGTGCCGGCTCACCAATTCGAAATGACCATTGCGCGTCAAGGCGATGCCGACTTCGGCGTGGTCCAGCACCGCCTCCAGTTGTTTCAACAACGCCTGCGTCTCGCGCTGGCGCAACCGGCGCTGCTCGACCACCTGCTGGAATGCGCGCGCCAGGCCACCGATTTCGCCGCTTTCGTCGGGCCAGCCGTCGCCAGCGTGATCGTCCACGTCCAGCAGCTGCTCGGCCCGCAGGCGCAGCCGCGAGATCGGTCGCGTCATGCGCCATGCCAGCATCCCGGCCAACAGTGCCGCCACGAATCCCACCCCGGCGGTGGCGCGCCATGCGGTGCGCCCGGCGGCCGCAAGCGGCGCGAGCGCGATCGCCTGCGGCGTGAGGTGCACCAGCACCCAATCGGAACCCGGGATGCTGCTCATCGACACCATGGTGTCGCCGGTCAGCTCGGCGAACCCGCGCGCGTCGATCGCGCTGCCCGCGGCGCGCCAGCGGGCAAATGCCGGGGCCAGGCCGGGTTCGTCGGCGGCGCTGCCCAGCACGCGGCCGGGCAGCGGGTGCGCCAGCAGCGTGCCGGCGCGGTCCATCACCAGCGTGCGTGCGCCGGCGGGCTGGGCCGTGCTGGCCAGGTTCAGGAACAGGCGCGCCGAACGCAAGGCCAGCGACCCGGCAATCACACCGGTGGTGCGGCCGTCCGCCGAGCGCACCGGCATCGCGATGATCACGATCGGGGTGTGCGAGACGCGCCCGAGCAGCGGCGCCGAGACCACCGGCCGATCGGACTTCATCGCCTGCACGAAGTACGGGCGATCGGCAACGCTCGGCAGGTTTGCAGCGGCCGCGCCTTTGTCGACCCGCGCCAGCATCGTGCCGTCGGAGCGCACCGCGAACACCACGTCGAACAGCGCGCCGAGCGCCGGCTTGCCCAGCAGCATGCGCGTCATCGATGCGCGGTCCTGCCAGTCGGCCGGGCCGATCTGGCGCGCCACCGCTTCGAGCGTGACCTCGAGCATCTCGAGCTTGTTGGCCAGCAGCGCCGCGGTGCGCTCGCCATCTTCGCGCTCGTTCTCCAGCAGCAGGCGTTGCAGGTCGTTGCGGGTGCTGGTCAGCGCGAGTTCGGTGCTCGACATCGCCGCCAGCACTGCGGTGGCAACCGCCAGCGCGATGATCTTGAACTTGAGCGTGACGGTCCAGCGCGCAAGCGATGAAGCGAGACCGGGCAGGGGCATGGGGAGTCCGCGGCGTTGACGTACGGGGAAGGTCGGGCGGCGTTCCTAGGCCACGACGAGCACCCGCGCAGGATCGCCGTTCCCGGCGCGCCGCGATCGAACGAATTGCGGGCGGTGGAGCGTTCCTTTCGTGCGACCGACTGCGGAGAACGGTGCCGGTTCCGGCGCCCCGCCACGACGCCCGATGGCCGATGGCCGACCGTCCGGCGTCGCGACGACGCTCACGCGCCGAGCATGCCCCGGCCCTCGATGAAGGCCACCACCTCGGCCAGGCCGAGTTTGGTTTTCAGGTTGGTCATCACGAACGGGCGCACGCCCTGCGCGGTGGTGCGCATGCGCGTCGTGTCGGCGCGCATCACCTCGAGGTCGGCACCCACGTAGGGGGCGAGGTCGACCTTGTTGATGACGAACAGGTCGCTCTTGGTGATGCCGGGGCCGCCCTTGCGCGGAATCTTCTCGCCCGCCGCCACATCGATCACGTAGATCGTCAGGTCGGAGAGCTCGGGGCTGAAGGTGGCGGCCAGGTTGTCGCCGCCGCTTTCGATGAAGACGATGTCGGCGTTCGGGAACTTCCGGAGCATGCGGTCGACCGCCTCGAGGTTGATCGAGGCGTCTTCGCGGATCGCCGTGTGCGGGCAGCCGCCGGTCTCCACGCCCATGATGCGCTCGGCCTCCAGCGCGCCGGCGACGGTGAGCAGGCGCTGGTCTTCCTTGGTGTAGATGTCGTTGGTGACGACCACGAGGTCGTAGGTCTCGCGCATCGCCTTGCACAGCATCTCGACCAGCGTCGTCTTGCCCGAACCGACCGGGCCGCCGACGCCCACGCGCAGCGGCGGCAGCTTGCGGGTGCGGTGGGCGATCGAGTGCAGTGGGGTCATGGTGGGGAATGTGAAGTTGAGTCAAACACTCCGGCTGCGCGCAGCCGATCGACGCAGGCACCCGAGATGATTCGTGAGGGCTCGGTCCGCGAACGGTCCAGCAAGGATCGCACCTCGGTCGCGTCGTGCTCGGCCGGCTCGCCGTCGCACAGCTCGACCTCGAGTCCCACGACATCGCCCCGGCCCGAGACGCGGCCCCGGTGGACCCGCGCGCGCACGACCAGGAACCCGGTGCGCTGCTCGATTGCACGACCGGTCGCTCCCGGGTTCCGGGCAAACGTGGCGCGCAGCTTCAGACGACCATGGCTGCGGGTGAAGAGGGCGTCGTCGTGCGCGGTTGTTTCGGGCTCGCGATCGTCGAGGGCACAGGCCCGCGGAAGCCGCGCGTCGATGGTCGCAACCCGCGCCTTGATCTCGATGTTGCGTGCCATGGCGCTCACGACCGGAACAGCCGTGAATACTGGGTCTCGTGCTGCGCCGACAGGATCGCGAGCATCGGCGTGTGGGCCTGGCGTGCGCTGTCCATCAGCGCCGCCGCATGATCGACGGCGCCCGGGAGGGCCGCGGCCAGCGCGGCCAGCATGCGCTGGCCGCTGCCCTGGCCGAGCGGCACTGCCTTGAGCGCGGCCTGGACCATGTTCTCGGCCCAGCCGAAGGCGTAGCTGAGCAAGGCCTCGCGCAGCGGCGCACCGGTTTGCGCGGCGGCCAGCGCGAACGCCACCGGCCAGGTCGGCGCCGGCGCGAGCGACTGCAATTGCGCGACGCGCGCATCGGCCGGCTCGTGCGGGTTGCGGTTGTTCAGCCAGGCCACCATCGAGCGGCCCATCTGCTCGGTCTGCTGGCGCGACTCGCTCGTTTCGCGGGTGGTCGTGACCCAGCCATTGAGTTCGACGACGGCCGCGAAATCGCCACGCGACCAGGCCTTGAACGCGCGGGCCACGACCGCGATGTCGCTGCGTGCGAGGCCAAGCTCGAGCTGGTCGAGCAGCCAGGTGCGGGCCTGCGGCTCGCCCTGCACCCGACCGGCTTCGACGGCGGCTTCCAGCCCTTCGGAGTAACTGAAGCCGCCGACCGGCAGCGCCGGTGAAGCCAGCGCCATTAACTGCAGCAGCGCCGCGGCGGGGGTCGGCGCTGCTGGCCGGAGAACGCGGGGCATCGGCGGGCTCAGTGTCGGTGGCCGTGACCATGGCCATGATCGTGATCGTGATCGTGATCGTGATCGTGATCGTGATCGCACGCGGGCCCGTGCACGTGGGCCGGCGCCGTGGCAGATGCGGCGGCCACCGGGCCGTGATCGTGCCCGTGGTCGTGTCCGTTCGCGTGGCCGGCCCCACCGTCGGCGTACGCGCCGCCCTCGGGCTCGAACGGCTCGGTCGCCGCGCTGACGATCAGGTGCATCTGGCGCAGCAACTCGGCCAGCACGTGGTCGGGTTCGAGCTTCAGGTGATCGGGGGCGAGCTGCAGCGGCACATGCCGGTTGCCCAGGTGGTAGGCCGCGCGCAACAGGTCGAACGGCGAACCGTGATCGCTGCAGTGGCGCACCACCAGCACCGGCTGGGGCGCGGCGCGCACGGCGATCATCGAGCCGTCTTCGGCCACCAGCACATCGCCGCCGCGCACCACCGTGCCGCGCGGCAGGAACACGCCCAGGCTGCGCCCGAGCGAGTCGGTGGCCTCGAAGCGGCTCTTCTGGCGCACGTCCCAGTCGAGTTCGAGGTGCGCGGCGCGGCGCCGCAGCACCGGCGCCAGCCCGCGGCCTTGGGGAATCAACTTGTTGATCGTGAGCATGGGTGCGTTTCTCAGAACAGGAAGTAGCGCTGCGCCATCGGCAGCTCGGTGGCGGGCTCGCAGGTCAGCAGCACGCCGTCGGCGCGCACCTCGTAGGTCTGCGCATCGACCTCGATGTGCGGCGTGCCGGCGTTGTGGATCATGTCGGCCTTGCCGATCGTGCGCGTGTTCTTCACCGCCTCGACGCGCCGGCGCAGGCCGAGCCGCTGCGGCACGCCGGCCGCCACGGCGGCCTTCGACATGAAGGTGATGCAGGTCGCGTCCATCGCCGCGCCGAACGCGCCGAACATCGGCCGGTAGTGCACCGGCTGCGGCGTCGGGATGCTCGCGTTGGGGTCGCCCATCGCGGCGGCGGCGATCATGCCGCCCTTCAGGATCAGGCTCGGCTTGACGCCGAAGAACGCCGGCTTCCAGAGCACCAGGTCGGCGAGCTTGCCGGCCTCGACGGAGCCGACGATGTGCGAGATGCCCTGCGTGATCGCCGGGTTGATCGTGTACTTGGCGATGTAGCGCTTGACGCGGAAGTTGTCATGGCGCGACGAGGCTTCGACAGGCTCAGCCCGAACGGGAGGGGGCGCCAGCCACCCGCGCTGCGCCTTCATCTTGTGCGCCGTCTGCCAGGTGCGGAGGATGACTTCGCCCACGCGCCCCATCGCCTGGCTGTCGGAGCTCATCATCGAGAACACGCCCAGGTCGTGCAGGATGTCTTCGGCGGCGATCGTCTCGCGCCGGATGCGGCTCTCGGCGAACGCCAGGTCTTCGGCGATGCTCGCGTCGAGGTGGTGGCACACCATCAGCATGTCGAGGTGCTCGTCGATCGTGTTCACGGTGTACGGCATCGTCGGGTTCGTGCTCGACGGCAGCACGTTGGGCAGGCCCGCGCACTTGATGATGTCGGGCGCGTGCCCGCCGCCCGCGCCCTCGGTGTGGAAGGTCGCGATGGTCCGGCCCTTGAACGCCGCGATCGTGTCCTCGACGAAGCCCGATTCGTTCAGCGTGTCGGTGTGGATCGTGACCTGCACGTCGTGCGCATCGGCCACGCCCAGGCAGCAGTCGATCGCCGCCGGCGTGGTGCCCCAGTCTTCGTGCAGCTTCAGCCCGTAGGCGCCGGCCTCGACCTGTTCTTCGAGCGCGCCGGGCAGGCTCGCGTTGCCCTTGCCCTGGAAGCCCAGGTTCATCGGGAAGCTCTCGGCCGCCCGCAGCATCGAGTGGATGTGCCACGGCCCCGGTGTGCAGGTGGTCGCGAAGGTGCCGGTGGCCGGGCCGGTGCCCCCGCCCATCATCGTTGTCACGCCGCTCATCAGCGCCTCGTCGATCTGCTGCGGGCAGATGAAGTGGATGTGCGTGTCGATGCCGCCGGCGGTGACGATCGCGCCCTCGCCGGCGATGATCTCGGTGCCGGGGCCGATGACGATGTCGACCCCGGGCTGCACGTCGGGGTTGCCGGCCTTGCCGATCGCGGCGATCAGGCCGTTCTTGATGCCGATGTCGGCCTTCACGATGCCCCAGTGGTCGATGATCAGCGCGTTGGTGATCACCGTGTCGGCCACGTCCGCCGCCAGCCTCTGGCTCTGCCCCATGCCGTCGCGGATGGTCTTGCCGCCGCCGAACTTGACCTCTTCGCCGTAGCCGCCGGCGCGCAGCGTGTGGTCGTGCTCGACCTCGACGACGAGGCCGGTGTCGGCGAGCCGCACGCGGTCACCGGTGGTCGGACCGAACATCTCGGCGTAGGCGCGGCGCTGGATCTTTGCCATGGGGTGTCTGTGTTGTGTGGTTGGCTGTTCGCGTGCGACTTTTGCCACCAAGGCGCAAAAGCACCAAGGCGAACGGAGAAAGTAGGTCTCAGTGTCCGTTCACGATGCGTCGAACTCCGTCTTTCATCAACGGCGAATTGAAGTTCGGCAGCAGGCCGAGACGCCAGCTGCCGAGCCGCAGGTACGAAAGCAGTTGCGCGACGTGCAGCGGTTCCGGGCCCAGCACGGCTTTGACTTCGACCAGCACGCGGCTCTCGACGAGCAGGTCCGCACGGTAGACGACTCCCAGAGGCCGATCGTGATGGCGGGCCAGGATCGGGACTTGGCGTTCGCAGATCATGCCGCGCTCATCGAACTCGATTTGAAGCGCCGCGGCATATGCCGATTCGAGCAATCCGGGACCCAGATATTTGTGAATCGAAACGGCTGCATCGACGATCTGCGCCGCAACTTCGTCATCGGTTCGGACCATCTTGCTTTCCTTGGTGTCTTTGCGCCTTTGTGGCAAAAAACCGTGAGATCACAACCCACCCTGCACCAACCCGCGAAACCCATACACCACCCGCGCGCCGGCGTAATCGACCAACTCCACCGTGCGCTGCTGCCCCGGCTCGAAGCGCACCGCGGTGCCCGAGGCGATGTTCAGGCGCATGCCGCGGGCGGCGGCTCGGTCGAATTGCAGCGCGGCGTTGGTCTCGGCGAAGTGGTAGTGCGAGCCGACCTGGATCGGCC
>JAGWTP010000025.1 GCA_028868895.1 Burkholderiales bacterium
TCTCTCCGCAGCAGAAGTACGAGCACGATGGCGGACCCGGCATGTCGAAGTGCCTGCAGTTGCTCACCGGCAGCGCCGATCCGCTGCAGGACACGCTGGCGTTTCAGCTGACGCAGCTCGCCTTCTGGTTGATGGCGGCCACCGATGGCCACGCCAAGAACTACTCGATCTTTCTGCAGCCTGGCGACACCTATGTGATGACGCCGCTGTACGACATCCTGTCGATGTGGCCCTACTTCGGCAAAGGCCCGAACCAGTACAACCGCCGGCAGGCGGGCCTGGCAATGGCGATGCGTTCCAAGAACGCGCACTACCGCTTCGACACCATCCACACCCGGCACTGGCACCAACTGGCCATGAAGAACGGCGGGCCGGCGATATGGGATGCCATGGTCGGCTTGGTCGAGCAGGTCAAGCCATCGTTGGCGGCGGTCGAGGCGCGTTTGCCCAAGGACTTCCACGGCAGGTCCTGGGACGCCATCTCGAAGGGCATGATGACTGAGGCCGAGCGGTTCCTGGCCGGCGTAGAAGGGCTCTGAAGTGCATCCATCGCTGCGCGACTTTTGCGCGACTTTCCCAGGCGTCCCTGGGCACTTCTATGCGAAACTGCGGGGTGAGGGCGCCGCTAAGTCGTTGATTTCATTGAACCCCATTCGTTTATCGGCGGGCTACGAACCAAGGGGTCGTGGGTTCGATTCCTGCCAGCCGCACCAGAAAAACAAGAAACGGATCAACGGTCTATAGATTTCGGTCTCTAGGCCGTTTTTCTTTTTCCTGACGGTTTCACCATCACGCCGCCGTTCTTGTTCGCCGAAAGCCGATCCTCGCCAAGGCGCCAGGTGATCCACCGAGAAGGGCGCAAAGCGGCGCACCATGTCGGCCGGCTCCCAACCCGCAACTCTTGCAACGCAAAAGCAGCGTTCGGCCCGGCACGTGACGTGACAGCCCAGTTGTGCCGGAGGGCATGCCGACGGGAATCTTCGATCCCGGCCCGCGGCAGCGCCGCGTAGAAGGCCTCGATGCTGACCTGGCGGATCGGCTTGCCACGACAGCGGACAACCAGTTCCAAGGGCTTGCCGAACCGCTCTTGCACCGCCGCCATTGCGTCGTCGTTCAGCGGAACCGGGATCGCGCGCCACGCCTTGGCTTCATCGAGATGAACACCGGCTCGCCTGTACTCGAGATCAACCGCATCCCAACGCGCGCCGCGCAAGTCTGCCCGACGCAGGCCTGTCGCCAGCGCAAGGTTCCGTCATGGTTCCGGTATTGCGGCGCAACCTCGAGGCGTGCGCCCGAGGTCAATCCGATGGCGTTCTCGGCCGCGGACTAAAACCGGGCGAGATGCCATGGTCTTCGCACCATCGTCGGGCGATCGCCTCCATCGCATGCCGCTCAAAGGCGAACCATGCCTCACGCTGCGCCGGGTGTGCGGCCAGCGTGTCCTTGAAGTGGCGAAAGGGCTTGCGATGCTGCAGCGCTTGCCGGAGTGCGCGGGCCAGGCGGTCGTCGCGGCATTGCTCGGCGAAGTCCTCCATGATCTCGAAGGCCTGCGATGACTCGATCGGCTCGACGAACAGCCATTGATCGCTGTCACGGGGATCTTCATCCACATCGTCCACCGCGTCGGGGCCGGCAAGGAACAAAAGTTCACCGGATTCGAGATTGAGCCAATGACTGCTCTCACCCAAGGTGTCGCGCGAGTTCAGCGCCCAGATCAGTTCCTCCAGGTCGATGGCCAACGATCGGGCTGTGCCATCGCTGCGATCCGGCGGGCTGTCGTTCGGGCTCACCTGGAGATTCTCAATGCGTCACACAAAAATTCGGTGGAACACAGCCGACTCACCCTGTGCGGCAGACTGCCGCTGCTCGCCATTCTCGTACTCGCGCCGCAAGCCCTCGACACGCTCCCGTCCTGTAGGCGCCGTGATTGCATGGGACGGCGTGGGCCCACCCAGCGCTGGAATGGCCTCGTCGGACCAGTTGGCGTCGTGGCGATGGATGACCTTCTCGATGGCCTGCGCCATCACCGTCGGCGTCAGTCCCTGGGCGCTGACTGCGGCGGCTTTTGGCGCGCGGGCTGCATCAACGCGGCCGGCGTTGATGGCGGTCAGGCTACGCTGTATGCCGTCTCCACAGTGGGTCATGCGATTCCAGCCTCGCTCGGAATTGCCGTCGACATCGGGCAAGGCCGAAGCGATCGCTGCCACCGGCGCCACGCTCGCCTTCGACGCCACCGGCGGCGGCAAGCTCGCCGGGCAGATCCTGAGC
The DNA here is from genome assembly GCA_028868895.1 of Burkholderiales bacterium. Taxonomy (GTDB): domain Bacteria; phylum Pseudomonadota; class Gammaproteobacteria; order Burkholderiales; family Burkholderiaceae_C; genus LMDS01. Next base: position 2,269 of record JAGWTP010000025.1, read on the forward strand.
TGCATGGAAGCGGCGCTGAATCGCAACGCCGCCGAGTACAGCCGCTACGGCTCGACGACCCACAAGCAGGTCTACATCTACGGCGGCCTGGACACCGGGCCGACCGAGTTCAACCGCAACTTCGGCATGGCCTGGGGCATGGGTGGCTGGTTGCTGTTCCCGTTCCTGCAGAAGATCGGGCCGGCTGCCGCACAGGCGCTGAAGCAGCGCGTGGCGGCGCAGCTGAAGACGACCTTCGCGAGCCGCTATGCCGGCGAGGTGTCGCTGGCGCAGGCGCTGCAACTCGAGCGGATCGCGGTTTACGGCAAGCGCGCCACCGGCGCGAAATACCTGATCAATCCGAACCAGGATGCGGCATGAACGACGCGGGCCGCGCCGCCGTGCCGCTGACGTGCGTCGAGGTGCACGGCGGCGGCGTGCAGCGCGGCGTGTGCCGACAACGCCGCGCGCATGCGCGCAGCACCGAGGTGCTTGAGAACCCGCGCTGCGGCATCAGCGATCGCCCCCCGCCGCTTCGAGCGCGCGCACGAGGGCCTCGAACTCGTCACGGTTCACGTCCGATATCACCCAGTGGGTCATGCCGGCGCGCGACCAGTGGGCAATCCGAAAGCCTCGGTCTTCCGAAAGGGTCGCCGCGCGGTCGGCGGCGTGCGCCGGCCACACGAACGAGTTCACGATGTGCGCGCCTTGCCGGTACACCAGCGCGGCCACCGGTCGTCCGTCGAGATAGTCGACCCGCCCGCCGAGGAACACCGAGCCCGGGAGCAGCGACTGCGGCACCGGCGGCGAGAAGTCGAGCTTCGACGACAGCCAGGGCTTGACCGTGTGCTGGTCCGACGACGCCACATCGACCAGATGCTGGCCCAGCGTCGAGCGCACGTGGCTCGCCACCACCTCGCGCTCGATCCGAGCGTCGTGTGCCGATGGCCACGGGCCCAGGTTCAACGCCAGGTACGCCAACGCCAGTGCCGCGAACGAGACCGTCATCGGGCGCCAGTTCACCCAACGTTGCAGGGTGCCCTTGCGGACTAGCCCGCGCGCCGGCAAGGTGGCCGGCGCCGGCACCAGTGCGGCGATGCGTTGGCGAAACGCCTCGGGTGCCGGGTGGTAGTCGGCGAGGTCGCGAACGTGCTGGCGCAGCCGCCGCAACGCTTGCACTTCACCGCGCAGCGCGTCGTCGTGCTCGATCCGTTGCTCGATCTCGCGCTGGCTGAGCAGGTCCAGCTCGCCGTCGACGAACGCGTTCAGCGTTTGAGGGTCGATCGCCGGTCTCATGATTTCACCTCGCGCGGGGTGGAGCTCGGCACGCCACGCAGCGTCGGCAGGCTCCCGGGCAGCAACGCCTGTTGCAAGAGGCGCCTTGCGCGCGCCAGGCGCGACATCACGGTGCCGATCGGTATGTCGGCGATGCGCGCGATGTCCTTGTATGAAAGATCTTCCAGTTCGCGCAGCACCAACACCTCGCGGTAGGCGACAGGCAGTTCGGAGATCGCCCGGTTGATCTGCAAACGATCGGCGTTGCGCATCGCCATCGCCGGGGGTTCATCGGCCGTCGGTGCGGCGATCTCGTGCGCGACGCCATCGGCGTCTTCGAACCCGACCCACTCGGCCGGCCGGTTCTCCTTCAGCCATGAAAAGCAGGTGTTGCGCACGATCTGCAGCAACCACGGCCGGGCGTTCTCGCCGCGAAACCCGTCGACGTAGCGGATCGCGCGCAGGTACGCCTCCTGCACCACATCCTGCGCGTCGTGGTCGTTGCGGGTCAGCCACCGTGCCAGGTTGAACGCCGCGTCCAGGTGCGCCAGGGCCAGCTGTTCGAAGCGCCGGCGCTTGTCGTCATCGCTCATCGCGAATCCCCCCGTTCAGGCAGTACCTGGCGCGGCAGGGTTTTATTCCAAAGCCCCGGGGCGCACTCGGAGATCCACGGCAGCCGGGAATGGCCGGCGCGAGATGTCGGTCTGGCACTCACGGCCCGCCTGGGCGAACCCACCGGCACCCGAGGTGCCAACCGAACTGGAGATCACCATGAACCATTTTGACCGGCGCCAATTCATGCAGTTGGCCGGCATCGGCGGCGTCGTGTTCGCGTCCGGGCTCGGGGGTGTGGCGAGCGCCGCGATCGCGGCCACCGGATCGGCCGACGAAGACTTCTACTTCGTCCAATTGTCGGACGCCCACTGGGGCTTCGAGGGCGCACCCAATCCCGATGCCAGGGGCACGCTGCCGAAGGCCGTGGCGGTGGTCAATGCGCTCGCGCAGGCGCCCGACTTCGTGATCTTCACCGGGGACCTGACGCACACCACCGATGACCCGAACGAGCGCCGCAAGCGCATGGGCGAGGTTCGCGACATCGTGGCCGGACTGAAGGTGCGGACGGTGCGCTTCATTCCGGGCGAGCACGACGCTTCGCTCGACAACGGCAAGGCGTTCCAGGAGTTCTTCGGCGCGACGCACTACAGCTTCGACCACAAGGGCGTGCACTTCATCGCGCTCGACAACGTCAGCGATCCCGGCGCCAAGCTGGGCGACGCGCAGTTGGCCTGGCTCGGCGACGACCTGAAGAAGCAGCCGGATGCCAGGCGCATCGTCGTCTTTGCGCACCGGCCGTTGTTCGATCTGTACCCGCAATGGGACTGGGCCACGCGCGACGGTGCACGTGCCGTCGAGTTGCTAATGCCGCACGCCGACGTGACCGTGTTCTACGGCCACATCCATCAGGAGAACCACCACCTGACCGGGCACATCGCCCACCACTCGGCCAGGTCGCTGATCTACCCGTTGCCGGCGCCTGGCTCGCAACCCAGGCGCGCGCCGCTGCCCTGGGACCCGGCGCAGCCCTACAAGGGGCTCGGCGTGCGCGAGGTTCAGGCGCCGCAGCCACCGGCGCGCTGCGCGATCACCGAGTGGCCGCTGCGAAAGGCGTGAGGCCATGAACATCGATATGAACCGAAGGGCGTTGTTGGGTGCGGCGGGGGCGCTGGCGCTGGGTTCGATGGCGGTGCTGGTGATCGCGAATGCGGACGAGCGCGTCATCGAGGTCGTCGCCCGGAAGTTCGAATTTGTCCCGCGCGAGCTTCGCGTGCAGCGGGGTGAAGCCGTGGTCCTGCAGTTCACCGCACCCGAGGTGCCGATGGGCTTCAGCCTGCCCGACTTCGCGGTGCGCGCCGACATCGTCCCGGGCAAGGTCAGCACGCTGAGACTGACGCCCGACAAGCGCGGCAGTTTCACGTTCCTGTGCGACGTCTTCTGCGGCGTCGGGCACGAGGACATGAACGGCACGCTGATCGTCACCTGAGCGCCAGCTTCGCGGCATGCGGCGCCGGCGCCGATCGCCGCCGCGATGCATCACGCCGCCGGGGGCGACGGCGGCTGTGCCACCACGCGCGCCGAGCGCTCGTAGGTCCAGTAGGCCCAGGCCCAGTCGAACATCACGATCAGCCGGTTGCGAAAACCGATCAGAAAGTAGATGTGCGCGAACAGCCAGAACAGCCACGCGAAGTAGCCGGAGAAGCGCAGCGCGCCGATACCCGGCACCGTCAGGTCGACGACCGCGGCCTTGCGGCCGATGGTGGCGAGATTGCCGTGGTCGATGTAGCGGAACGGCAGGGTCGGCGCGCCGCGCAGGCGCCGCAGCAGGTTGGCCGCGGCCGCACGCCCCATCTGCTTGGCGGCGGGGCTGACGCCGGGCACGGGCTTCGGTTTGCCCTGGCGCGGGTCGTCGGGGTGGCTCATCGCCGAAGCCAGGTCGCCGATGACCGCGATCTCGGGGTGGCCGGTCAGGCTCAGGTCGGGCTTCACGATCACGCGGCCGGCACGGTCCACCATCGCGCCGGCGCCCGCGGCCAACGCCTGGCCGAGCTTCGCGCCGGCCACGCCGGCCGCCCAGATCACCGTCTTGCTCGCCACGCGGTGGTGTTGCGCCGCGGCGCCGCTGCGCGTTTCGTAGGTGACGCCATCGGCGTCGATGCCGGTCACGGTGCAGCCGGTGCGCACGTCGACGCCGAGCCTGGCGAGCTGCTCGCGCGCCCGCTGCGAGAGCGCCGGCACGAAACTGCCGAGCACGCGGTCGGAGCCTTCCAGCAGCACGACGTGGGTGCGCCTGGAGTCGATGCGGCGGAACTCCTGGGGCAGCGTGTGCTGTGCGATTTCGGCCATCGTGCCGGCCATCTCGACGCCGGTCGGGCCGGCGCCGATCACGACGAAGGTCAGCCACGCGTCGCGCTGCGTGGCATCGAGGCAGCGCTCGGCGCGTTCGAACGCGCCGATCACGCGGGCGCGGATCGTGAACGCGTCGGCCAGCGTCTTCAGGCCGGGCGCGTGCGCGGCCCAGTCGTCGTGGCCGAAGTAGCTGTGCGTGGCGCCGGCGGCGACGATGAGGTGGTCGTAGGCGAGCGCCTGGTCGTCGTCCAGCAGCACGCGCTGCGTGGCCACATCGAAACCGATCACCTCGGCCTGCAGGATCGTCAGGTTGCCGCGTTTCATCTGGCGGCGCAACGTGTGGCGGATCGGCGCACTCACCGCCGGGGCGCTCAGGCCGGCAGTCGCAACCTGGTACAGCAGCGGCTGGAACAGGTGGTGGTTGGTGCGGTCGACCAGCGTGATCTCGACGGCCGCCGTCGACAGCGCGCGCACCGCTTCGAGGCCGCCGAAGCCGCAGCCGACGATGACCACGTGCGGCATCATGACGGCCCCGCAGCCACGGGGTTCGGCGCGCTGCGCAGCCGGTTGCCGACCATTTGGATGTGGCTGCGCAGCGAGTACAGCTCGTCGGCGTAGCTCAAGGGCACGTTGACGCTCTCGACCCGTGCTTCGATCGCCTGCAGCGCGTCGAGCAGCTCGGCAAGCGGGCGCTTGCCCACGCCGTCTTCGACCTCGCGCAACTGCGCGTACCAGCGGAAGATGCGCGAGCGGATGCGGAACTGGTAGAGCGGTGGCAGCATGCGCGACAGCGGGATCAGGATCGCGACGATCGTCACCAGCACCGGCCACATCCGTTCCAGCAGGTTGGCGAGCCAGAACGGCAGGTAGCGCTGCAGCACCGGCGTGCCGTTGGCGTAGAAGCGCTGCGCCTCCTTGGCCAGCGGCAGCTCGGTGCCGGCGGCGGTGGGGAAGTCGCCCTTGCGCTGGAACCAGCCGGCGCCACCGTGGATCTGCTGCGCGGCCTGCACGAACAACTGGATCAGCGCCGGGTGGGTGCCGCGGCGCGCCACCAGCGACGCGGTGGGCGCGATCATGCGCACGTCGTGCGGCGGCAGGTCGCGCGCCAGGTCGACCACGCCGCGCGGCAGCGTCACCGGCGTCAGGAACGGGAAGCGGCGCGAGTAGGCGTCGGCCTGGCCGAAGTCGAACAGCGCGATGCCGGGCGTCTGCAGCAGCATCTGCACCAGCAGCGATTCGGGCGCCGACGCGAACACCACGGCGTCGAGGTCGCCGGCGAGCAGGTCGACCACCGCCGGCGTCTGCGCCTTGCGCACCAGCGTCAGCGCGGCCGGGTCGATGCGGTTCGCGTCGATCAGCTTGGCCATCAGGTTGGGCACGCCGCTGCCCGGCGCGCCGATGTTCAGCCGCCAGCCGGGCAGTTGCGACAGCGAGCTCAGGGTGTCGGACTTGAGCAGGCGTTGCGCGGAATCGGTGCGATAGAACAGCCACACCGGCTCGTAGAACAGGCTGCCGAGCGAGACAAGACCCGAATCGTCGGGGTTCTCGGGCCGCGCCAGATCGTCGGCGCCCCCCTGGACGAAGGCGATGTCGACGCCCGAATCGGGCGCGCGCAGCAGTTGCAGGTTCTCGGCCGCGCCCTGGGTGCTGCGCAGCTCCACGGTGATGCCGTAGCCCTTCAGGATCTGTGCGTAGCGCTTGCCGAATTCGGCGTAGGCCCCCTGGTCGGCGCCGGTGGCGAGCACGACCCGCTTCGGCGGTGTCGGGTCGAGCACCCAGTAGGCGAGTGCGAGCAGCGCCAGTACGAGCACGACGAACGGGCCGAAGGTCGCGAGCAGGTCGCGAAACGAGAGCAGGGTGTGGCGCAGGGCGTTGGGCATGGGCGAAGCGGCCGTGGTTGCAGCGGGCACGATAGCGCGCCGCGCCGCCGGCACGGACACGGCAGCGCACAGGGTATGCTTTTCGGATGCGACTGCTGCTGGTGGAAGACGATCGGATGATCGGCGAGAGCCTGCGCGGCGCGCTGCGCCTCGAAGGCCACGCGGTCGACTGGGTGCGCGACGTGGCGGCGGCGAAGATCACGCTGGCGACCGAGCACTTCGATCTGGTGCTGCTCGACCTGGGATTGCCCGCGACCGGCGCGCCCGGCGCCGAATCCGTGCCCGCCGGCGGCCTGGACGTGCTGCGCGCGATGCGCTCGCGCCGCGACGCCACGCCGGTGATCGTGCTGACCGCGCGTGACGGGCCCGGCGACAAGGTGGCCGGGCTCGATGCCGGCGCCGACGACTACCTCGTCAAGCCGTTCGACCTGGACGAACTCACCGCGCGCATCCGCGCCGTGATGCGACGCCACAGCGGACGCGCCCAGAGCGCGCTGACGTTCGGCGCCGTGACGCTCGACCCGGCGACGCGCCAGGTCACGCTCGATGGCGTGCCGGTGTTGCTGTCGGCGCGCGAGTTCGCAGTGCTCGAAGCGCTGATGCAGCGGCCCGGCGCGCTGCTGTCGCGGGCCCAGCTCGAAGACCGGCTGTACGGCTGGGGCGAGGAGATCGAGAGCAACGCCGTCACGGTCTACATCCACCAGCTGCGGCGCAAGCTCGGCGCCGACTTCATCCAGAACATCCGCGGCGTGGGCTATTTCGTCGGTGGCAAGCCCGGGTGAATATGAGTCACCACGTCGCTGCGCTCCTGCCCCGATGGCCCGTCAAGGGCCACCGCGTGGCGCCCGGCGCGTTCCACGCCGGTGGCCTGCGTCGTCCACCGCGGCCCGGCGCCCGGGCGGCCTGGCCGTGAATTCGATCCGGGTTCGGGTGCTGCTGGCGCTGCTGGGCATGCTGGTCGTGACCGCCGCGGTGATGGGCGTGCTGACCTACCGCAACGTGCTGGCCGAGACCGAGGCGCTGTTCGACTACCAGCTGCGGCAGATGGCGTTCTCGCTGCGCGACCAGGGCGAGATCGCGCCCGAGCAGGCGAGCACGCTGGCCGACGTGCAGCTCGATTTCGTGGTCCAGATCTGGACCGGCGACGGCCGCATCATCTACCCGCCGCGGCTGCGCACCGACCTGCCGACGATCGCGCCGCTCGGCCTGGCCGAGATCACGGTGCAGGGCAAGACCTGGCGCACCTTCAGCGTGGCCACCGGCGACCGCGTGATCCAGGTCGCGCAGCCGCTGCAGATTCGCCAGAAGCTTGCCGCCGCGGCCGCGCTGCGCAGCATCGCGCCGTTGCTGTTCATCGCCCCGGCGATGGCGCTGGTGATCTGGTGGCTGGCGGCACAGACGCTGGCGCCGCTGCGCCGCGTGGCCGACGGCGTGCGCGCGCGCGACGAGCAGTCGCTGCAGCCGCTGCCAACCGCCGGCTTGCCCGACGAGGTGGCGCCGCTCGTGAATGCGCTCAACGGCCTGCTGCAGCGGCTCGGCGCGTCGTTGGGCGCGCAGCGCGCGTTCGTCTCCGATGCCGCACACGAACTGCGCTCGCCGCTGACCGCGCTCAAGTTGCAGATGCAATTGCTCAAGCGCGCGCCGGACGACGCCGCGCGTGCCGGGGCGGTCGAGGCGCTGAACGCCGGCATCGACCGGGCCGCCCGCCTGGTCGAGCAACTGCTGACGCTGGCCCGCGCCGAGCCGGGTGCGCCGGTGGCCGCGTTGCGGCCGATCGACCTCAGCGAGGTGGTGCGCGCGGCGGTGGCCGACACCGTGCCGTTGGCGCTGGCGCGCGGCACGGCGATCGAGCTGTACGCCGATGCCCCGGTGCCGGTGCTGGGTGACGCGGCCACGTTGACGGTGCTGGCGCGCAACCTTGCCGACAACGCGGTGCGCTATGCGCCAGGCGGCTCGCGCGTCGAGTTGCGCGTGTACGCCGACGGTGCGGTGGCGGTGCTGCAGGTGGACGACGCCGGCCCGGGCATACCACCGGAGGAACGCGAGCGCGTCTTCGACCGCTTCTACCGTCATGCCGCCGGCGACGAAGCCGGTACCGGCCTGGGCCTGGCGATCGTGCGCAGCGTGGCGGTGCGCCACGGCGCCACGGTGGCGCTCGCCGATTCGCCGCTCGGCGGCTTGCGGGTCACCGTGCGCTTCGCGCCCGGCGCGACCTCGACGCGCGCGCCCGGCGCAACGGCGACGTGCGCGCCCGGCGCAACGGCGACGCGCGCGCCCGGCGCAACGGCGACGCGACCGCCCGGCGCGACCTCGGCCCGAGCGCCCGTCGACGCCGGGGTGCCTACACTACCGGGCGCGGCATCGGCCGCTGCCACATCCGATCGAGACGAAAACCACAGGGGCGATTCATGAAGACAGGCGTTGCGATATTGGCGGTAACGGGGTTCTTGGCGACCGGCGCGTACGCGGCGACTCCCAAGCCGATCAGCGTCGACGAATCGGCGAGCTTCCTGATCGACGCCGCGACCACCGAGCAGCTCTGGAAGGAATACACACCGGCGCGCGTGATCAAGCTCTACCCGCGCCGCAAGTTCCGCTTCGTCAGCGAGGTCGGCGGCGGCTTCACCGAGAACAAGACCTGCGTCGTCAGCGCCCGCGCGATGTTGCTTCCGGTCGTGTTCCTGCCGGTGCAGGGCAGCAAGCTGGTGTACCCACCGGTGAAAGCAGCCACCGCCTTTGACGCCGCGCCCAACCTGACGCAGGTGCAATGCCAGGCGCTGGCCCGCACCAAGCTCAAGGACGCGATTCAGTCGGTGACGTCGGCCCTGGCCGCCAACTGAGCACGCGCCGCGCGCAGCTGCTCGTTGAGCCGGTCGATATCGGCCGAGAGCCGGCCGGCGACCAGGTCGATCATCTTCAGGCCGAACGCGGGGTTCTGGTGGTACAGCTGGCGCACCGTGCTCTCGTCGATCGACAACACCGTGCAGTCTTCGGGGCAGCGGGCCGTCAGGCGGCGCTGGCGGTCGGGCGAGAAGAACGCGATCTCGCCGAAGATCTGGCCCGGCCCGATGCTGGCGCCGATCTCGACCAGCTCGATGCGGCCTTCGGCGAGCAGGTACAGCCGGGTGCCGCGGTCGCCCTTGCGAAACAGCACCGTGCCGGCACGCAGATGGGCGCTGCGCATGTAGGGCTTGAGCCAGATGCCGGAGCGGTTCGCCTCGGCCGAGGCCGCCGCGACGCGCCGCGTCAACCGCACCATCTCGGCCAGGCGGTACACGTTGATCGGCAACAGCGCGGAGTGCAGCAGCAGCATCGGATACGACGGGTGCATCGCACCGTACCCGATGAAGCCCAGGTTGCTGCCGATGGCCAGCCAGCGCAACGGGATCATCGTCTTGACGAAGCTGCTGACCAGCACGAACGCCGCCGCGACGACCACCGACGCCACCGCCATCAACTCGCTGGGCGACTCCAGCGCCGCCTCGGTATAGCGGCTCGTTTCGGAGATCAGGTTTGCGAACAAGGCGTCTGCCTCCCGGATGAAGATGCGTGCACGAACGTGGCGGCCGGTGCGCGATGCCGCGGGCGCAGCACGGCGGATTCTCCCTCGATGCGGGGGCGGCGCGACCGCGCGATCTCGGGTAAAACCACCCGGGTAAAACCGAAGCGGCGCGCGCCCGGGAGGCGAGCACCATCACCCGACACCACACCGAGGATCGTATGCGAGCCCATCCGAATTGCCGAACCGAGCTGACGCGCAGCTTCATTGCCCTGGCCCTCGGCATCGGGCTCGCGGCTCACGCCGTCGCCGCCGACGACAACGTGATCGCGCCGTTTTCGGCCGCCGCACCGGGCGACCCACCGGCCACCTGGAAGTTCGCAACCCTGCCCAACAAGACACCCACCCAATACAGCATTGTCGACCTCGGCGGCGCCCGTGTGCTCAAGGTCCAGTCCGACGAGTCGTATGGCAACCTCGTCCACGCGATGCACATGAAGGTATCCGATCACAGCGTTCTGAGCTGGCGCTGGCGGGTCGACAAGCTCCTCGAAGACGCCGACATCCGCACGCGCGCCGGCGACGATTCGGCCGCCAAGCTGTGCGTGTTCTTCGGTTTCGATGCGGCCAAGCTGAGCTTCGGCGAGCGCACCAAGCTCGCGCTCGGGCGCGCCAGCACCGGCGAAGACGTGCCGACCGAGACGCTGTGCTACGTGTGGGACAACAAGCTGCCGATCGACACCGGCCTGGTCAATGCGTTCACCAAGCGCATCCGCTTCATCGTGCTGCAAAGCGGCGCCGCCAAGCTCGGCCAGTGGGTCACGCAGCGGCGCAACCTGGTGGCCGATTACCAGCGCATGTTCGGCGACGAGTCCGAAGGCAAGGTGCCCGAGGTCACCGGCGTGTCGGTCTCGGCCGATTCCGACAACACCCACGACCACGGGCTGTCTTACTTCGGCGACGTCTCTCTGACGCCGTAACGGTCTGCCCGACGCATCGTTGTTTCGGTCGAACGCAGTGTTCGTGCGCTGGTGCACTTCACTTTGGCTTAACCGAAGGCTCACCGAGCCCTAACCGGGCGACCCTAACTTCGGTGTCATGCGGAATCCCCCGCGTGCCCGTAGACCCAGGAGTCGCCATGAAAATCAAACCATTGAGTGCCGCGCTGATTGCCGCAGGCATGCTTGCGGTCGGTACCGCAGGTGCCTTCGACCTGACGCCTGGCTGGCTCAAGAGCAAGCCCGCAGCGCCGACGTCGACGATGGCGGCCGCCGCGATCGCCAACGAATCTGCGCCGCCGGCGGTGCCGATGCTGGCGCCGCAGGGCGTACCGAACTACCGCCAGATCTTCAAGGAAGAAGGCCCCGCGGTGGTCGGTGTGACGGTGGCCGGCATGCACAAGACCGAAGGCGGCATGCAGGGCCTGCCGCCCGGCATGGAGAACGACCCGTTCTTCAAGTTCTTCCAGGGCATGCCCGGGTTCCAGTTTCGCGGTCCGCAGGGCGGTGGCCAGGTACCGTTCAGGGGCCTGGGGTCGGGCTTCATCATCAGCTCCGACGGCCTGATCCTGACCAACGCGCACGTCGTGCGCGAGGCCAAGGAAGTGACCGTCAAGCTCAGTGACCGGCGCGAGTTCTCCGCCAAGGTGCTGGGTTCCGACCCGACCACCGACATCGCGGTGCTGCGCATCAATGCCAAGAATCTCCCGATCGTGCGCCTGGGCGATGCCCGCAACCTGGAGGTGGGCGACCCGGTGATGGCGATCGGCGCGCCGTACGGCTTCGAGCAGACCGCCACCCAGGGCATCGTCAGTGCCAAGGGCCGCTCGCTGCCCGGCGATGCGGTGGTGCCGTTCATCCAGACCGACGCTGCGGTGAACCCGGGCAACTCCGGTGGCCCGCTGTTCGACGGCAGTGGTGCGGTGGTCGGCATCAACGCGCAGATCTATTCGCAAAGCGGTGGCTTCCAGGGCCTGAGCTTCGCGATCCCGATCAATGTGGCGCTGCAGGTGAAGGACCAAATCCTCGCTACCGGCAAGGCCACGCACGCCAGGCTCGGCGTGACGATCCAGGACCTGAACCAGGGGCTCGCCGAGTCGTTCGGGCTGAAGCGGCCCGACGGCGCGCTGGTGGCCAGCGTCACGCCGGACAGTGCGGCCGCGGCGGCCGGGTTGAAGCCGGGCGACGTGATCACCGCGGTCAACGGCAAGCCGGTGGTGCGTTCCGGCGAGTTGTCGAACCTGATCGGCATGTCGGCACCGGGAGAAAAGGTCGAGTTGAAGGTGTGGCGCGATCACGCTTCGCGTGAAATCACGGCCAAGCTCGGCAACGCCGATGTCAAGTCGACCCAGGTCGCCGAGAACGAGGGCGCCATCAAGCCCGGCCAGATCGGCCTGAGCCTGCGTCCACTGACCAGCGACGAGCTGAAGCAGGCCCACGTCAACCACGGCATGTTGGTCGAGAACGTCGCCGGTCCCGCCGCCGACGCGGGCATTCAGCCGGGTGACGTGCTGCTGGCGATCAACGGCAGGCCGGTAGAGTCGATCGCGGAGTTGAAGCTGGTGCTGCAAGGCAAGCCGAAGAGCGTCGCGCTGCTGGTTCAACGCGACGGCAACAAGATCTTCGTGCCGGTGAATCTGGGGTGAGCCCGGACGAAAGACAGTCCTTGAGGACTGTCTATCGCCTGGCGAACGACCGATCGCTTGCAGGCGATGGGGCTGGGGCGACGAAGGCGCCGCCGGGATGCGCACCGATTACAGATCGGTGCGCAGTTTCCAGATTTCCGGGAACAGCACCACGTCGAGCATCTTGCGCAGGTAGCCCACGCCGGAGGTGCCGCCGGTGCCGCGCTTGAACCCGATCACGCGCTCGACCGTCGTGACATGGCGAAAGCGCCACAGGCGGAAGGTGTCTTCGAGGTCGGTGAGTTCCTCGCCGAGCTGATACAGGTCCCACCAGGCCTTCGGGTCGCGGTAGACGGTGAGCCAGGCCTGCTCGACCGCCTCGTTGGTCTCGTACGCACCGGTCCAGTCGCGCTCGAGGTGCGAGGCCGGCACCGCCAGGCCGCGCCGGGCGAGCAGGCGCAGCGCTTCGTCGTACAGCGACGGCGCGCGCCACGCGGCCTCGACGCGCGCGAGCAGTTCCGGTCGGTGCGCATGCGGCGCGAGCATCAACGCGTTCTTGTTGCCGAGCGTGAACTCGATGCAGCGGTACTGCCAGCTCTGGAAGCCGCTGCTGCGGCCCAGAAACGGCCGGATCGCCGAGTACTCGGGCGGCGTCATCGTTGCCAGCACGTCCCAGGCGTGCACCAGTTGTTCCATGATCTTGCTGACGCGCGCGAGCATCTTGAACGCGCTCGCCAGCTCGTCGTGCGCAATGCTCGCCACCGCCGCGCCGAGTTCGTGCAGCAGCAGCTTCATCCACAACTCGCTGGTCTGATGCTGCACGATGAACAGCATCTCGTCGTGAGCCGGCGAGCGCGGGTGCTGGGCGTTCAGGATCGCGTCGAGCTGCAGGTAGTCGGCGTAGCTCATGTCCTTCGAGAAGTCGAGCTGCGCGCCTTCGTCGGCGACGATTCTTTCGATGGGGCCGGGCACGGTCATCGCGGACCTCAAGTTACGGTGGCGCGCTGCGCGTGGCGGGGTTCGCGCCATTCGCCGCTTGCGAGCACGGCGGCGAGGTGCTGCACCGCGTCCCACACGTCAACGTAGCGGGTGTACAGCGGCGTGAAGCCGAAGCGCAGCAGGTCGGCGGACTCGGCCGGGCCGGCTGCCAGGCCGGCGCGAAAGTCGCCGATCACGCCGCGCGCGATCAGTGCCTGCATGATCGCGTAGCCCTGCTCGTGGGCGTAGCTGACCTGGCTGCCACGCCATGCGGGGTCGAGAGGCGTTGCGAGCCGCAGGCCGTGGCCGTCACAACGCGCCTGGACCAGGTCGATGAACAACGCGGTGAGCGCGATCGACTTGGCACGCAGCGCCTCGAGGCCGCCATAGGCCTGCGCCTGCATGAACACGTCGACCCCGCATTCGAGCGCCGCCATCGACAGCACGGCTGGCGTGCCGCACGCGAAGCGGCCGATTCCCGGGGCGGGGCGGTAGTCGGGCGTGAACTCGAACGGCGCGGCATGGCCGAACCAGCCCGACAGCGGCTGGCGCAGCCGCTCGCGGTCCATGCGCGCGGTGTGGCGCGGGTGGGCCCAGACGAAAGCCGGAGCCCCGGGGCCGCCGTTGAGGTACTTGTAGCCGCAGCCGACCGCGAAATCGGCATCGGCCGCCTTCAGATCGACCGGCAGCGCGCCGGCCGAGTGCGCCAGGTCCCACACCACCAGTGCGCCGGCGTCGTGCGCGGCGCGCGTGGTCGCCGCCATGTCGTGCAGCCGGCCGGTGCGGTAGTTGACGTGCGTGAGCAGCAGGATCGCCAGTGTGTCGTCCAGGTGCGCGGGCAGCTCGTCGGCGTCAGCCAGCACCAGCTCCAGGCCGTGCTCGCGGGCAACGCTGTCGGCGATGTACAGGTCGGTCGGGAAGTTGCTGCGCTCCGAGACGATGCGCCGGCGCTGCGTGGCGGCACGACCGGTCAACGCGACCGCGGCCTTCAGGGCCTTGTAAAGGTTGACCGAGGTCGAGTCGCCGACGATCAGCTCGCCGGCTCCGGCGCCCACCAGCGTGGCGATCTTGTCGCCGATGCGTTGCGCCAGGTCGATCCAGCCGGCGCTGTTCCAGCTGCGGATCAGGTCGTGGCCCCATTCGTCGTGCACGACCTGCTGCAGCCGCGCCGGCGTGGCCTTGGGCAGTGCGCCGAGCGAATTGCCGTCGAGGTAGACCACACCTTCGGGCAGTGTGAACGCAGCGCGCAGCGGCGCCAGCGCATCCACGGCGTCGAGCGCGAGGCAATCGATTCGAGTGTGGCTCATCGCAGTTCTCGCAGCACCGCGCGCACCGGTGAGGCATCGGCCGTCGTCAGCTTCAACGGCAACGCGATCAGCTCGTAGTCGCCCGCGGGCACATCGTCGAGCACCAGGTTTTCGAGCACCCGCAGGTCGAACCGCAGCAGCAGCTGATGGCTTTGCAGCGTCTTGCTGTCGACGGGGTCGACCGAGGCGCTGTCGATGCCGACGAGCCGCACGCCGAGCGCCGCGAGCCACGCGATGGTTTCGGGTGCAAACGCCGTGAACTCGGGCGACCAGTGCGTCGGTGCCCGGCTGCAGGTGCGCACCAGCACGCGCGGTGGCAGGGCCGCGACCGCATGGGCGAGATCCTCGGGCCGCACCAGCGGGCCGCAGTCGATCGCGTGGATCACGCGGCACGGGCCGAGGTAGGGCGCGAGGTCGAGCTGGCCGATGGCCGCAGCGCCGGCGCCGTAGTGCAGCGGCGCGTCGGCGTGCGCGCCGATGTGCGGCGACACCGTGATCGCGCTGACATTGACCGGGCCGCCCGGCCCGATCTGCGCGACCCACTGCTGCGAATACGCGGTGTCGCCGGGGAACACCGGCGAGTCGGTCGCGATCGGTGGCGAGATGTCCCAGAGTCGTTGCATGGCAGCGTGAAGGTAGCACCGCCGATCGGCGCGTGGTGTCGGTATTTTCGGACGGCGCTCGCGCGGCGCCGGTGCACACGCCTCAGGCACCGCCACCTCGGGCCGGCGCGGACGCGCGCACCACGGTCACCGTGCAATCGGCCTCGACCGCCACCTTGGCCGACACGCTGCCGAGGTAGCGCCGCAGCCCGCCGCTGCTGCGCGCGCCCATCACGATGTGGTCGACCTGGTTCTTGCGGCCGAAGTCAATGAGCGCGGTGGCCGGGTCGGGTGCCTCGAGCACGTGGAAGGTCACGCGGCCGTCGGTCTCACCGCGTGTCGGAGCGAGCCCCTGCAGCACCGGGCGGGCCCAGTGCTTGAGTTGCACCAGCAGGTTGACATGCTTGCTGGTGCCGTCCTTCTCGACCAGTTCGTCCATGCCGACGCGGTTGATCTTCATCACCGCCACGCAGGCCATGCGCGCGCCGGGCTCGGTGCGCAGCAGGCGTTGCACGGTATCGCGCACGGCCGCCAGCAGCGCGGCATCGGCGCCGGCGACGTCGACCGCCGCCATCAGGATCGGGCTGCGCAAGGTTTGCGCGTCCGCCGCGGCGCCGGCGTCTTTGGCTGGTTCGGCGCCGATCGCCGTGAACCAGCGCCGCGCCACCTGCAGGTGGCCACTTCGGGCGACGCGGGCGGCGCGTTCGGTCAACACCACCTGGTCGGGCTGCTGCAGATCGAACGCCAGCTGGGCCGCGCTCTGGTGGCGCCGCTCGGGCCGGACTTCGAGGCAGCGCAGGATCACCTCCTGCAGCCAGGGCGGGCAGTCGGCGCGCAGCGTTCGCGGCGGCAACGGGTCACGGTAAAGGCGCTGGCGCAGGCCGCGCACGCTGTTCGGTGCACCGAACGGGCGCTCGCCGGTGGTCAGGTGGTAGAGCATCACGCCAAGCGCGAACAGGTCGCTGCGCGGATCGTTGCGGACGAACTGAACCTGCTCGGGCGACATGTACGGGCCGGTGCCCATCGGCAGCTCGAACTCCTCTTCGAGCAGGTCGGGCAGGTCGCGGTGGCGCGACAGTCCGAAGTCGAGCAGCACCGCGTCGCCGTCGAAGTCGCCCGCGCCGGCGCTGCCCGGGCGGAACATGATGTTGCTGGGTTTCACGTCGAGGTGCACGACCCGCTGGCGGTGCAGGTCGTGCAATGCGGTGGCGACCTTTGCGCCGATCTGCACGACCTCGTCGATGGCCAGCGGCGCGGCGTCGAAGCGCGGCTTCAGCGACGCGCCGGCAATGCGTTCCATCACGATGTAGGGCTGGCGCGTGAAGTCGCCGTTGGCGACGAAGCGCGGTACGTGCACGCCGCTGAGCGTGGGCAGGATCATCTGCTCGACCTCGAAACCGACGATGGTCGTCGGGTCGTCGCCACCCTTGATGCGCGGCACCTTCATGATCAGCGGCAGCGGGTCGTCGGACCCGACGCGCGACACGCGCCACAACTGCGCCATGCCGCCCTGGTGGGTGCGCTCTTCGAGCTGGAAACCATCGATCACCTGGCCCGGCCGCAGCGGCGCCGGTCGATCGACGGCGTCGTCAGCTGCCATGGACCAGACGCAGCGCCAGCGACTCGGGCAGGCCGGCCGCGCGCACCTTCGCCGCCGCGGCGTCGTGGTCGTAGGCGACGCGGTGGAAGGTCAGAGTGGCCGAATCGGGTTCGAAGATCGCGTAGCAGACGGCCGGGTTGCCGTCGCGCGGCTGGCCGGCCGAGCCCGGAATCGCAAGCCAGCGCCGCTGCGCTGACAACGGAATCGGCATGCCGGGGGTCGGCACGAAATCGCCGGCCTTGCCAGCCGCGCTCAAGTGGTACAGCCGCGGGTCGTGGATGTGGCCGCAGAACGTGAACCGGCGATCGGTCGCCTGCAGGCTGCGCGCGGCTTCGGCGCGACCTTCGATGTAGCCCCACTCCGCGGGGGCATACGCGTTCGCGTGCACGTACAGCGTGTCGGCGTCGGTCATCGAAAGTGGCCGAGCCGCCAGAAACTCGATCTGCGCACCGGAGAGCTGCGCGCGGGTCCACTCGATGGTGCGGCGGGCGTCGGCGATCATCGTCGGCCGCGGGCCTGCGACCACCGCGTCGTCGTGGTTGCCCAGCACCGCGATCGCGCCTTGTTCGACATGGTCGCGCACCAGATCGACGACCCAGCCAGGGTCGGCGCCGTAGCCGACGTAGTCGCCGAGAAAGGCGAACCGCTGCGCGCCCTGGGTTGTTGCATGCGCCATGACCGCGCTGACCGCTTCGCGGTTGGCGTGCAGGTCGGTGACGAGCGCGAGCTTCATCGGGTGGCCCTTCAGCCGATGCGGCCGAGCAGCAGGTACTCCATCAACGCCTTCTGCACGTGCATGCGGTTTTCAGCCTCGTCCCAGACCACCGACTGCGGCCCGTCGATCACGGCCGCTTCGACCTCTTCGCCGCGGTGCGCCGGCAGGCAGTGCATGAACAGCGCGTCGGGTTGCGCGGCGGCCATCATGTCGGCGTCGACGCACCAGTCGGCGAAGGCGAGCCGGCGGGTCTCGTTCTCGGCTTCATAGCCCATGCTGGTCCAGACGTCGGTGGTGACGAGGTGGGCATGGCGGCAGGCATCGAGGGGATTCTTGAAGACCCGCACGCAGTCGGTGTTGCTGACGCCGGCGACTTTGGCGTCGATCTCGTAGCCACCCGGCGTGCTCACGTGCAGCGTGAAGCCCAGGATGTCGGCGGCCTGCAGCCAGGTGTTGGCCATGTTGTTGCCGTCGCCGACCCAGGCCACGACCTTGCCCCGGATGTCGCCACGGTGCTCGATGTAGGTGAACACGTCGGCCAGGATCTGGCACGGGTGGTACTCGTTGGTCAAGCCATTGATCACCGGCACACGCGAGTTCGCCGCGAAGGCGTCGAGCTTGGTCTGCTCGTAGGTGCGGATCATCACGAGGTCGACCATGCGGCTGATCACGCGCGCGCTGTCTTCGATCGGCTCGGCGCGGCCGAGCTGGCTGTCGCCGGTGGTCAGGTTCACGACCGAGCCGCCCATCTGGTACATGCCGGCCTCGAAGCTCACCCGGGTGCGTGTGCTGGCCTTCTCGAAGATCATCGCCAGCGTGCGGTCGACCAGCGGCGTGTACTTCTCGTAGTTCTTGAAGCGCTTCTTGATCGTCGCGGCGCGCTCGAACAGGTAGGCGTATTCCTCGGCGCGGAAGTCCTTGAACTGCAGGTAGTGCTTGCGCAAGCTCATGCCGGGCTTCATCAGGAGGTTGCGGGTTCGGCGAGCAAGGCCTTGATCAGCGGGCACAGGATCGCGACGATCTGTGCCGCTTCATCGGCGCTCAGGATCAGCGGCGGCACGAGGCGGATCACCCGCTCGGCCGTCACGCTGAGCATCAGCCCGGCGGCGGCCGCGCGGCCCAGGAGTTCGCCGCACGGCCGGTCGAGCTCGATGCCCAGCATCAGTCCCTGGCCACGGATGTCGCGCACGCCCTTCACGCCGGCCAGTTCGCGCTGCAGGCCTTCCTTGAGTGCCGCGCCCACGCTCGCTGCGTTCGCGAGCAGGCCGTCTTCTTCCATGATGCGGATGGTCTCGACGCCGGCGCGCATGGCCAGCGGGTTGCCGCCGAACGTGCTGCCGTGGTTGCCGGGGCCGAGCACGTTGGCGGCCTTCGGACCGCAGACCACCGCACCGACCGGCACACCCGAGCCCAGGCCCTTGGCCAGCGGCATCACGTCGGGGCGGATGCCGGCCCACTGGTGCGCGAACCACTTGCCGGTGCGGCCCATGCCGCACTGCACTTCGTCGAGCATCAGCAGCCAGTCGTTCTCGTCGCAGACGCGGCGCACCGCCTGCAGGTACTCGACGGTCGCCGGGTTCACTCCGCCTTCGCCCTGGATCACTTCGAGAAACACCGCGACCACGTTCTTGCGCGTGCTCGCAACCTCTTCGATCGCGGCCACGTCGTTCAGCGGCACGCGCACAAAGCATTCGACCAGCGGGCCGAATCCGGCCTGCACCTTGGGGTTGCCGGTGGCCGACAGCGTCGCGATCGAACGGCCGTGGAAGGCGGCCTCGTAGACGACGATCTCGGGGCGATCGACGCCCTTGTCGTGCCCGAACTTGCGCGCGATCTTCAGCGCCGCTTCATTGGCCTCCAGGCCGGTGCTGCAGAAGAACACATTGGTCAGGCCCGACAGTTCGCACAGCTTGGCGGCGAGTTGTTCCTGCAGCGGCACGAGGTAGTAGTTCGAGCTGTGGATCAACCTGCCGAGCTGCTCCTGCAGTGCCGGCACCAGCCGCGGGTGGGCATGCCCGAGCGTGTTGACGGCGATGCCGCCCAGGCCGTCGAGGTACTTGCGGCCTTCGGTGTCCCAGACCCAGCAGCCTCGGCCGTGCGACAGCGCCAGCGGCAGGCGCCCGTAGGTCTTCATCACGTGGGGTTCGGGCGATACCGGCAGCTTGTCGGGGGCGTTCATTGTTTTCACTCCGGAAAAAGAACGAGCGCGGGTGCGCGCGTGTCGCACCCGCTCATCGGAAATTCTAAGTCCGGCCCCGGAAATGCCGATGTACCTGGCATGCATCCGACCCCGCGCGCTCCGCATCGTGCTGCACTGCAGCACATTCACGGCACAATCGAACGTGCCGCACGACGGCCGTTGTGGACCGACCGTCCCGCCTGGCCGAGCACACTCGGCCGTACCGAATCGATGACCAGCCCCCAGCCTCGCGAGTTCTACATCCAGGGCACGACCCTGGACGGCCAGCCGTTCCGGCCCAGCGACTGGGCCGAGCGCCTTGCCGGTGCGATGTCGTGCTTTCGGCCCGAGGGCGTTCAGGGCGGCATCGGCGCCTTCATCGGCTACTCGCCGCTGTGCGTGCCGCGGCTCATCAACGGCGTCAAGTGCGTGATCGTCAACGAGGCGCTCAGGGGCATCGAGCCGATGGCGTGGGACTTCGTGATGAACTTCGCTCGCGACAATCGGCTCATCTTGTCCGAGGCCGCACTCGTGTCCGAGCGATCGAAGGCGCGTTGATCGCGCCGTGCCGCTTCAAAGCAAAAAGGGCTCGCGCTGCGAGCCCTTTGTTTGTTTGCGAACCGTCGGTCAGGCGGCGGCCGAGAGCGCCTTGACCTTGGCCGACAGGCGGCTCTTGTGGCGAGCGGCCTTGTTCTTGTGGAACAAGCCCTTGTCGGCCACCGAGTCGATCACCGACTGGGCGGTCTTGAGCAGGTCGGCGGCCTTGGCCTTGTCACCGGTGACGACGGCCTTCTGAACGTTCTTGATCACGGTGCGGAACTTCGAGCGCAGCGCCGTGTTGGCGGCGTTGAGCTTGACGTCCTGGCGCACGCGCTTCAGGCCCGAAGCGATGCGGACGGTTTTCTTCTTGGCTTTGGACGAGGTGGCCATGGGGCTTGACTTCTTGTAGAAGGGTGGAGCAAAGACCATAAGTATAGCATTTGGCTTGCCGAGCACACAACGGCGTGTCCCGGGCGCGGGAAGGCTCTACCTATAATCGGCGCGCTGCATCTGTCCCATTTCCCGAGCGTGCGCCAGGCGGCGCCGCACACCCCCCGCCTTCATGAACCTGCTGCGAGCCGCCTCCACGATTTCGCTGCTCACGCTGGTCTCGCGCATTGCCGGCCTGGCCCGCGACGTGATCGTGGCGCAATTGTTCGGCGCCAGCGCCTGGACCGATGCGTTCAACGTTGCTTTTCGCGTGCCCAACTTCCTGCGTCGGCTCTTTGGCGAGGGTGCGTTCTCGCAGGCCTTCGTGCCGATCCTGGCCGAGACCCGCACCCGCGACGGCGACGAAGCGACCGCCCGGCTGATCGACGCCGTCGCGACGATCCTGTTCTGGGTCCTGCTGGCGACCTGCGTGGTCGGGGTCGTCGGTGCGCCGGTGATCGTGTGGCTGATGGCGTCGGGCCTGAAGCAGTTCGACGGCGCCGTCGTGATGACGCGGGTGATGTTCCCGTACATCGCGCTGATCTCGATGGTGTCGCTGTCGGCCGGCATCCTGAACACCTGGAAGCGCTTTGTCGTGCCCGCGGTGACGCCGGTGTTGCTCAATGTGGGCATGATCGGCGCCGCCTGGTGGCTGGGGCCGCAGTTCACGCGGTGGGGCATCGAGCCGATCTACGGCCAGGCCGTGGGCGTGATGCTCGGCGGCCTGATGCAACTGGCGATCCAGATCCCGGTGCTGCGGCGCATCGGCGCTCTGCCTGCGATCGGCCTGCGCGCAGGTGCCATCCGCGCCGCGTGGGCCCACCCCGGGGTTCATCGGGTGCTGCGACAAATGGCACCGGCGCTGGTGGGCGTGTCGGTGGCGCAGATCTCGGTCGTCATCAACACCCAGATCGCCTCGCACCAGGGCGTGGGCGCGGTGTCGTGGCTCGACTGGGCCAGCAGGCTGATGGAGTTCCCGACCGGCCTGCTGGGTGTTGCGCTGGGCGTGGTGCTGATTCCACAGCTGTCGGCGGCGAACGCGCGCAAGGATGCCGCGGCATATTCGGGCCTGCTCGACTGGGGCCTGCGCCTGGTGTTGTTGCTGGCGCTGCCGTGCGCGGTGGCCCTGCTGGTGTTCCCGACCGCCCTCGTGGCGGTGCTGTTCCATCGCGGCGCCTTCGACGCGTTCGCGGTGCACCAGACCGCGTCGGCGCTGATGGGCTACGGCGTCGGCCTGATGGGCCTGATCGGCGTGAAGATCCTCGCGCCGGGCTTCTATGCACGCCAGGACATCCGCACGCCGGTGAAGATCGCGATCGCGGTGCTGGTGCTGACGCAGCTGATGAACGCGATCTTCGTGCCGTTTCTCGGCCACGTCGGCCTGGCGCTGTCGGTCAGCCTGGGCGCGATGATCAATGCGCTGTGGCTGTTCATCGGCCTGCGCCGATGCGGTGCCTACCTCCCCGAGCCCGGATGGCGCAGCTTTGCGCTGCGTGTGTTCGGCGCCACCGCGCTGCTCGGTGCGCTGCTGTTCTGGGCCGAGCACGCGATCGACTGGCTCGGCCTGGTCGACCACCAGGCCCAGCGCATCGGCTGGCTGGCGCTGTGCCTGGGCGGGGCGGCTCTGCTGTATTTCGGCACGCTGCTGGCCAGCGGACTGAAGCTCCAACACTTCATGCACCGCGGCTAAACTCGTTGGATGCCGGGCCCCTTGTCATTCGAGATGCCGACCGCGCTCGACTACTTCGCCAGTCTCGTGGCCGACGACGCCAGCCTGTCGCTCGTCGAGGCCGCCGCGGCGATCGCGCAAGACGATTTTCCGATGCTCGACACCCAGGCGGTGCTGGCCGAGATCGACGCGATGGCAGCCAAGCTCAAGCGGCGCTTCCCGGCCGATGCGGTGCCGGTGCAGCGGCTGCGCTGGTTGAACCGCTACTTCTTCCAGGAGCTCGGTTTCGCCGGCAACGTCAACAACTACTACGACCCGCACAACAGCTACCTGCACCGGGTGCTCAGCACGCGCCGCGGCATTCCGATCACGCTGGCGGTGCTCTACATCGAGTTGGCCACGCAGATCGGCCTGACGGCGCGCGGCGTGTCGTTCCCGGGGCACTTCCTGGTCAAGCTGCGCATGCGCAGCGGCCGGCAGCAGGGCGAGGTCGTGATCGACCCGTTCACCGGTCAGTCGCTGTCGCGCGACGAGATCGACGAACTGCTCGCCCCGTACAAACGCATTCGCGGGCTGCAAGGCGAGTTCGATGTGCCATCGGGGCTGTTCCTGCAAGATGCGCCGGCGCGCGAAGTGCTCGCCCGCATGCTGCGCAACCTGAAAGAAATCCACCGCGGCGCGCAGGACTGGGCGCGCATGCTGCCGGTGCTGCAGCGCCTGGTGGTGTTGCTGCCTCAGGCCTGGGACGAGCGGCGCGACCGCGGCCTGGCCTGCGCCGAACTCGGCATGGTCGAAGCTGCCGTGCGCGACCTCACCGGCTACCTCGAGCATGCGAGCGACGCGCCCGATCGGGACATGGTTGCGCAGCGGCTCGCTGTCCTCCGTCAACGCGGGCCGAGCCAATTGCATTGAACCGATGACCCAACACCGCCGACCCCCATGACGCTTACCGCTGCACAACGCCAAGCCGCCACCTGGATCGCCCTGAGCCTGGTCGCAGCGCTGGCCGTCTGGTTGCTGGCGCCGGTGCTCACGCCGTTCGTCGTCGCCGCCGTGCTGGCCTATGTGCTGCACCCGCTGGTCGAACGCCTGGCGGTGCGACGCGTGCCGCGCGTGCTGGCGGTGTCGCTGGTCGAGATCGCAACGCTCGTGATCGCGCTGGCCGTGTTGCTGCTGATCGTGCCGATTCTGTCGCGCCAACTGCCACTGCTGCGCGAGCAGATTCCGCTGCTCGCCGAGCGGCTCAACACCGGCCTGGTGCCGTGGCTGGCGCGCTTCGGCATTGAAGTCGCGCTCGACACCGCGAGCATCAAGACCTTCGTCTTCAAATACTTCGATGCCAACCTCGAACAGTGGATTGCGACCGCGCTGAGTTCGGCGCGCATCGGCGGCAGCATCCTGCTGACCGTGATCGGTAACGTGTTCCTCGTCCCGATGGTGCTGTTCTACCTGCTGATGGACTGGAACAGCCTGATGCGCCGCCTGGACCACCTGATTCCGCCGCGCATGAAGGAGCGCACCCACGGCTTCATGACCGAGTGCGACCGCGTGCTGGGCCAGTACCTGCGCGGCCAGTTGCTGGTGATGGTGGCGCTGGCCATCTATTACAGCGTCGGCCTGACGTTGTTCGGCTTCGACCTCGCGGTGCCGGTGGGCGTGTTCACGGGTCTGGCGGTCTTCATTCCGTATGTCGGCTTCGGCCTGGGCCTGACGCTGGCATTGATCTCCGGTGCACTGCAGTTCGCGGGCTGGCAGGGCCCGATCGGCGTTGCGGTGGTGTTCGGCATCGGCCAGTTGCTCGAGAGTTTCGTGCTCACCCCGCGGCTGGTGGGCGAGCGCATCGGCATGAGCCCGCTGACGGTCATCTTCGCGCTGCTCGCGTTCGGCCACCTGTTCGGTTTCGTCGGCGTAATGATCGCGTTGCCGGTCAGCGCGGTGCTGGTGGTGGCCATGCGCCGCCTGCACGACACCTACCTGGCCAGCGAGATCTACGGCGGATGAGACAGATCCCGCTGGCCATCGGCGTCGAGGCGGCACACACCTTCGACAACCATCTGCCCGGTGGCAACGCACTGGCCGTCGCGCACCTGAAGGCGCTGACCGCGCAGGCCGCGCCGGTGTATTTGTGGGGTGGCAGCGGCAGCGGCAAGACGCACCTGCTGCGCGCTCTGGTCCAGCGGTTCGAGGCGCGCGGCATGCACGCCGGCTGGTTCAGCGCCAGCGACCGTGCGCCCTGGGCCTACAAGGACGACTGGGCACTGATCGCGATCGACAGTTGCGACGCGCTCGACGCCGATCAGCAGCACGCCGCGTTCGCGCTGTTCG
This sequence comes from Burkholderiales bacterium, assembly GCA_028868895.1. GTDB lineage: Bacteria > Pseudomonadota > Gammaproteobacteria > Burkholderiales > Burkholderiaceae_C > LMDS01. The sequence goes on from JAGWTP010000025.1 coordinate 26,773, forward strand.
TCGAATCGGCGACGCGCGGGGTGCCGGTGGTCGCAGCCGGGCGCGTTCCGCCGGTCGATCTGCCGCTGCGCGAAGACCTGCGCACCCGCCTCGGCTGGGGCCACGTGTTCGCGATTCAGCCACTGGGCGAGCCCGAGGTGCGCGCCGCATTGCGCCGCGAGGCCGATCGGCGCGGCGTCTTTCTCTCGGACGAAGTGATGGACTATCTGCTGACGCGTTTCGCCCGTGACCTCAAGCACCTGATGTCGCAACTCGACAGGCTCGACGAATACTCGCTCGCGACCAAGCGCGCGATCACGGTGCCGCTGCTCAAGCAGATGCTGGCCGAGGAGGGCGCGGCGTGACGAGTTCGGCACGCGACCTGTGCCTGTTCGACCTCGACGAGACGCTGCTGCCGATCGACTCCGACCACGCCTGGGGCGAGTTCATCATCCGACTGGGCTGGGTCGACCCGGTCGAGTTCAAGCGCCGCAACGACGCGTTCTTCGCCCAATATCAGGCCGGCACGCTCGACATCCACGCCTATGTCGCGTTCGCCACCGAGCCGCTGCGTGCGCATACGCCGGCCCAGGCGCAGGCGGCGCACGGTCGGTTCATGCGCGAGGTGATTGCGCCCAAGCTGCTGCCGGCGGCGCTCGATCTGGTGCGCCAACATCAGTCACGCGGCGACCTCGTGGCGCTCGTGACCGCCACCAACGATTTCGTCACCGCACCGATCGCGCAGGCGCTGGGCATCGCCGATTTGATCGCCGTGCGGCTCGAACGCGAGGCCGGGGGTACCATCACGGGCCGCATCGTCGGCACGCCGAGCTACCGCGAAGGCAAGGTGGCGCGGGTGCAGGAGTGGCTGGCCGGGCACCGCAGCAGCTGGTCCGACTTCGATCGCATCAGCGTCTACAGCGACTCGGCGAACGACCTGCCGCTGCTCGAGCGCGCCACCGATCCGGTCGCGACCAACCCATCGCCCGCGCTGCAGGCGATCGCCGAAGAGCGCGGCTGGCGCATCCTGAAACTGTTCGACTGAAACCCCCGCGAATGATCAAGAAATTCATCGACAAGCTGCTCGGCAAGGCGCCCAAGCCGGCCGCGCGCGACACAGGTGCCGCCCCTGCCGGCAAGCGGGTCGAGGTGCCCAAGAGCGAACACGGCATCGACCCGTCGCTGGTGGACGAGCGCGCGGTCAAGGTCGTTGCCACGCTGGCCGATGCAGGCTTCGAGGCCTACATCGTCGGCGGCGCGGTACGCGACCTGCTGGTCGGGTTGCGACCGAAAGACTTCGACGTGGCCACCAACGCCACCCCCGAGCAGGTCAAGGGCCTGTTCCGCCGCGCCTTCATCATCGGCCGGCGCTTCAGGATCGTGCATGTGGTGTTCGGCCGCGGCCGGCAGGATCGCGGGCTCTCCGAGGTGATCGAGGTCTCCACCTTCCGCGCGCAGGTCGACGCCGCGGCGGCGGAGCAGGTCAGCGGCAACGAGAAGACATCACGGAGCGACCTGGCCGGCAAGAGCCACGTGGTCGACGCCGAGGGCCGCGTCCTGCGCGACAACGTCTGGGGTCCGCAGATCGACGATGCCGCGCGGCGCGACTTCACCATCAACGCGATGTACTACGACCCGTTGCGCGAGATCGTGGTCGATTACCACGGCGGCATCAAGGACGTGAAGAAGAAGCTGCTGCGCATGATCGGCGACCCGACCACGCGCTACCGCGAAGACCCGGTGCGCATCATTCGCGTGGTGCGTTTCGCCGCCAAGCTCGGCTTCGAAATCGAGGCCAAGACGCGCGCGCCGATCAAGGCGATGGCCGCACTGCTCGACAACGTGCCGGCCTCGCGCACCTTCGACGAGATGATCAAGCTGCTGCAGACCGGCCACGCGCTCGCGAGCATCGAGGAACTGCGCAAGCAGGGTCTGCACCGCGGCGTGTTCCCGGTGCTCGACGTGGTCCTGGACGAAGCGCACCGCCACGACGGCCGCGAGAAGTTCGTGCAACTCGCCCTGGCCGACACCGACCGCCGCGTCGGTGAAGGCAAGCCGGTGGCGCCGAGTTTCATGCTGGCGTGCATGTTGTGGCACGACGTGCTCGACCGCTGGTCCAAGCTCAAGGCGCAGGGCGAGCCGCCGTTCCCGGCGTTGCAGCAGGCGGTCGACGCCGTGTTCGACGCACGCATCGGCGACATTTCGGGCCGCGGCAAGCTGGCCGCCGACATGCGCGAGATCTGGCTGATGCAGCCGCGCTTCGAGCGCCGCCAGGGCAACACCGTGGCAACGCTGATCGAGCAACCGCGTTTTCGTGCCGGCTTCGACTTCCTGCGGCTGCGCGGCAACGCCGGCGAGATCGATGCCGAACTGGCGAACTGGTGGGAGGACTACTCGCTCGCCGATGACGCCGGCCGGCAGGCGCTGCTCGAAGCCGCGCGCCCGCAGGGCTCGGTGCGTCGCGTGCGCGGCAGCGCCGCGCGCAGTGCCGAGCCGCGCAGCAGCGAACCGGTTCCGCCCATGGTCGATGAAGCCGCCGCGCCGGGCGAAGCCGACCCGGCGCGCAAGCGCCGGCGTCGTCGTCGCAAGCCGGCTGCGACCGATGCGGTGGAGTCGGCCGGTGCGGCCGAGCCAGCCGCACCGAACCCGTCGCGCGACGCCTGAGCCTGCCCGGCAGAGCGCGACTGCACTGCGCGCACGGGAGCGCCGATGCCATCCCCGATGCCAGAGCACCCGTCAACCGTGCTCGCCGTCATTGGCCTGGGCGCCAACCTCGGTGATGCGCGCGCGACGCTGGAATCGGCGTTCGCGGCGCTCGCCCACTTGCCCCACACGCAGCTGCGAGCGGTTTCGTCGATCTACCGCAGCGCACCGATCGACTCCAGTGGCGACGACTACCTGAACGCCGTGGCGCTGCTCGACACGCGGCTCGCAGCGCAGATGCTGCTGGTTGAACTGCAGCGCATCGAACGGCGTCACGGCCGCGAGCGACCGTACCGCAACGCGCCGCGCACGCTCGATCTGGACCTGCTGCTGCACGGCGAGCAGTGCCTTGACACGCCGACGCTGACCTTGCCGCACCCGCGGGCACACGAGCGCGCGTTCGTGCTGGTGCCGCTGGCGCAGATCGCGCCGCAGTTGGCGATTCCCGGCCGCGGCTGCGTGGTCGACCTGCTGGCCTCGGTGGCCGGTCAACGCATCGATAGACTGCAACGATGAACGCCGTTTCCGCACAGAAGCGAGCCGTCGTGCTCTCGTGTCGTTGATGCCGTCCGCCGCAGAAACTGGCGGCCTGCGCCGCTTTCGGCACATCGCGATCGAGGGCCCGATCGGTGTCGGCAAGAGCTCGCTCGCCCGTCGGTTGTCGGCGCATCTCGGTGCCGACCTGCTGCTGGAGTTGCCGCACGAGAACCCATACCTCGGCCGCTTCTACGCCGACATGCCGGGCTACGCCTTTCAGACCCAACTGTTCTTCCTGTTCCAGCGCCTGAAGCAGATGCAGGCGACGGTGCAGCCCGGCATGTTCGCCAGCGGCGTCGTCAGCGACTTCCTGTTCGCGAAAGACGCGCTGTTCGCGCGCCTGAACCTGAGCGACGACGAATTCCGCCTGTACTCGCAGATGCACGCCCAACTCGCGCAGCAGGTGCCCGAGCCCGACCTGGTGATCTGGCTGCAGGCGGCGCCCGAGACGCTGCTGCAGCGCATCCGCACGCGGGCCATCGGCATCGAGCAGGGCATCGCGCCCGAGTACCTGCAGCGCCTGTGCAAGGCCTACGCAGAGTACTTTCAGGGGTATGCCGGGGCGCCGGTGTTCGCGATCGGTACCGAGCGTTTCAATCCCAGCGACCGCGACGCCGACTTCGCGCAATTGGTTCAGCGGCTGGTGCGTTTCGAAGGCCCGCGCGAATCGCTCGGCGCGCACATCGACATTGCTTTCGACTGAGGTCCGTCAGCGCGGGCCGGGCGCTGGCGTGTCGGCCTGGTACTCGAAGTAGCGCTGGGCGCTGAACGCGAGCGTGGCCATCAACACCCCCGCACCGAGCACCAGCGCCAGCACCACGCCGATGATCGTGGCCCAGCCGGTGCGGTGCTGCACACCGGTCGGGTTGAAGTGGGCGTTCCATCGATCGTCGGGCGTCAGACCGTACAGGATCGCAGTGAACATCGTGATCGCCAACATCAGCCCGAGGAACGGGATCAGCACCCACGCGAGGCGGTCGTCGACACCGAATTGACGCATGCGCTGCACGCCATACACGCCGACCAGGCTGGGCCACACGTAGAGCCAGCCCAAGCGGTCGCGAAAGCCGTACAAATAGAAGCGGTGGAGCCCGCCGCAGCCGCCGAGCAGCGCGATCCAGGTGGCCAGCGCCTTCGACTTGTAGCCTTGCGAGACCGGGGTCATGCGGCGTCCACCGGTTCGGTGGTGGCGCCCGAGCCGAGACGGGCCTGCATGATCACCACGTCGAGCCAGCGATCGAACTTCCAGCCCGCCGCCTTCATCACGCCCACATGCTCGAAGCCGAGCGCGCGGTGCACGCCGATCGACGCGCCGTTGCCAGAGTCGCCAATCACCGCGAGCATTTGCCGGGCGCCGGCTGCCTCGCAGCGAGCCATCAACTCGGCCAGCAGCAACCGGCCCAGGCCCTGCGCACGCGCGTCGGCGGCGAGGTAAACCGAGTCTTCCAGGCAGAACCGATAGGCCTTGCGCGGGCGAAAGTGGTTGGCGTAGGTGAACCCCAGAACCTGGCCGCGCCGCTCGATCACCAGCCACGGAAGCCCCTTGGACAACACGTCGTCGCGGCGGCGTGCCATCTCGGGTTCGGCTGGTGCGTCGAGTTCGAAAGTGCCGGTGCCGTGGAGCACGTTCCAGGCGTAGATGGCGATGACGGCGGGCAGGTCGGCATCCGTGCTCGGGCGGATCAACAGGTCGGGGGCGATCATCTCGGATCCTCGGGTCGGGGCGCTGAGTTTATAATGCCGGGTTTCGTCGGTGGCCAATCGGGTGAGCGGTGTATCTACGCCGACGAATGACAAGAGCACGAACGATAACGATGGTGCGGCCGCAGCCAGCCTTGATGGATCAAGCGCGGGACTCGGCGGCTCCCGATCTGCCCGACCTGCGGGCTCCGATAGAACATCGGGGCTCGGTGTCCTGGTGCGGCGGATGCTTCGAACACATTAAGGAACAGTCATGGTCGTGATCCGGCTTTCTCGTGGTGGTGCCAAGAAGCGCCCTTTCTTCAACATCGTCGTTGCCGACTCGCGCACCCGCCGCGACGGCCGCTTCATCGAGCGCGTGGGTTTCTACAACCCGGTGGCCTCCGGCGGCGAACAGCCGCTGCGCGTGGCCTTCGACCGCATCGAGCACTGGACCCGCACCGGCGCGCAGATGTCGCCGACAGTGGAGCGCCTGGTCACCCAGGCCAAGGCCGCAGCCTGACGCTGCGCGGCGGGTTGCAGCCGGCCTCGGTTCGCATGCCGTGACCGCGCCGGTCCGCCCCGAAGGCGCCGACCCCGATTGGCCGGACGACGCGATCGAGGTCGGCCGCATCGTCGATGCCTGGGGGCTGAAAGGCTGGGTCAAGGTTCAGCCGTTCGCCGCCGATCCGCAAGCGCTGTTTTCTTCGCGGCGCTGGTTCATCCTGCCCTCGGAACGCGCCGGCCCGCCGCGTCCGGCCGCAGTCGCAGGGTCGGTGCCCACGCTGCTCAGGATTTCCCAGGTCAAGGAGCACGGCGAAGTCGTCGTGGCGCTGGCGCAGGAGGTGCCTGACCGCAGCGCGGCCGAGGCAATGCGGGGCGCACGCGTGTTCGTCGCACGGGCGAGCTTTCCGAGCGCCGGCCCCGACGAGTTCTACTGGATCGATCTGATTGGCCTCAGCGTGGTCAACCGGCAGGGCGAGTTGCTCGGGACCGTCGCAGGCCTGATCGACACCGGCCCGCACAGCGTGTTGCGGGTCAAACCCGACATCACTCCCGCCGGCGTGAGCGAGCAGGAAGCCGAGCGCCTGATTCCGTTCGTCGGCGCGTATGTCGATGAGGTGAGCCTGGAGGGCCGGAAAATCACTGTCGACTGGGGTCTGGACTACTGACCCGACGCGACCCGGACCGTCCTCAGCCATGCGCTTCGATGTCATCACGCTGTTCCCCGAATTGTTCGCGCCGCACCTGGCACACGGCATCACGCGGCGCGCGTTCGAATCGGAGCAGGTGAAAGTCACGCTGTGGCCGCTGCGCGACCACGCCGACAACGCCTATCGCCGCGTCGACGATCGTCCCTACGGCGGCGGGCCGGGCATGGTGATGCTGGTCGAGCCGCTCGAGCGTGCGCTTGCGGCCGTGCGCGCGGCGCGTGCCGACGCCGTGCCGGCGCCGGTCGTTCATTTCTCGCCGACCGGCCGGCGCATCGACCAGGCTACGGTGCAGGCGTTCGCGACGTCGCCCGGCGCGATCCTGGTGTGTGGGCGGTACGAGGGCATTGACCAGCGCTTCATCGACCGCCATGTCGACGTCGAACTGAGCCTGGGCGACTTCGTGCTGTCGGGCGGTGAATTGCCGGCGTTGGCGCTGCTCGATGCGGTGGCCAGGCTGCAGCAGGGTGTGCTCGGCGACGCCCTGTCGCACCAGCAGGACAGCTTTTCCGACGGCCTGCTCGATTGTCCGCACTACAGCCGCCCGGAGGTTCTGACCACGGCTGACGTTGGCGGCGCAGTTCCGCGCGAATTGCTGTCGGGTCACCACGCGCAGATCGCCCGCTGGCGTCGCGAACAGTCGCTGGCGCGCACGGCGCGGCAGCGCCCCGATCTGATTGCCGCGGCCCGCGCGGCGGGGCGTTTGAGCGCAGCCGACGAGCGGTACCTCGCCGGTCTACAGTTATAATCGCAGGCTTTTCGATCCTCTGCCCCGCAGGAGCAATGGTGCCACCACCGACGCGTGCCGGCACCGCCGCTCCACCCAACTCCATCAACGCGCAGGCATGATCACTTGGAGAAAACCATGGATCTGATCCAGACCCTCGAGCGGGAAGAAATCTCACGCCTCAACAAGACCATCCCCGAGTTCGCTCCCGGCGACACCGTGATCGTCAGCGTCAATGTCGTGGAAGGTACGCGCAAGCGGGTGCAGGCGTTCGAAGGCGTGGTCATCGCCAAGCGTAACCGCAGCCTGAATTCGAGCTTCATCGTGCGCAAGATCTCCAGCGGCGAAGGCGTGGAACGCACGTTCCAGCTGTACAGCCCGCTGATCGCGTCGATCGAGGTCAAGCGCCGCGGCGATGTTCGTCGCGCCAAGCTCTACTACCTGCGCAGCCGTTCGGGCAAGTCGGCGCGGATCAAGGAAAAGCTGTCCTGATCTCGCCGGCCCGGTGTGCTCCGATGCGCCGCGCAGGGGTGGGTCCATCGCCGTGTTCGGGTGCGGTCCGCTGCGTATCCCAGTGACTGCATCACACCGTTTCGAAGGCCGCCCATCGGGCGGCCTTTTGTCTTCCTGAACGTCCATGGCCCTCAGCTTCGACCCACAGAAACTCCCTGTCGTCGGGGTCGATGACCACCTGCCGGAAGTCGCGCCGGGTGAACTGCAGGCCGACGCGTTGCGTCGGCGGTTCGCTTCGCCACCGCTGTGGACGCCGGAGATCAAGACCGAGCACCGCTATACCGATCGCGCCCCGGCACATGCGTCGGTGTTGATCGCGTTGGTGCCGCACGCCGAGATCACCGTGCTGCTGACAAAGCGCACCGACCACCTGACCGACCATCCTGGCCAGATCAGCTTTCCGGGCGGCCGTGTCGAACCCGAGGACGTCGATGCGGCTGCGACCGCGCTGCGCGAGGCCCACGAAGAGATCGGCCTGGCCTCGACGTACGTCGACGTGCTCGGCGCCATGCCGACCTACACCACCGGCACCGGTTTCATCGTGACACCGATCGTTGCGCTGGTGCGCCCGGGGTTCGCCTTGCAGGCCGATCCGTTCGAGGTCGCCGAGGTCTTCGAGGTGCCGCTGTCGTTCCTGATGAATCCGGCCCACCACCGACGCCATTCGGTCGCGGTGGCCGGCGTGCAGCGCGAGTTCTTGTCGATTCCCTGGGACGGGCAGGACGAATGGGGCCGGCCGCGGCGCTACTTCATTTGGGGGGCGACCGCCGCGATGTTGCGCAACCTGTACCGCTTGCTCGCGGCCTGACGCCGGCCCCGGCGTCGCGGTGCCATATCGCCCGGGGCTTCGGTCGTGCGTCGGTATCATCAAGGCGCATGAGTTTCTTCGCCGTCCTGTTCGCGCTGCTGATCGAGCAACTCAAACCCCTGCCGCGCGGCAATTTCATCCACGATTCGTTGACCGGCTGGATGCGATGGACCGGGCGCAACTTCGATGCCGGGCGCGATCACCATGCCTGGGTCGTGTGGGTCATCACCGCGCTGCTGCCGGCGCTCCTGGCCTGGGGCGTGCATGCCACGCTGGCGCGCTTCAGCCTGCTGCTGGCACTGCTGTGGAACGTGGCGGTGCTGTATCTGACGCTCGGCTTTCGCCAATTCAGCCACTACTTCACCGACATCCGCGACGCGCTCGACCGCGGCGATGAAGCGCAGGCGCGCCAGTTGCTCGCGCAGTGGCGTCATCTCGACGCCAGTGAGCTGCCACGCTCCGAGTTGCTGCGCCACGTGATCGAGCATTCGCTGCTTGCCGCCCACCGCCACGTGTTCGGCGTGTTCTTCTGGTTCGTGCTGCTGTCGTCGTTCGGTCTGGGCCCGGCCGGCGCCGTGCTCTACCGCATGGCCGAGTTCGCGAGCCGCTACTGGGCATTCAAGAGCCCCACGATCGACGCGCCGGTGAACGAGCGGCTGCGTGAACTGTCGCAGCGCCTGTTCAGCCTGCTCGATCACGTGCCGGCGCGGCTCACGGCGTTCGGTTTCGCGGTGGTCGGCAATTTCGAGGAAGCGGTGACCTGCTGGCGCCGTGATGCGGGCCTGTGGAAGCACCCCAACGAAGGCATCATTCTCGCCGCCGCGGCCGGTGCCGTGGGCGTGCAACTCGGTGGCCGCGCTGCGCCCGGCGTCACCCCCGATCGCTCGAAGACCTTCGACGCGGGTGCGGCGCCCGACGACGTGCTCGCCGAGGGATCGACCCCCGGGCTACCGCCGGTGCTCGGGCACCTGCGCAGCATCGTCGGCCTGGTCTGGCGCTCGGTGGTGTTGTGGATGCTGCTGCTGGCGCTGTTGTCGCTGGCCAATCTGGTCGGCTAGCGCGGTCGACGGCCGCCGTTGGCGGATTCAGCGCCGCTGGACGAGTTCGGCCAGGATCTCGCCGTAGATCCGATACCTCGAAGCGCTGATCTCGCCGCGCGCCAGCGCCTCGCGCACGCCGCAGCCGGGTTCGTGCAGGTGGGTGCAGTTGTAGAACCGGCAAGCAGTGGCATGCCTGCGCAGGTCCGGCATCAGCACCGCGAGTTGCTGGGCGTCGATCTGGCGCAGTCCGAACTCCTGGAAACCCGGCGAATCGATCAGTGCGCTGCGCCGCTCGGCGCCGTCGATCCAGTACCACTGCGTGGTCGTGGTGGTGTGCCTGCCGGAGTTGAGCGCCTGCGAGATCTCGCCGACCTGCGCCTTCGCGTCGGGCGCGAGCAGGTTGATCAGCGTGCTCTTGCCGGTGCCGCTCGGCCCAAGCACCAGCGAGGCCTTGCCGTCGAGCAGCGGATGCAGGCGTGCGCGCGCTGCTTCGGGGTGGGTCTTCAGTGCCACCTCGATCACGTCGATGCCCATCGCCCCGTACGGCAGCAAGCGCTCGCGCGCCGCGGCGATCGTCGGCAGGTCGGCCTTGTTCAACACGATGCGGGCCGGGATGTCGGCGCTCTCGGCCGCTATCAGCGCGCGTGCCAGTTGTGACTCGCTGAACACCGGCTCGGCGGCCACCAGCACCAGCAACTGGTCGAGGTTGGCGGCGAACGACTTGGTCTTCCACTCGTCCTGCCGGAACAGCAGGTTGCGACGCGACTCGATGTGCTCGATCACACCTTCATCGCCCGAGGCCTGCCAGCGCACGCGGTCACCGACGACGCAATCACCGCTCTTGCCTCGACCTTTGCCACGCGGATGGCAAATGATGCGTTCGCCCTCGGGCGACTCGACGACGCAGTGGCGGCCGTGCGCGGCGACCACCAGCCCCACGTCGAGCGCGACGGTCTGGCTCAATGCGATGCCGGTTCAGGCAACGAACGCCACCAGCGCATCGGCCTTCGCCGCGCAAATGAAGTCGTTGATCGAGATGCCACCGACCGAGTGCGTGTTGAAGCGCACCACGCAGCGGCTGTAACTGACCGCCAGCTCGGGGTGATGGTCTTCGGTGTTGCAGATCCAGGCCAGCGCATTCACGAACGCGATGGTCTCGTAGTAGTTCTTGAACGCGAACGTCTTCTCGATCGCGCCATTGCTCATGTGCCAGCCACTGACCTGGGCGAGGTGGTCGCGAACCACGGCCTCGGTCATCGGGTGCGCGCCTTCGAGCGCCCGGCATTTCTGATGCAGGAGGTTGGTCATGGCGGGTCAGGCCGCTTGCAGTGTGGGCGCCGGAGCGCGGGCCAGCGCCGCGAGTCGCTCGGACGCGGGTGGGTGCGAGTAGTAGAACCGCACGTACAGCGGATCGGGCGTCAGCGTGGCGGCGTTGTCTTCGTGCAGCTTGAGCAGCGCGCCCGCGAGGTCGGCACCGCTGGCCTGCTGGCACGCATAGGCGTCGGCCTGGAACTCGTGCCTGCGCGAGATCTGCGCGAACAGTGGCGACACGAAGAAGCCGAACACCGGCGCGACGAGCAGGAACAGCAGCAACGCCACCGCATCGTTCGGTGCGACCATCGAAGGCCGCACGCCGAACGCCGCATAGAACCACGTGTGCGTCATCAGCCAGCCCAGCAGCGCGAAACCGGCCAGGCTGATCGCGAACATCGCGCCGATGCGCTTGATCACGTGCCGGTGCTTGAAGTGGCCGAGTTCGTGCGCCAGCACCGCTTCGACCTCGCCGGGCGAGAGCTTGCGCAGCAGCGTGTCGAAGAACACCACACGCTTGGCGGCGCCGAAGCCGGTGAAATAGGCATTGGCATGGGCCGAGCGCTTGCTGCCGTCCATCACGAACAGGCCCTTGGCCGCGAAGCCGCAGCGCGCCATCAAGGCCTGGACGCGCGCCCGCAGCGACTCGTCGGCAAGCGGCTCGAACTTGTTGAACAGCGGCGCGATCACGGTCGGATAGAGCAACAAGATGAGCACGTTGAACGCCATCCAGGCACCCCAGGCCAAGAGCCACCACAGGCCGCCGGTGGCGCCCATGATCCACAGCATCAATGCGGCGACCGGCAGGCCGATCAGCACACCGACGAGCGCGCCCTTGAGCATGTCGGCCAGGTACAACCGCCACGTCATGCGGTTAAAGCCGAAGCGTTGCTCAATGCGAAACGTGCTGTAAAGGTCGAACGGCAGATCGAGTGCGCCGCTGATCACTGCGAACGAGGCCAGCAACGCGAGCTGGTAGGCCATCGATCCGAAGCGTGGCTGCAGCGCGTCGCGCACCGCCTCGTTGAGCGCCCCGATACCGCCGAGCAGCGTCCAGCCCAGCAGCACGGCGGCGCCGAACGCCATGCTCAGCAGCCCCAGACGGGCCTTGGCGAGCGTGTAGTCGGCGGCGCGCTGGTGGGCGGCCAGCGTGATGGTTGCAACAAACGGCGCCGGCACCGCGTCGCGGTGCGCGGCGACGTGCCGGATCTGCCGTGAGGCGAGCCAGAACTTGACGAGCAGCGAGGCGATCAGTGCGACCGCGAAGGCGATCGAAAGCGAGAGGGCTTGCATGGGTGCTCAGTGTAGACCTGCGAAAATCCCCCGCAGGAGAACCTTGCATGAATCAAACCAACTTGGCCAGCAGCGACCAGAACCTGGTCTGGATCGACCTCGAGATGACCGGCCTGTACCCCGATACCGACCGCATCATCGAGATTGCGGTCGTCGTCACCGACGCGCAGCTCGGCAACCGCATCGAAGGCCCGGTGTTCGCGGTGCACCAGAGCGACGCCGCGCTCGACGCAATGGACGCTTGGAACAAGGGCACGCACGGCAAGAGCGGGCTGATCGACCGGGTCAAGGCGTCCGTGGTCGACGAAGCGCAGGCGCAGGCCCAGGTCATCGAGTTCCTGCAACGCTACGTGCCGAAGAACACCTCGCCGATGTGCGGCAACAGCATCTGCCAGGACCGGCGCTTCCTGGCCAACCACATGCCGCAGCTCGAAGCCTTCTTTCATTACCGCAACCTCGATGTCAGCACCCTGAAGGAACTGGCCAAGCGTTGGAAGCCCGGGATCCTCACCGGCTTCAAGAAGGCGCAGGCGCACACCGCGCTGGCCGACATCCACGAATCGATCGACGAACTGCTGCACTACCGCGCGCAGTTCCTCGCCGTCTAGTGGTCGTTCAGACGCAGAGCTTCTCGACCGCGGCGACGAGCTGCGAGGGCTGGAACGGCTTGGTGATCCAGGCCCGCGCCCCGGCGTCGCGGCCCTCGGCCTTCTTCGCCGCGCCGGCCTCGGTGGTGAGCATGATCACCGGCGTGAACTTGTAGGCGTGGGTGGACTTCAGCCGCCGCACGAAGCTCAGGCCGTCGATCTTGGGCATGTTGAGGTCGCAGACGATGAGGTCGAGCTTGCGGCCGTCGAGCTTCTCGATCGCGTCCTGTCCGTCGATGGCCAGCAGGACGTCGTAGCCGGCCTTGGCCAGCGCCATCTTGGCGATGGTGCGGAAGCTGGCCGAATCGTCGACGACGAGGATCGATTTGGTCATCGCTGGGGTCTCCGCAGGGCGGTGTGGGCTCGCATGCTCCCTTTTCGGAACCCGGCGCGCGGTCTTGATGCGGGGAGTTCTCGATCGCATTCAGGACGAGCCGCGGCGCGCCGCGTCGAGCGCGCGGGCCAGGCCCACCGCCAGACGTTCGGACGTCAGCGGCTTGTGCCAGTACTCGTGTGCGCCCAGGCTCAGCGCCTTGACGACGTCGATCGAGAACGAGTCGCTGGTCAGCAGCACGACGCGCAGCGCGCGTTCGGCGATCGCCTCGCTGAGTTCGCGCACGACCTGCAGCCCGCCGATGTCGGGCAGGTTCATGTCCAGCAGCACGAGGTCGGGGCGCTCGGCGAGCGCCAGCCGCAGCCCCTCGCGCCCGCCGGTGGCCTTGAGCAGGCGCACGCCGGTGTGCGGCGCAAGGATCGCCTCCACCAGCGCCATCGAGACCGGTTCGTCCTCGATGCACAACACGGTGCCGGTGAGGCCGGGCGGTGCGTCCGGATTCACGGCATCGCCTCCGCGCGCGGCACGACGTCGATGAGGGGCGGCCTCGATTCCATCGCGATCCTCCAGGCGCAAGCGGGCACGCCGCGAGTTTCGGTCGCGCGCGTGACCGCCGCAGCACGGCTCCATGGCGTCGGCATGGTCTATGCGCCCGCCAGGCCCCGGCGGCGGGCGACGACGAACAGCCGCGGAAAGGCGAGCAAGCGGCGACCGTCGGCGCGCACCGGGTACGCGGCGTCGATGCGACGCTGGTATTCGGCGACGAAGGCGTCCCGCTCGGGCGGCGCCAGCGGGTCCAGGAACGGGCGCAGACCGGTCGCGCGCAGCCATTCGACGATGGCGGCGGCGTCGACCATCGGGTGTTCGTAGGTCGTGCGCCAGACGTCGACCTCGGCCTGCGGCGACAGCCAGTCGTAGTAGCGCTCGGCGCTCGGCAGCCGCTCGCGCTGCGCGGCGGCGTCGGCCAGCGCCGCGGCGAAGGGCGGCAGTGCGGCGACCTCGCGCATCAGCGCGTGGCTGGGCTGGTCGAGGTTGTCGGGCATCTGCACCGCGAGCACGCCGCCGGGCGCCACGCGCTCGAGCAGCCGCGGCAGCAGCCGCTCGTGGTCGCCCAGCCATTGCAGCGACGCATTCGCGTAGGCCAGGTCCACCGGCCGCGCCGGCCGCCAGGCCGCGATGTCGGCGACCTCGAAGCCCAGGCCCGGCAGGCGCCGGCGCGCGCTCTCGATCATCGCCGGCGAGGTGTCGATGCCTTGCACCGTGGCGCGCGGGTAGCGTCGCACCAGCAACTCGGTCGAATTGCCGGGACCGCAGCCCAGGTCGACGACGACCCCCGGCGTTGGCAGCGGCACGCGGGCCAGCAACTCGGCGGCGGGCCGCGTGCGCTCGCTTTCGTAGCGACCGTAGAGGGCGGGATTCCAGTCGCTCATATCGCTTCGCTCGGCAGTGTCGCGGCGCCCAGTATGGACGAGCGCGCCGTCCCGCGCGCGTCGCGCCACCGGCTGAAACCCCTAGCGCCGATGCCCGGTTTCGTCAGCCTGTCGTCAGTTTCGGGATCGATGCTGCGCCGCAACATGGATGCCGCAACGACATTGCAGCTGGGGCTCGACGGCCTGCTCGCCGACCTGCGGTGCGCCCGCCGCGGCCGCGACCTCGGGCGGTTGGCGCTGCTCGCCTATTGCGAGGTCCGGCGCTGGGCGCGCGAAGCCGGCGAGAGCGAACTGGCGGCGCATTCGTCGGCCATGGTGCTCGGCGCCCCGCACGTCGACCGCGACGCCTTCCTGCATCACATCGACGGCCTGATCTGCGAGCTCGAGCAGGTGCAGCCCCGCATCCACGACCGCGCCGCGGCCGCGGCGCCGAACCGCGGCGCGGTCGTCGCCGCGCCCGGCCGACCCGCTGCCTGAGCGGCGGCGCTACTCGACGAAGGCGACGCTGTCCTCGACGTCGCCGGGTCGTCGCGACCTGCGGATCAGCAGCAGCAGCGGCATCGCCGCCAGCGTGACGATGAACATGAAGCGGAAGTCGGCGATGTAGGCCAGCAGCGAGGCCTGCCGCGTGACCTCGGCGTTGAGCAGCGCCACCGCGGCCAGCCGGTCGGGGTCCCAGGTGCTGCCGGCCAGCGCCGACAGGTGCGCACCGGCGGCGAGGTCGGCATGCGCCGATGCCAGGTGGTGCGTGTACAGCGTCTGCACGATCGAGATGCCGACGCTGCTGCCGATGTTGCGCACCAGGCTGTAGAACGGCGTGCCGTCGTGGCGCAACGCCGGGTCCAGGGTGGCGAACGCCGCCGTGCTCAGCGGCACGAAGGTGAACCCCATGCCCACGCCCTGGATGAAGCCCGAGACGACGATGATGTGGCTGTCCATCTGCGGCGTGATCGTCGCCATCTGGTACAGCGAGACCGCGGTGAGGCCGAAACCGAGCGCCATCAGCGCCCGCAGGTCGACGCGCTGGACCAGCCGCCCGACGACGAACATCGCCAGCATCGTGCCGACGCCGCGCGGCGCCATCACCTCGCCGGTG
>JAGWTP010000123.1 GCA_028868895.1 Burkholderiales bacterium
GCAGCCGCCCGCTGCCGCTGCATCGAGCGCGGCCGCGGCACCGGCCGCCGCGCCGGCCATGCCGACACCCACACCGATGGCCGCGGCGCCCGCACCGGCGGCCGCCACGACCATGGCGGCTGCGCCCGCCCCGGCCGCGGCCACGACGACGGCCGCCGCCGAGCCCGCCAAGGCGCAGGCCGGCGGCGCGGTGCCGGCGCTGTACCTGCAGGTCTGCCAGGCCTGCCATGCCAGTGGCGTGGCCGGTGCGCCCAAGCTCGGCGACAAGGCCGCCTGGGCGCCGCGCCTGGCGCTGGGCGTCGACGGCCTGACGGCGGTCGCGATCAAGGGCCTGAACGCGATGCCGCCGCGCGGTGGATCGACCGCGTCCGACGCCGAGATCAAGGCCGTGGTGACCTACATGGTGAGCCAGGCCAAGTAGCACGCCGCAGCGGCCCCGGCCGCGCCCACCACCGAGCCGGCCTGTGGGCCGGCTTTTTCTCGGCCGCGCGTCGGCGTCAGGGCCCGGGTGCCGGCTTCAGGCGATAGCCGAAGCGCCGCGGCAGCGCCTCGAAGCGGGCTTCGGCGGGCTGCCACAGCCCTGCTTCGACCGCCTCGGCGGCCGGCCCCATGTCGAGCGTGTGAACGATGCCCAGGCCGAGATCGGTGGCCAGGAAGAGCCGCCCGGATTCGTCGAGCCAGGCCGAATCGAAGCGTGCCGCCAGGCCGGTGTGGCTGGTGATCGCGGGCGACCCATCGGCCGTGCCGGCCTGCAGGCGCCACACCCACGGCGCGGCCTCGAGCTCGACGTAGACGCGCTGCGGCCCGTTCTGGAAGAACCAGCAACCGGCCTCGTCGTGCAGGTAGTTGCGCTCGATGAACTCGCGCAGCTTCTCGTGCAGGATGCGGCTGCCCTTGACCTGCGGGAACGGCCCCGCCGCCTGCACGCGGTCGTCGCGCATGTACCAGTCGCCGCGCGCGTCGAGTGCGAGCCAGCCGTAGCAGTGCGGCACGTGGGGCCACTTCTTCAGCGCTTGTTTGACGATGTCGTCCATGCTTCGATCGTGGCTCAAAAATGCGCGTTGATCCAGCCTGTCACCTGTTCCGGCAGGGTCAGCACGTGGCCCGGCCAGCGCCCGTCGGGGAAGCCCACGTGGCCGCCGTGCAGCGGCTGCCACAGCGTCACGAACGCGCCGACCTCGTGCGTGCGCGGCAGGCAGTGCGCCGGCACGAACGGGTCGTTGAGCGCGTTCAGCACCAGCGCCGGGATGCGGATGCGGTGCAGGTGCGGTTTGGCCGAGCCGCGCGACCAGTAGTCGTCGGTGTCGCGAAAGCCGTGCAGCGGCGCGGTGAAGACGTTGTCGAACTCGTACAGGTCGCGCGCGGCGAGCAGCCGCTCGCGGTCGAACAGGCCGGGGTGCTGGGCCAGCTTGCGCAAGGCCTTGGGCTTCATCGTGCGCAGGAACATGCGGGTGTAGACCTGCCGGTTGAAGCCCGCGCCGATGGCGTGCCCGCCGGCCGCCAGGTCGATCGGCGACGACACCGCGCACACCGCACGCGCCAGACCGGCCGCGGTCGCGCCGGCCTCTTCGGCCCAGCGCAGCAACGCGTTGCCGCCGAGCGAGATGCCCACCGCCGCGATCGGCCCGGCGTGCGCGGAGCGCAGCCGCTGCAGCACCCAGCCGATCTCCTCGAAGTCGCCCGAGTGGTAGGCGCGTGGCGCCAGGTTCAGCTCGCCCGAGCAGCCGCGAAAGTGCGGCACCGCATAGCGCCAGCCGCGCGCCCGCGCGCGGTGCGCGAACGCCTGTGCATAGTGGCTGGCCGACGAGCCTTCGAGGCCGTGGAAGAGCACCAGCAGCGGCACGTTCACGTCGCTGCCCTGCCAGTCGACGTCGATGAAGTCGCCGTCGGGCGTGGCCCAGCGCTCGCGCACGTAGCGCGGTGCCGGCCCCTCGAAGCGGCGCGAGAACAGCGCCGGCCAGATCGTCTGCGCGTTGCCGCCGATCAGCCAGCGCGGCGCTCGGTAGTGCTGCATCGGCGTTGCGGTGGGTTCGTGATCAGTGCAGCACCGAGGCCGACTCGAACAGCTCCTGCACCTCGCGCGGCGAGCCCGGGCTGGCGTGGTGCGCGACCAGGCGCCAGCCCTGCGTCGTCTTTAGGTAGACGTTGGTGGCCACGACCCAGGCCGCCTGCGGGCCCTCGGCCGTCATCACCTCGATGTGCTCGAGCACGCTGTGCACCGCGCAGGCGTGGGTCTGCAGGCGCCGCACCTTCTCGGGCCGGGCGTTGACCGCGCCATTGGCAAAGATCGACTCGAACGCGGCGCGGATCGCGGCGGCGCCCACCACGCGCGGGCCGCCAGGGTGCACGCAGGTGATCTCGTCGTCGTCGGACCACACCGCCATCAGGTGCTCGATGTCGCCGCGCTGCAGCGCCTGGTAGAACTGCTGCTCGATCTCGTCGGGCGAGGCGAGCGGCGCGGATGCCTTGGGGCGGGCCATGCGCAGCGGTTCAGCGAAAGACCACGGTCTTGCCGCCGTTGAGCAGCACGCGGTGTTCCACGTGCCAGCGCACCGCGCGCGCCAGCACCACGCTTTCGACGTCGCGCCCCACCGCGCTGAAGTCTTCCGGGCTGCGCGAGTGATCGACCCGCTCCACGTCCTGCTCGATGATCGGGCCTTCGTCGAGCTCGGCGGTCACGTAGTGCGCGGTCGCGCCGATCAGCTTCACGCCGCGCTCGTGCGCCTGGAAGTACGGCTTGGCGCCCTTGAAGCTCGGCAGGAAGCTGTGGTGGATGTTGATCGCGCGCCCCTTCAGGAAGCCGCAGAACTCGCCGCTCAGGATCTGCATGTAGCGCGCCAGCACCACCAGGTCGATGCGCTGCTCGGCCACCAGGCGCTCGACCTGCAGCTCCTGCGCGCGCTTGGCCTGCGGGCTCGCGCCCGCCGGCAGCGCCAGGTGATGAAACGGCACGCCGTGGCTCGCGCACAGTTCGGCGAAGTCGGGGTGGTTCGAGACCACCGCCGCCACCTCGGCGCGCAGCTGCCCCGAGTGGCAGCGGAACAGCAGGTCGTTCAGGCAGTGGCCGTGGCGGCTCACCATCAGCAGCAGGCGCGGCTTGCGGGCGAGGTCGTGCACCAGCAGCTCCATCGCGAAGCGCTCGCGCAGCGGCGCGAACAGCGCCTCCAGCGCGGCCGGGTCGGCGAGCGCCGGCGGCACCTCGAAGTGCACGCGCATGAAGAACAGGCCGGTCGCGTCGCTGCTCAGCACGTCGCCGAACTGCTGCGAATCGACGATGTTGCAGCCGGCCTCGAACAGCGCCCCCGAGACGGCGTGGACGATGCCCTTGGTGTCGCGGCAAGACAGTGTGAGGACGAATTCGCGGGGGCTGGACATGAGGTACGCTTCGCTGCCTTTCGATTGTACGAACGCCCCGCCGCCCGGGGCGTGCCACGAACCCACCCGCGCGCATGCCCACCCCGAAAAGCGATTGGTCCGAACGCAGCCTGGAGCTGTCGGCCCTGCTCGGACGCGCCGGGCTCGGCGACCGTGCGGCATTTGCCACGCTTTATCAGCGCACCAGTTCGCATCTGCTGGGTGTCGTGATGCGTATCAACCGTGACCGGGCCCAGGCCGAAGACATACTCCAGGAGGTGTACGTCAACGTCTGGCGCGCGGCGCACAGCTTCGATGCCGCCCAAAGCCAACCCCTCACCTGGCTGACCAGCATCGCGCGCAACCGCGCGATCGACAGCCTGCGCCGCGCGCAGGCCCAACCGCAGCTCAAGCCGAACGTTTCATCCGACGACGAGGAACCCGACGTGTACGACACCGTGGCCAGCGACGCGCCCGGCCCGCTCGATCTGCTGAGCCGGGCCTCCGACGCGCGCGCGCTGGCCGACTGCATGAGCACGCTCAGCGCGCAACAGCGCCAGAGCGTCGCGCTCGCGTTCTTCGACGGCCTGAGCCACGCCGAAGTCGCCGACCACATGCGCCAGCCGCTGGGCACCGTCAAGTCGTGGGTGCGGCGCGCGCTGCTGGCGCTGAAGAGCTGCCTGGAGTCGGCCGCGCGGCACGACGCCGGCGCCGCGAACGGCTGAAAGGCACGGGCCCGCCCATGGACTACAGCCGCCCCGAACTCGCCGACCGCCTCGCCGCGGAATACGTCAGCGGCGTGTTGCGCGGTCCGGCGCGGCGCCGCTTCGAAGCGTTGCTGCCGGCGCATGTCGCACTGCGCGAGGCGGTGCGTGCCTGGCAGGAGCGGCTGATGCCGCTGACCGCGGTGATTGCGCCGCAGCAGCCGTCGCCCGAGGTCTGGAAGCGCATCGAGGCGCGGCTGCACGGCACCGCCACCGCGGCGACCGCGGCCGCCCAGGCGCGCACGCCATGGTGGCGCCAGCTCGCGTTCTGGCGTGGCTTTTCGGCACTGGCCAGTGTGGCCACGCTGGCATTGGCGGTGATGCTCGCCAACCCCGGGCCGGTGCGCCCGCCGATCGTGGTCGTGCTCTCGGCGGCCACGCCGGCGCCCGGTGCACCGGCCGGCGCGGTGGAGCCGGCCTCGTTCGTTGCCAGCATCAGCGCCGACGGCCGCGCAATGGTGACCAAGCCGCTCGTCAACGTCAGCTTGCAGGCCAACCGATCTCTCGAACTGTGGTCGCTGCCGCCGAGCGGCGCGCCACGCTCGCTCGGCGTGATCGCCGCCGACAGGGCCACCGTCGTGAACCGTGGCGAGGTTCTCGAAGGCACCGACAAACTGGCGGTCACGCTCGAAGCCGCCGGCGGCTCGCCCGACGGCAAGCCGCACGGGCCGGTGCTGTACGTGGGCAAGCTGACGCTTTGACGCCGCCCCGCGGTCTCACCAGAAACGAAACCGCTGCCCCTACCGAGCCTCGTTCGCCTACCGAGTCCCGTTCGCCCCAAGTTTGTCGAAGCCTGTCCTGAGCTCGTCGAAGGGGGCCCTTCGACAAGCCCAGGGCGAACGGCGTTCATAGCGAACGTCTGGCCCGGATGCGGAGGTTCGGAGGCTCTCAGCCCACCAGCGCGTCGGCCAACGCCGCGTCGACCCGCTCGGCGCTCACGCCTGTCAGGCAGCGCGTGTGGCCGTAGCGACAGACACGGTCGAAGCACGGCGCGCAATCGAGCTGCAGTTCTTCCTTGAGCCACAGCACGCGGGCGCGAGGGTTCAGCGGCGGCGTGTGCTCGGGGCTGGTCGAGCCGAACACCGCCGCCTGCGGCACGCCGAAGGCGGCGGCCACGTGCATCAGGCCGGAGTCGTTGCTGACCATGCCGCGCGCCGCGGCGATCAGCGCCATCGCATCGATCAGCGCGGTCTTGCCGGCCAGCACGCGGCAGGCGCCGCCGGACTGCTGCGCGATCTGCTCGCACAGCGCGGCCTCCTTGGCCGAGCCGAGCAGCAGCACCGGCTGGCCGTGGCGCCGGTGCAGCGCGCGGGCCAGCGCCGCGTAGTGCGCGGGCGGCCAGCACTTGGCCGGACCGTATTCGGCGCCGGGCGCGAACACCCAGTACGCCCCACGCTCAACGCCGGCGGCGCGCGCGGCATCGTTCAGCACCGAATCGGCAAACCGCAGCCGTGGGCGCTCGTCGGCCGACACCGGCGCGCCCGCCAGCGCGCTGTAGAAGGCGACCATCGGCGGGCGGCCCGGCACGTTGGGCAGGCGCTGGTTCAGCAGCCCGTAGCGCCCCTCGCCGCGGTAGCCCACCCGGCGCGCGATGCCCGCGAGCCACGGGAGCAGCGCCGCCTTCAGCGAGTTCGGCAGCACGTAGGCGGTGTCGAAGCGGCCGCGCAGTTCGCGCGCCAGCCTGCGCCGCGCGGCCCAGTCGAGCCGGCCGTGGGCGAACGGCAGCTCGACCACGTCGCCCACTTGCGGCATCGCGCGGTACACCGGCGCAACCCACGGCAGCGCCGCCACCGTGAGCTGCTCGCCGCGCGCCGCCAGCCGCGCCAGCAACGGCTCGGACATCACCGCGTCGCCGATCCACTGCGGGGCGACGACGAGGCTGCGGCTCACCGGCACCGCCGGCTCAATGGGCGTGGACTTTTTCGCCGGCCTTGAGCCGGTACACGGTGCCGCAGTACGGGCACTTGCCTTCGCCGGTGGTCGCCACGTCGATGAAGACGCGCGGGTGGTTGCTCCACAGCGCCATCTTCGGGTTCGGGCAGAACACCACGCCCGGACCTTCGAGGTCCTTGGCGGTGACTTCAATCGGGGCTGCGGCTTCGCGGCTCATCGTGCGGCCCTCAGACCTTGCTCAGCCATTCGGCGTACTTCGGGTTGCGTCCGTTCACGATGTCGAAGAACGCGCTCTGGATCTTCTCGGTGACCGGGCCGCGCGAGCCCGAGCCCAGCTCGATGCGGTCGAGCTCGCGGATCGGCGTGACCTCGGCCGCGGTGCCGGTGAAGAACGCCTCGTCGCAGATGTAGACCTCGTCGCGGGTGATGCGCTTCTCGACCACCTCGAGCCCCAGGTCGGCGCAGATCGCGAACACCGTGTTGCGGGTGATGCCGTTGAGCGCGCCGGCCGACAGGTCGGGCGTGTAGACCACGCCGTTCTTCACGACGAACAGGTTCTCGCCCGCGCCTTCGCTGACGAAGCCGTTGGCGTCGAGCAGCATCGCCTCGTCGTAGCCGTCTTCGGTGGCTTCCATGTTGGCCAGGATCGAATTGGTGTAGTTGCTCACCGCCTTGGCCTGCGTCATCGTGATGTTGACGTGGTGGCGCGTGTAGCTGGAGATCTTGACGCGGATGCCGCGCTTCATGCCGTCTTCGCCGAGGTACGCGCCCCACGGCCAGGCCGCCACCATCAGGTGGATGGTGTTGCCCTTGGGCGAGACGCCGAGCTTCTCGGAGCCGATCCAGGTCAGCGGGCGCAGGTAGCACGATTCGAGCTTGTTCTCGCGCACCACGGCGAGCTGCGCGTCCATCACCTGTTCCATCGAGAACGGGATCTTCATGCGCAGGATCTTGGCGCTGTTGAAGAGCCGCTCGGTGTGCTCGCGCAGCCGGAAGATCGCCGTGCCGTGCACCGTGTTGTAGGCGCGCACGCCCTCGAAGGCGCCGCAGCCGTAGTGCAGCGTGTGGCTCAGCACGTGGATCTTGGCGTCGCGCCAGTCCACCATCGTGCCGTCCATCCAGATCTTGCCGTCGCGATCCGCCATCGACGCTGCCATGTCGCTCTCCAGTTCGTGGGAGCGCAGATTCTATTCGGCCGGCTCCGTCGAGCCCGAACCCGCGGCCGATGGGTCGGCGTTCAGCGGCCGGCGCCCGGGCCGAAGAAATGCTGGAACACGTCGGGCTCGACGACCTCGCGCGTGGCCAGGCCGGTCAGCGTTTCACGGAACGGCTGCGAGACCGGCGCCGGATCGAGTGCGGCGGGCATCGTGTTGTCCCACGGCGAGCCGAAGCCGGTCGAGTTCATGAAGGCCGAGTCGTTCGCGCCGCGCCGCGGTGCCACGTCGAGGTGCCAACTGCCGCGCTGCACCAGGCGCTCTTTGAGCGAGCCGGCCAGCGAAGGCAGCTCTTCCCATTCGATCGCGTCGGCATTGGCCACCGCGCGCTGGGTGGCGGCGAAATACTGTTTCGGGTGTGAGTGGCTCATGGCGGGTGCCTCTGCGGATGGGTGTCGGTCGGTCTGATTCGGTATGGGGAGCGTATCGGCACGCGGCAGCCCGCGATGAAGCGAAAAGCGCCGTGGCGCCGCGCCAGTTCGCCACCCGCTGCCCGCCAGCGTGACGTAGTTGCGCAATCGCAGGCCCCGCACGCTTGACGCGACAATCCGAACCATGCCGCAACTGCGCCCGATCCCCGCCGCGCCCGCCACCATCACCGAGGACGCACCGCCGCGCCGCGCCGGTCGCCCGGCCGACCCGCAGAAGTTCGCGGTGCAGGTGGCCGCGAGCCGCATCGACGGGCAGGGCGCATTCGCCGCCGAGGCCATCCCGGCGCGCCGCAAGATCGGCGAGATCCGCGGCGAGGCGATCAGCGTGCGCGAGGCCCGCCGCCGCGCCAAGGGGCTGGCGCGGATCATGATCGTCGAGCTGAGCGAGCGCCGCGCGATCGACGCCTCGAACTCGGCCGACCCGCTGCGCTACACCAACCACTCGTGCCGGCCCAACGCGGTGCTGCGCATCCGCCAGGGCCGCGTGGAGTTCTATGCGATGCGCGACGTGAGCGCCGGCGAGGAGCTCACGGTCGACTACGGCGAAACCCACCACGAAGGCAAGCTGCGCTGCTGCTGCGGCGCGCCGGGGTGCGTGGGGCGGCTCTGAGCTTTGCGACAGAACGGCAGCGAGCGAACTGACGCGAACGCGCGGCGGCGAAAGACCCCCATCGAAACCATCGCCGTCATCGACTTCGAAACCACCGGCATCTCGCCCGCGCAGGGTGCGCGCGCCACCGAGATCGCCGCGGTGCTGGTGCAGGGCGGGCAAATTGTCGGCCGGTTTCAGAGCCTGATGAACACCGGCGCCTGGGTGCCGCCGTTCATCGAGCATCTGACCGGCATCAGCAACGCGATGCTGCGCACCGCGCCACCGGCCCGCGCGGTGATGCGCGAGGTGGCGCAGTTCACCCAAGGCTGCCCGCTGGTCGCCCACAACGCCGCCTTCGACCGCGGCTTCTGGCAGGCCGAACTCGCGCGTGCCGACTGCGAGCCCGACGCCGCCCACGCCTTCGCCTGCACCGTGCTGCTCTCGCGCCGGCTGTACCCGCAGGCCGAGAACCACCGCCTCGGCACGCTCGCGAAGCTGCACGCCCTGCCCAACGCCGGGCGCGCCCACCGCGCCCTGGCCGACGCCGAAGTCACTGCCCATCTGTTGCTGCTCATGCAGCGCGACGTGGCACAGCGGTACGCCGCGCCGCTGCGCGGTGCGGCGGTCACGCACCGCTTGCTGACGGCGCTGCAGCGGGCGCAGCGCGCGCAGCTCGGGCGTTGTGTGGAGCGGGAGGTGGCGCAAGCCGCGGGTGCTTGGAGCGGTGTGGTTCCGGTCGTCGCCGGTGCCTCGACGCACGGCGCGTAGTCCGGTGGCGGGGTCGGATGCCTTGCGGCAATCGCCCGCGACGAATCCGGCTATTCGAGGAGGTGCAGGCGGCGCGCACCGTCGCGCACCGCGTCTGTGACCAGGCGGCGGTCGAAACTCGCCAATTGACCACCGTGCGCACACGCCAACGCCAGCAGGTAGCTGTCGGTCACCTGGGCGGCGCTCAACAGCCGCGCGGCGTCGATCCAGTTGGCGTCCATCAGGCTGATGTCGTCCGGCCAGAAGGTGTGGCCCGGCAGCGCGCGCAAGGTCGTCAACAGTTGCGCGACCGCCGCGGGGGTGCCCGGCGAATTGGGGTAGCGGGCGTGGCCGACGATGCGCATCAGACCGTTCTCGGTCAGCGGGCAAGTGGCCCAGGCCTTGTGTCCGTGCAAGCCGAACCATTCGTGCGCCGGCTCATGCTGGACATGCGTCGGATCCACCAGCGCGATCAAGACGTTGACGTCGAGCAGGAACGTCGTCACGTCAACTCGTCGCGCACTTGATTCACCAGTTCCGGCGTCACCGGCGCGGCACCGGCCCGAACCGCGAGCAAGGGCACGCCGTTGCGCACGCTGCGGCTCGCCTTCGCGGGGCGCAGCGCCTGCCGTGCGAGCGCCGAGATCACCTCGCCCACCGTCTTGTGCTGCCGTGCCGCCAGCCCCTTGGCAGCGGCAAGCACATCGTCATCTATCGTCAAAGTGGTTCGCATCGCGCAATGCTCCGAGCGGTTGCATCAAACATCACGCATCATTATCTGAACTCAAAGCTGCGCTGCCCGCGATCGGGGGCGAACGCCGCCGCTCCCCGCATCCACCAGTCGGCAAACCGCCTTGCGGTGACCATTTGCGTCAGGTTTGGCTCGCGCCGTAAGCCCGCGACCGAGGGCGTGACTTTTTGTGTCAGCTTTGGTGTGGAATCTCACGCGCTTGGCCGGTAAACGACCGTGGCATGGGGTCTGCATTGATGAACCCGTGTCCACACCCCACCCTCAGGAGAAATCAACCATGAAGCGTCGCGTTCAAGCAGGTTTTACCCTCATCGAGTTGATGATCGTCGTGGCGATCATCGGCATCCTGGCGGCGGTCGCGCTGCCGGCTTATCA
>JAGWTP010000124.1 GCA_028868895.1 Burkholderiales bacterium
CGGCGTTCGGGTCGCCCACGCCGGTGCGAGCCACCGACAACAGCGAGGCAATGCCGTAGAACAGGCCCGCGGTGATGTAGACGCCGAGCAGCACCCGGTCGGTGGCGATTCCGGTCAGGCGGGTGGCTTCGGGGTTGTTGCCGACCGCGTAGACGTGGCGCCCGGGCTGGGTGTCGCGCAGGCCCCACCACATGAAGACGTACAGCGCGAGCATGAGCAACACGCCGTAGCCGATGTCGGCATGGCCCACCGCCATGGTGTTGCCCAGGAAGGTCATCGCCGACGGCAGCCCGGTGACGGTCTGGGCGCCGGAGTAGAGCTGGTTGATCGCGAACGCGATGTTCAGCGTGCCCAGCGTGACGATGAACGGCGGCAGCTTGATGCGCGTGACGAGCAGCCCGTTGAGGGCGCCGAAGGCCATGCAAACGAGCAGCCCGACCAGGATCGCCAGGTACGCGTTCATGCCGCTGTTCACCGCCAGCTTGGTCATCACGATGCCGCCCAGCGCCATCACCATGCCGCACGAGAGGTCGATGCCGGCGGTCAGGATCACGAGCGTCTGGCCGATCGCGATCGTGCCCACCACCATCACCTGCTGCAGGATCAGCGCGAAGTTCTGCACCGACAGGAAGCGGTCGGTCTGGGACGTGAAGAACGCCGACGCCAGCACCAGCGCGATCAGCGGGCCCAGCGTGGCCACGGGCGGGAGCCGGGAAGTCTTGGTCGAAGTCATGGGGTCTCCGAGGGGTGGGACTGCGGTGGCGCTCGCCCGGCCGGCGCCGTGTGCGCCGGGGCGGGTGCAGACGGCGCCCGCTGCCCTGCTCGCGAGTGCAGGAGAGCGCCGGGCCGAGTGGTTGCAGGGCGCCTTACTTGTTGCCCCAGCACAGGTCCATGCCGACCGTCGTGTCCTTGCTGGGCACGCCGGCCATCGGCTTGTCGGTGATGAGCGTCACGCCGGTGTCGGTGTAGCCATGCGCTTTCTTGCCGGTCTTGGCGTACGCGACGCCGGCGTCCACCCCCATCGCGGCCATCTTCAACGGGTACTGCTGCGACGTCGCGGCGATGATGCCGGCCTTGACGTTCTTCACGCCGGCGCAGCCGCCGTCGACGGAGACGATCAGCACGCCCTTGTCCTTGCCCGCCGCCTTCAGCGCCTGGTGCGCACCGGCCGCGGCCGGCTCGTTGATGGTGTAGACGAGGTTGATGTCGGGGTTCTTCTGCAGGCAGTTTTCCATCGCCGTCTGGCCCTTGGCCTGGTCGCCGTAGCTGTCGGCCATGCAGACGATCTCGGGGCTCTTGGAGAGTTCGTTGCTCTTCGCGTCGGCCGCCGGCAACCCGAAACCCTTCATGAAGCCGTTGTGGCGCTGCGCACCCACCGGGTGGCCCGGGAACAGGTCGAGCGTGGCGATCTTCGCGGGCTTGCCGGCCATCGCCTTCCTGGCGTATTCGCCGATCAGCACGCCGGCCTTGTAGTTGTCGGTGGCAAAGAGCGCGTCGGTCGCGTCCATCGGGTCGGTGGGGCTGTCCAGGGCGATGAACATCACGCCCTTTTCCTGCGCCTTCTTGATCGACGGCACGATTGCCTTCGAGTCGTTCGGCGTGATCAGGATGGTCTTGGCGCCGGCCGCCATCATGTTCTCGATCGCCGTGACCTGGCCGGCGTTGTCGCCATCGGCCTTGCCCGCCGCGCTCAGCAATTTGGCGCCCTTGGCGGTAGCTTCGGCCTGCGCGCCCTCCTTCATCTTCACGAAGAACGGGTTGGTTTCGGTCTTGGTGATCAGGCCGATCACCGGCTCGCCGGCCGCGACCGCGCCGCCGGCAACGGCCAGTGCGATGGCGCCGAGCGCGCAGCGCGCCAGGGCGTGGTGCGCCATCTGGGCGCGGCCGGGAAGGGAGGGCTTGAGCGAGAAGGTCATGGGGGGTCTCCGGTTTTCGGGGTGCGGCGGGGCTGCCGGCAGGGGCCCCGACACCGTGTCGGGGTAGGACAATTCTCGATGCCCGAAGTTAATAAATCAAGTTGATTGATTAATGGAAAACCCCGATGGTTCGGTAAAGTGCCGGGCCACAAAGTGGCGTCTCGGGTTCTCGCCGAGACGCAGCGCGCGCCGGCGAACTTTCGACAGGAGATGGCGACATGCTGATGGTCTGCGGGGAGGCGTTGCTCGATGTGTTCGCGGCCGGTGAAACCCGCACCGGGCTGACGTTCGATGCGGTGGTCGGCGGCTCGCCGCTCAACGTGGCGGTGGGGCTGGCCCGGCTCGGCCAGCCGGCCGCGTTCTTCAGCGCGATCTCGACCGGCTTCGCCGGCGAGCGCCTGATGCGCGCGCTCAACGCCGAGGGCGTCGACACGAATGCGGTGGCGCGCGTGGGCGCACCGACCACGCTCAGCCTGGTCGGCCTGGACGCGCACGGCGTGCCGTCGTATGCGTTTTACGGCGAAGGCTGCGCCGACCGGCTGCTGCAGCCCGCCGACCTGGCGCGCGTGCCGCAGCACGTCACGGTGGTGAACGTCGGTTCGTACGCCACGGTGGTCGAGCCGATCGCGTCGACACTGCGTGCGCTGGTGGAACGCGAACACGCGCGCGAACGGGCGCCGACGCCGCAGGCCCGCGCGCTGGTCGCCTACGACCCGAACATCCGGCTGAACGTCGAGCCCGATCTGCAGCGCTGGCGCGATCAGCTCGAATGGATGTTGCCGCGCACCGACCTGCTCAAGGTCAGCGAAGAAGACCTCGAACTGCTGTTGCCCGGCACCGCACTCGACGCCTTCGCGGCCGGCGCGCTGGCCCGCGGCGCGCGTGCGGTGGTGATCACGCGCGGCGCGCTGGGCGCGGTCGGCTGGACCGCGCGCGCGAGTGCGACCGTGCCGCCGGTGCCGGTGACGGTGGTCGATACGGTCGGTGCCGGCGACACCTTCCAGGCCGCGCTGCTGACCTGGCTGGCCGAGCACGGCGCGCTGACGGCGCCCGCGCTCGCGGCGCTGGGCCACGACGCGCTGCACGCGGCGCTCGGGTTCGCCGCCCGTGCCGCGGCGATCACCTGCTCGCGCCGCGGCGCCGACATGCCGCGACGGGCCGAACTGGCCTGAGCGGCTCGCAGCACCGGGCGCGTGCGGCACCCGGCGCGTGCGGCGCTGCGGCGGGTCAGCCGTTGGTGCGCCAGCGGTGCAGCACGCCGATCAGCACCGCGACCGCGAGGATCAGCACCACCCCGGCCGCCTCGTAGCCCGCGGCGTCGGCGAGCAGCCACTGCAGCGACTCGCCGAACTGGTAGCCGATGCCGGCGATCAAGACCGCCCAGATCGCCGCGCCGATCAGGTTGAAGACCAGGAAGCGGATCGCCGGCACGTCGCTCATGCCGATCACGACCGGGCCGACGATGCGCAGCCCGTACATGAAACGCACGCCGATGATCAGGATCGCGTGGTGGCGCAGCAGCAAGCGGTTGATCCGGGGCGCGCCGCGCGCCAGGTGCGGCACGCGCCGCAGCAAGGCCGCGCCGTGGCGGCGGCCGACGATGAAGAACACCTGGTCGCCGAGCGTGCCGCCGCAGAACGCCAGCGCCACCACCCAGGGCCAGGCCAGGTAGCCCTGATGCGCCGCGAAGCCGGCCAGCACGAGGATGGTCTCGCCTTCGAGAAAGCTGCCGACGAACACCGCGAGGTAGCCGTAGTCGGCCAGCAGCTGGGGCAGGGACATCGATCGGACCCTCGGTCTGGATGGTGAGTGCTGGCGCCTGTTGTCGCGGCGGGAGAACCCGCCCCGATGTCCCGCAGGCGGCCGCGGCCGTGTGGGCGCAGCTTGGTCCGCCGCCCGCACGCTGTCAACCCGCACCACCCGGACTGAGGGCGCCGTGAGCCACGCCGCGGCCCGCGAGGCCTTCGCGGATACTGCGGCGCATGTCGGCCCTGGTCCTGTTCAAGCTGCTCGCCATCTTCGTCATCGTCGCGATCGGCTGGATCGTCGGCAGGCTGAAGTGGCTGCACTCGCCCGGCAGCCCGGCCGACCCGGCGCGCACGCTGGCGAACGCGGCGTACTACATCTTCGTGCCGGCGCTGCTGTTTCGCACCACCGCACGCATCGACTTCCGGACCATGCCCTGGGGCACGCTGGTGGCGGTGTTCGTGCCGATGGTGGCGATGCTGCTGGCGGTCTACGCGGCCCAGCACCGCGGTGCGGGCGACCCGGCGCGGCCGGTCGCCGCGCCGGCGGTGCGGGCGATCTCGGCGGTGTTCGGCAACACGGTGCAGATCGGCATTCCGATGGCGGCCGCGCTGTTCGGCGAAGCCGGGCTGGCGATCCACCTCGCCGTGGTCAGCCTGCACGCGCTGGTGCTGCTGACGCTGACCACCGCGCTGGTCGAACTCGACCTGGCGCGCGCCGAACGCCGGCTCGGCCGCGCCCCCACCCACCTGGCGCGCACGCTGCTCGCCACCGCGCGCCACACCGTCATCCACCCGGTCGTGCTGCCGGTGCTGATCGGCCTGGCGTGGAACGCGCTCGGCCTGCCGGTGCCGGCGATGGCCGACGAGATCCTGCGCACGCTCGGCCAGGCGGTGGTGCCGCTGTGCCTGGTGCTGATCGGCCTGTCGCTCGCCCACTACGGCGTGCGCGGCGCCGCGCACGCCGCGGTGGGGTTGACGGCGCTGAAGATGCTGGTGCTGCCGGCGCTGGTGCTGGCGGTGGCGCACTGGGGCTTCGGCCTGGCCGGCCTGCCGCTGGCGGTGATCGTGATGCTCGCGGCGCTGCCGATCGGCAGCAACGCGCTGATCTTCGCGCAGCGCTACCACACGCTCGAAGCCGAGACGACGACCGCCACGGTGTTCTCGACACTGGCGTTCGTGGTGATCGCGCCGCTGTGGCTCGCGGTGCTGAGCCGGCTGCACTGAGCCCATGGCGACGCCGATGCGCTCGGGTGAACCGGCCCGAAATGTGCCATGGGCAGCGACTATGATTCGCCCCGCTCCCACAAGGAGCGACCCCTGTCCATCGTTCTGGAACCACCCATGAAACTTCGCGGCTTCACCGTCTCCATGCTCACCGCCGTTGCGCTGCTCGGCGGCACCGGCGCCGCGCACGCGGCCAAGACGCTCGTGTACTGCTCCGAGGGCAGCCCCGAAGGATTCAACCCGCAGTACTACTCGACCGGCACCACCTTCGACGCGGTCTCGGTGCCGATGTTCAACCGGCTGGTCGAGTTCGCGCCCGGCACGACCCGCGTGGTTCCGGGGCTGGCACAAAGCTGGAGCGTCTCGCCCGACGGCCTGGTCTACACGTTCAAGCTGCGCAAGGGCGTGAAGTTCCACCGCAACGCCAAGTTCACGCCGACGCGCGACTTCGACGCCGACGACGTGCTGTTCTCGTACAACCGCATGGCCGATCCCAAGTCCCCGATGGCGCAGACCACGCCGGGCACGACCTACGCGTACTTCGACGACATGGGCATGAAGGACATCGTCGACCACGTCGAGAAGCTCGACCCGCTGACCGTGCGCTTCGTGCTCAAGCGGCCCGAGGCGCCGTTCCTTGCCGACATGGCGATGGACTTCGCGTCGATCCTGTCGGCCGAGTACGCCGACAAGATGAAGGCCGCCGGCACGCCCGGCGTGATCGACCGCGAGCCGATCGGCACCGGCCCGTTCGAGTTCGTCTCGTACCAGAAGGACGCGGTGATCCGCTACAAGGCCTTCGACGCCTACTGGGGCGGCCGGCCGAAGATCGACCACCTGGTGTTCGCGATCACCACCGACGCCTCGGTGCGCTACGCCAAGCTCAAGACCAACGAGTGCCAGGTGATGGCGTTCCCGAAGCCGGCCGACGTGGCGCTGATGAAGAAGGACCCGAACATCCGCCTGGTGCAACAGAACGGCCTGAACGTGGGCTACATCGCCTTCAACGTCGAGAAGAAGCCGTTCGACAACCTGCTCGTGCGCCAGGCGCTGAACCTGGCCGTCAACAAGCAGGCGATCCTCGACGTCGTGTTCCAGGGCGCCGGCCAGGTCGCGAAGAACCCGATCCCGCCGACGCTGTGGTCGTACAACGACAAGGTGCAGGACTACCCCTACGACCCGGCCAAGGCGAAGGCGCTGCTGGCCCAGGCCGGCTACGCCAACGGGACGCAGGTGGAGCTCTGGTACCTGCCGGTCACGCGCCCGTACAACCCGGACGGCAAGCGCATGGCCGAGCTGATCCAGGCCGACTGGGAGAAGGTCGGCGTCAAGACCAAGCTCGTCACCTACGAGTGGGGCGAGTACCTCAAGCGCAGCAAGGCCGGCGAGCAGCAGTCGATGATGTTCGGCTGGTCCGGCGACAACGGCGACCCCGACAACTTCTTCGTGCCGCTGCTGGGCTGCGCGGCGGTCAAGGGCGGCGGCAACGTGGCGCGCTGGTGTGACAAGGACTTCGACGCGCTGGTGCAAAAGGCCACCCGCGTCACCCACCAGGCCGAGCGCGCGGCGCTCTACGAAAAGGCCCAGGTCATCGTGAAGGCGCAGGCGCCGTGGATCACGATCGCCCACTCGGTGCGCTTCGACCCGGTGCGCAAGGAGGTGCTCGGCTACACGATGGACGCCACCGGCCACCACTACTTCGACCAGGTCGATCTGGCCGGCAAGTGACGGCCTCCTTCACCCCGGCCTCACCTCGAACCTCACGCTCACGCGAGAGAGCTTGAACGGCTCCCTCTCCCACGCGCGGGAGAGGGTTGGGGTGAGGGCCCACTGCAAGCACTCGTGCACGCACACGCACACGCGCACACACGCTCACACTCGATGTTCACTTTCACCCTCAAGCGGCTCGGCCTGGTGCTGCCGACCTTCATCGGCATCACGCTGCTGGTGTTCTCGCTGATCCGGCTGCTGCCCGGCGGCCCGGTCGAGGCGCTGTCGGGCGAGCGCGGCATGGACCCGGCGCGCTACCAGCGCCTGGTGCACCAGTTCGGCCTGGACCGGCCGCTGCCGGTGCAATACGGGGAGTACGTCTGGCGCGCGCTGCACGGCGACCTGGGCCGCTCGACCGTGACCCACGAATCGGTGTTCCGCGAGTTCATGACGCGTTTCCCGGCCACCATCGAGTTGTCGTTGTGCGCGATGCTGCTGGCGCTGACGATCGGGTTGCCCGCCGGCATCCTCGCGGCAGTCAAGCGCAACACGGTCTGGGACTACTCGGTAATGGGCGCGTCGCTGACCGGCTTTTCGATGCCGATCTTCTGGTGGGGGCTGCTGCTGATCCTGACCTTCTCGGTCGGGCTGGGCTGGACGCCGGTGTCGGGGCGCATCGCGATCGAGTTCGACATCCCGACCGTCACCGGCTTCATGCTGATCGACTCGCTGCTCGCGCCCGACAAGGGCGCGTTCATCAGCGCCTGCTCGCACCTGGTGCTGCCGTCGATCGCACTCGGCACGATCCCGCTGGCGGTGATCGCGCGCATGACCCGCTCCAGCATGCTCGAGGTGCTGCGCGAGGACTACGTGCGCACCGCGCGCGCCAAGGGCGCGTCGACGCTGCGGGTGGTCGGCATCCACGCGCTGCGCAACGCGCTGATCCCGGTCGTGACCACCATCGGGCTGCAGGTGGGCACGCTGCTGGCCGGCGCGATCCTGACCGAGACCATCTTCTCGTGGCCCGGCATCGGCAAGTGGCTGGTCGAGGCGATCGGGCGGCGCGACTACCCGTCGGTGCAAGGCGGCCTGCTGATGTCGGCCAGCGTGATCATCGGCGTGAACCTGATCGTCGACCTGCTGTACGGCGTGATCAACCCGCGGATCCGGCACACATGAGCCCGCCCGGCCGCTCGAGCGGCGGATTCACCGCCGTGCCAAGCACCGAGGGCGCCCGATGAGCGCAGCGCCGGAACTCGCCCTCCAGGAGCAGGCGCCGCCCTCGCCGTGGCGCGAGCTGTGGCGCGACTTCCGCCGCAACCGCGGCGCGCTCGTCGGCCTGGCGGTGGTCGTCACGCTGGTGCTGGTGGCGACGTTGGCCAACGTGATCGCGCCGTATTCGCCGACCGAGCAGTACACCGATGCGGTGCTGCAGCCGCCGTCGCTGCAAGCCGTCGGCGGCCATGTGTTCCTGCTCGGCACCGACCCGGTCGGGCGCGACCTGCTGTCGCGGCTGATCCACGGCTCGCGACTGTCGCTGCTGATCGGCCTGGTGTCGGTGGGGTTGTCGCTGACCGGCGGGGTGCTGCTCGGGCTGCTCGCGGGCTTCTTTCGCGGCGGCGTCGAGTTCACGATCATGCGGCTGATGGACATCATGCTGGCGCTGCCCAGCCTGCTG
The DNA here is from genome assembly GCA_028868895.1 of Burkholderiales bacterium. Classification (GTDB taxonomy): domain Bacteria; phylum Pseudomonadota; class Gammaproteobacteria; order Burkholderiales; family Burkholderiaceae_C; genus LMDS01. Next base: position 8,277 of record JAGWTP010000124.1, read on the forward strand.
CTGGCGGTGGCGGTGGTCGCGATCCTCGGGCCGGGGCTGATGAACGCGATGGACGCGATCGCGATCGTGATGCTGCCGCACTTCGTGCGCCTGACGCGCGCCGCGGTGATCGGCGAGCTCGCCAAGGACTACGTGCAGGCCTCGCGCATCGCCGGCGCGAGCACCGCGCGGCTGATGTTCGACACCGTGCTTCCCAACTGCGCGGCGCCGCTGATCGTGCAGGCGACGCTGGGTTTTTCGAGCGCGATTCTCGACGCCGCGGCGCTGGGTTTTCTCGGCCTGGGCGCGCAGCCGCCCACCCCTGAATGGGGCTCGATGCTCGCCAGCGCGCTCGAGTTCATCCAGAGCGCGTGGTGGGTCGTGACGCTGCCGGGGCTGGCGATCCTGGTCTCGGTGCTCGCCTTCAACCTGATGGGCGACGGCCTGCGCGACGCGCTCGACCCGCGGCTCAAGCGATAGGACGACGATGGCGCTGCTCGAAGTCGAGAACCTGTGCGTCGAGTTCGGCCCGGTGGCCGCGCCGCTGCGCGCGGTCGATGGCGTGAGCCTGACGCTCGAGGCCGGCGAGATCGTCGGCATCGTCGGCGAGTCGGGCTCGGGCAAGAGCGTGACCGCGCTGGCGCTGATGGGCCTGATCGACGAGCCCGGCCGCGTCGCCGCGTCGCGCCTGGCGTTCGACGGCCGCGACCTGCTGACGATGCGCCCCCGCGAGCGCCGCGGCCTGCTCGGTCGCGACATCGCGATGATCTTCCAGGACCCGGCGGCGAGCCTGAACCCGTGCTTCACGGTCGCGTTCCAGTTGATGGAGACGCTGCGCATCCACGAAGGCGGCTCGCGCAAGGCCCTGCGTGCACGGGCCTTGCAGTTGCTGCGCGACGTCGAGATCCCCGACGCCGAGCGGCGCCTGGACGCCTACCCGCACCAGCTCAGCGGCGGCATGTGCCAGCGCGTGATGGTGGCGATGGCGATCGCCTGCAACCCGCGCCTGCTGATCGCCGACGAGCCCACCACCGCGCTCGACGTGACGATCCAGGCGCAAATGCTGGCGCTGCTGCTGCGGCTGCAGCGCGGCGCCGGCATGGCGCTGGTGCTGATCACCCACGACCTCGGCGTGGTCGCCGAAGTCGCGCAGCGGGCGCTGGTGATGTACGCCGGCCAAGTGGTCGAGACCGCGCCCGTGCCGCAACTCTTCCAGACGCCGCGCCACCCGTACACCGAGGCGCTGCTGGCGGCGCTGCCCGAGCACAACACCGGCGCGCGGCGGCTGCGCTCGATGGCCGGCGTGGTGCCCGGCGCCTTCGACCGGCCGGCGGGTTGCCTGCTGGCGCCGCGCTGCGCGTACGCACAGCAACGGTGTCGGCTCGAGCGGCCGAAGCTGGCGGGTGACGACGGCGACGCCCAGGCGCGCTGCTTCTTTCCGCTGCGCCGGCCGGCGAGCGCGCAGGTGACGGCATGAGACACCCTGAGTCAACCCCCGCGCTGCGGGCCGAGCGCCGGGCCGCTCCCAAGCCGGCCCGCGCCGGCCGCGAGACGCCGCCGGCGTTCGTGGCGTCCAAGCCGGCGCAGGCCGGCTCGGAGCCGCGCCACTTACTCCCCTCGGGGGATCGGCCGATGTAT
>JAGWTP010000125.1 GCA_028868895.1 Burkholderiales bacterium
GGCGCATCAGCAGCGCCGCGTTGCGCTGGCCCTGATCTTCCATGTTGTTGTTGAAGACCACGTGGGTCGAGGCCGCCTGCAGCGCCAGCCGCGCCACCTTGGCGGCGATGTCGGCCAGCTCGGCCTGGCTGTAGTCGTAGTTGAACCGGTCCGAGGCGGCGCTCGCGCCCTTCACGTTCCAGGTCTCGGTGTTGCGGCCGTGCAGGCGCAGCAGCGCGAACGCCGGGTGGGTGGCCTCCCACAGCGCGGGCACGCTGTTGACGAAACCCTGCGGGCCATCGACCACGGTGTGGGCCACGCCGAGTTCGCGCTCGAAGGCCAGCGTGGACGCCGCGTGCGCGCCCTCGAACCAGCTCTTGTGGCGAAACTCGACACTCAGCGCGTGGCCGGCCATGCGTTCGACGCAATGTCGCACGTGCGCGTGGCCGGCGGCGTTGCACACCAGCCAGGGCGGGAACTGGAAGTGCACCAGGCCGAGCCGGTTCGCCGCGCGCAGCGGTGCCAGCGCCTCGATGAAGCGGCGCCAGAGCTCGTCGCGGATCTCGCCCGGCACGTCCTTGTAGTACAGATTCGCCTTCGTGCTCGGTGGCAGCGCGGCGCGGATGTCCTTGTGCAGCACGGCGGGCGAGGTCTGGTGGCCGGTGAAGAGCCGGAACGCCTTCACGTTCATCACGAAGCCGTTCGGCGTGCGCTCGGCCCACAGCTGCGCGGTGTTCGGGGCGGGCATCGCGTAGTAGCTCGAATCGACCTCGACCAGCGGAAACTGCGACGCGTAGAAGCGCAGCCGTGCCTCGGCCGTGGTGGCGCTGGCCGGGTAGAAGCGACCGCAATCGAGCAGGGTCTTGTCGGTCCACGACGCAGTGCCGACGAGTACGGGCATGGGCTGGGTACCTCCGGGACAAGCGATCAGATGCACCGCAAGGCGCATTGGCGGGCTGGATGCAACTACAGTATCGGCATGCCTGCCGATGCGTGCGCCGATTCTCGCGCCGAACCCCGTCACGACGTCCACGCCGACCCGTTCGGCGCATTGAACGCGCAGCAGCGCAGTGCGGTCGAGCACGGGCTGGAGCGCATGTCGGGCGGCGGGCCGCCCGCGCTGCCCGGTCCGATGCTGGTGATCGCCGGCGCCGGCTCGGGCAAGACGCTGACGCTGGCCGCGCGCGTGGCCAGGCTCGTGCTCGCCGGCGCCGACCCGCAGCGCCTCCTGCTGCTGACGTTCTCGCGCCGCGCCGCGCACGAGATGGAGCGCCGCGTCGGCCACCTGCTGCACCAGGCGCTGGGCTACACGGCGACGCAGCGCGCACCGAGGCTGTACTGGGCCGGCACCTTTCACGGCATCGGTGCGCGGCTGTTGCGCGAGTACGCGGCGCAGATCGGGTTGGCCGAGAACTTCACGATCCAGGACCGCGGCGACTCCGAAGACCTGATGGGCCTGGTGCGCCACGAGCTGCAGCTGGCCGGCACGAAACAGCGCTTCCCGCTCAAGGGCACCTGCCTGGCGATCTACTCGCGCGTGGTCAACAGTCGCGAGCCGCTGGCCGAGGTGCTGCGCGGCGTCTACCCGTGGTGCGCGGCCTGGGAAGACGAGCTCAAGCGGCTGTTTCGCGCCTATGTGGCCGAGAAGCAGAATCAGTGCGTGCTCGACTACGACGACCTGCTGCTGTACTGGTCGCAGATGCTCGAAGACGCGGCGCTGGCACACCACGTGGCGGCGCGCTTCGACCACGTGCTCGTCGACGAGTACCAGGACACCAACCGGCTGCAGGCCGCGATCCTGCTCGCGCTCAAGCCCGACGGCCGCGGCCTCACGGTGGTCGGCGACGACGCGCAGTCGATCTACGCGTTTCGCGCCGCCGAGGTGCGCAACATCCTGGACTTCCCCGACCGCTTCACGCCGCCGGCGCGGGTCGTCGCGCTGGAGCGCAACTACCGCTCCACGCAGCCGATCCTCGACGCCTCGAACGGCGTGATCGCGCTGGCCGCGCAGCGTTTCACCAAGCAGCTCTGGAGCGACGCCGCCTCGGCCGAGAAGCCGTCGCTGGTGACGGTGCACGACGAATCGGCACAGGCCGACTGGGTCGCCGACCAGGTGCTGCGCCACCGGGAGCACGGCATCGCGCTGAAGAGCCAGGCGGTGCTGTTCCGCACCGCACACCACAGCGCCGCGCTGGAACTCGAACTCACGCGCCGCAACATCCCGTTCGTCAAGTTCGGCGGCCTGAAGTTCCTCGAGGCCTCGCACGTGAAAGACGTGCTCTCGGTGCTGCGCTGGGCCCAGAACCCGCGCAGCCGGATGGCCGCCCTGCGTGTCGCGCAACTGGTACCGGGCATCGGCACCGCGAGCGCGAAGCGCCTGGCCGACGCGATGGGCGCTGCCGCCGATCCGGTGCGCGCGCTGCACGCCTACCAACCGCCGCCGGCCGCGGCGGCCGAGTGGCCGGCGCTGGTGACGCTGTTCGGTGCCCTGCAGGCCGGCACCTCATGCTGGCCCGCGGACCTGGAGCAGGTCCACGCGTGGTACCTGCCGCACCTGCGCCGCCTGCACGACGACGCTCGGGTGCGCGAGGGCGACCTGGCGCAACTGGCGCGCATCGCGGCGTCGTACGCGTCGCGCGAGGTGTTCCTGACCGAGCTCACGCTCGACCCGCCCGAGGCCACCAGCGACGAGTCGGGGCCGCCGCTGCGCGACGAGGACTACCTGATCCTGTCGACGATCCACTCCGCCAAGGGCCAGGAGTGGCGCGCGGTGTACGTGCTCAACGTCGTCGACGGTTGCATCCCGTCCGACCTGGCCACCGGCCATGCGGCCGAGATCGACGAGGAGCGCCGCCTGCTCTACGTGGCGATGACGCGTGCGCGCCAGCACCTGCACCTGCTGGTGCCACAGCGCTTCTACGTGACGCAACAGGCCGAGTTCGGCGACCGGCACCTGTACGGCGCGCTGACCCGCTTCATCCCACCGGCGCTGGCGGGCCTGTTCGAGCCGCGGTGCGCACCGCCGCCCCGCATGGCGGCCGGCGATTCGCACGCCGCCACGGCGCCGATCGACCTGGCGACGCGCGTCAGGTCGCAGTGGTCCTGATGAACGTCAGGGCTTCTTGACGGCGTCGTGCACGTCTTTCTTCAGGTCACCAAAAGCCGCCTGCACCTTGCCGGTGGCCTTGTCGATCTTGCCCTCGGCTTCGAGGTTCTTGTTGCCCACCGCCTTGCCGGTGGCTTCCTTGACGGCGCCCTTGACCTGCTCGACGCGGCCCTTGACTTGATCCTTGTTCATGGTGATTCCTTTGCACGAAGTGGTGACGGAGTTGCTGGCACTCGATCGACTTCGACCCTCACGAGGAGTCGCCTGGCCGATCGGTGACGCCACTGTGCCGCCGCACTCGCGCGGGGTCTGTCGGGCGCGGCGCGAATCGCCTGTAGGACAGGTCGGACGCCGGGTGCGCCGCTACCGCGGCGCCAGCGGCGACACCCCGATCAGCCACAGGTGCACCCACATCACGAACGCGCCGTACAGCGCCAGCCCGCCGACCAGCGCGATCACGTCGTTGGCCGCCGACCGCGGCGCGCCGGGCACGACGCGCGGCTGCGCGCGGCGCTTGATGGCGATGCGATCGAGCACCGCCCAGGCCAGGAACGCGCCGAACAGGACCACATCGACGAGCGTTCCGTTGGCCAGCAGGTGCGCCAGCGCCCACAGCTTCACCGCCGCGAGCATCGGGTGCTTGACCGTGCTCTGGATGCGCCCCGGCAGGTAGGCTGCGAGCAGCAGCGGGAACACCGGCACCATCAGCAGCAACGTGAAGTGGCGCAGCGCCACTGGCGGCGCATAGAGCACCGGCGAGGTCTGCCGCGCCCACCCGTAGCCGACCACCAGCAGCACGAAGCCGAGCACCGACGCCACTGAATACAGGCCCTTCCAGGCGGCTTCGCCGCGCCGCGCGACCTGCGCGTCGCGCCAGGCCGGCGCGACGATGCCCACCGAATGGATTCCGAGGAACAGCACGAGGCCGACGATGAACAGGGTCATGAAGCGCTCCGGTGGCTAGGGCAGCGCGCAGTCTAGCGCCCGGTGTCGGCGGCGGAGCGGTTCTCGAATGGACTCCCTCTCCCTCTGGGAGAGGGTCGGGGGCGAGATGGGGCTTTCGAGCCGCATGCGGCGAGCCAGCGAGCGATTCGGGCCTGCAAGCCCGAATGCGCACTGCAAGTGAGGGCCCGCGAAGCGGCGCCATGCCCGGCAAAACCCCTCACCCCAACCCTCTCCCCGAAGGGGCGAGGGGCAAGAACGCGTGTGGCAATCCGACTCTCGCCCTCGCAGGCGTAACGCCGAGTCCCGCGTCAGTTCGACTCCTTGATCAGCCGCCCGCGGGCCGGCTGGATCGGCCGCGCGTTCATCGGGTACAGGTGCGCAAACACGGCGATCTGCTCGGCCGAGATCGGCACCGGGGTCTTCATCACCATCCACAGCACGCCCTCGGTACACGGCGGCGTGGTGCGCGAGCCCATGTAGGTGTAGTAGCTGCGCTCGGTGGGCAGCAGCTCGTTCGGGTTCAGCATGCCGGGCGCCGCGAGCGCCACGCGCTGTTCGAGCGGCAGGTTGTTCCAGACGTTCTGCACGACCTTGAGTGCGCTGCCGCGCTCGAGCAGCACCGCCACGATCGCGATGCGGCCTTCGCTGTCGCGATGCACCAGGTGCACGACCATGTCGAACGGCTTGCCGTCGATGCGCTCCTCCGCCGGCCGGTGGAAGTGGAACTGCACCAGCGCGTAGCGCCGGCCCAGCACCTCGATCGCGCTGCCCGGGGCGACGTTGACCTGCACCGTGTGGCCGTCGTCGATGACGTCGAAGGCGCCGGGTTGGTAGTCGAAGCGGATCGGCGCGAGCTCGACCTTGATGCCGTCGCGGATGTCGATCGGGCTCTGGCGCGTGCCGCTCGCGCAGGTCGCGAACTCCGGCTTCAACCGGCCCCAGGCGTCGGGGCCGCCGGGTCCGGCGTAGTCCCATGCCGGGGCTGGCGGGGCGGCGTGCGCGACGGCCGCCGACGCCGGCCGGCGCCGCACCGGATGCATCGCGCGCACCACCTGCGCGGGGGCAGCCGACGCCGACGCCGACGCCGACGCCGACGCCGGCGCCAATGCCGCAGCCGCAGCCGCAGCCGACGCGGGTTCCACCGCCATCGACGGGTGTGCCCGCGACACGATCCGCAACTCGTCCGGGTGCGCCGGGTCAGGTGCCGACATCGCGCCGAGCCGTTGTGCCAGCCGCGCACGCAGCCGCTCCATCGGGTCTGGCGCCACACGGGCGCCGATTGGTGATTCCGGCGATGCCTCGGCCTTCGTTGCCTTGGCCGGCGCGGTGGCGGGTACCGTGGCCGATGCAGCGGCCGTCCCCGTGGCCGAGGCGGCCTCGCCGGCGCGGACCACGCCGCCGGCCAGGCCGCACAGCAGCGCGAGCGCAAGCACGCTGGCGCGGCCGCGTGGGAGGGGTGGCAAGGCAGGCATCGGCGGTCTCCGACGCGGTGGCAAGGCGTCTGGCGTTCATATCGGCGCGGCGCCACCCGACTTGAGAGCATCCCGAGCCGCTGTCGGGACCCGGCGTTCGCGGAGCAACCCGTGCGCCCCGAGCCTGTCGAAGGGCGAACGGGTTTCGGTATCGGCATCGGTCTCGTTTCTGGTGAGCACCCGGCGCGCCGCCGTCGCTCAGGTCACGCGCGGCTTGACCCAGATCCAGGCGACCACGCCCACGCCCATCATCAGCGTCGAGGCGATCGCGAGCGCCACCGTCGAGTGCATCACCAGCGGCGCGATCACGCCGGCGACCACGCCGTTGGCGAGGCTGCCGATGCAGGCCTGGAACGACGAGGCCATGCCGCGCCGCTCGGGCATCAGGTCGAGCACCATCAGCGTGACCACCGGCACCATCAGCGCCCAGCCGAACGCGTAGATCGCCAGCGGCAGCAGCGCCCACCACGCTTGCGGCGTGAACAGCAGGTTGAGCGCCAGGTTCAAGATCGACACCAGCAGCATGATCAGAAAGCCGTGGCGGATCTGGTGGTGCCGCTTGATGCGCCCGGCCAGCCGCCCCGAAAACCACGCGCCCCCCATGATGCCGGCGATCGTCAGCAGGAAGAACCAGAAGAACTGCTGCGGCGCCAGATGCAGGTGCTGGCCCAGGAACACCGGCGCCGACAGCACGTACAGGAACATGCCGTTGAACGGCACGCCGCTGGCCAGCGCCAGCATCATGAAGCGCGGGTTCGAGCCCATCTCCCAGTAGCCGCGCAGCAGGTTGCCGGCGTGGATCGACTGGCGCTGGCTCAGGTGCAGCGTCTCGGGCAGCAGCCGCCAGTTGGCCAGCCACAGCACCGCGCCGACCGCGGTCAGGAACCAGAAGATCGCGTGCCAGCTCACATGCACGAACAGGAACCCGCCGACCATCGGCGCCACCGCCGGGGCCACGCCGAAGTAGATCGTCACCTGCGACATCACGCGCTGCGCGTCGGCGGGCGGGTACATGTCGCGGATCACCGCGCGCGAGACGACGATGCCCGCGCCGGCCGACATGCCCTGCAGCGCGCGGAACAGCACCAGCGCACCGATCTGCTGCGACATCGCGCAACCGATCGACGCCAGCGTGAACACCGCCAGCCCCCACAGCACCACCGGGCGGCGGCCGAAGCTGTCGGACAGCGCGCCGTGGAACAGGTTCATCAGCGCGAATCCGAACAGGTACGCCGACAGCGTCTGCTGCATCTGCACCGGCGTGGCGCCGATCGCGCTGGCGATGCCGGTGAACGCCGGCAGGTAGGTGTCGATCGAGAACGGCCCGAGCATGCCCAGGCAGGCGAGCAGCACGGCCAGGCCCCAGCGCGGGGCGCGCCACAGCGTGAGGGCGTCGGGGTTCATCGAAGCGGTCGAGTTTAGGCGAGCCTCTTCAGGCCGCCCAGCCGGCAACGCGAGAGAAGCGCCCTCTTCACCCCCTTCCACCGGCCGCTCCGGCCGCGCCGATCCAACACACTCGCAGCGAACTGTTTTCCAACCACCTCGCTCGGCCGACCCCGTCGGCAGCGTCGAGTCCGCGTGCAGGATCACCAAGCCCAGGGGCCATCGCATGCAACGATCCTTTCCGTCGCTTCGGCACAGCGTGCCGCTGGCCGACTGCAGCGGCATGCTGCACCAGAGCGACCACCTCGACCGGCGCACCATGCGTTCGGGTAGCGCATGACCACGCCGCGGCCGCTGATCCTGCGGCGCTGGGTCTTCTTCGGTGCAATGGCCGCACTGGCCGTGGCCATCGTTGGGATCGCCGTGCAGTTCCAGCTGCACCACCGTGCGGAGGAAATCGAGGCGCAGTTCGACGCGGCCGCGTTGAACGCGCGCGCCTTCGAAGACCACCTGAGCCAGAGCTTTAGCGTCATCGACCTGACCCTGGTCGACGCCGCCGATTCGGACCCGGCGCAAGTCACGCCGGAGGGAGCGTCGAAGGCGCTCGTTCGGGCACTGCGCCTGGCGCCCTACCTGCGCTCGCTGGCGCTGCTCGATGCCCACGGCACGATCGTCGCCAGCTCCAACCCGGGCAACCTCGGCCGCAACGTGGTGGTCGGCGGCTTCCTGCCGACGCTGCCGGCGGGTGCGCAGACGCTGCGCGAGGGCGCGCCGACGCTGCGCGTCGGTGCACCCTGGATCGGCCGCGACTTCGCCGACGGCCACCCGAGCCGCGCCGGGCAACCCACCGGCGCGGAGTCGGCCACGTTCGTGCCGGTCGCACGCGAGGTGGTCATCGGCGACGGCCGCCGGGTCACGATGCTGGCCGCGGTCAACAGCGCCTTCTTCGTCGATCACTACGGCCATGCGATGGGGGCCGAAGCGGGCACGGTCGATCTGCTGCGCGACGACGGCACGCTGCTGCTGTCCACCGACGCCGCCCGCCACCCGGGTGCGCTCGAAGGCGCCGCGGCGCTGAAGGCGCGGTTGACGCGGAGCCCGCTCGGGCGCTACGAGCAGCGCCTGGCCAGTGGAAGGGTGGTCTCGACCGCCTACCAGGCTTCGCGGGCCTACCCACTGGTGATCGCGGTCCAGCTCGACCGGGAGCAGGCGCTGGCGCCCTGGCGCACGGAAGCCGCCGGCAGCCTGACCTTGGTCGTGGCCCTGCTGCTGGCCGCGATGGCACTGGCCACCGGCTACTACTTGCGGCTCGAACGCGCCGCCCGCCTGCGCGTCGAAGCCGAGGCCGCGGTGCGGGTGAGCGAGGCCCAGCACCGCAACACCTTCGAAACCGCCGCCGTCGGCATCGCCCACGCCTCGCCCGAGGGCCACCTGCTGCGCTGCAACCCGCACCTGTGCGAGATGCTCGGCTACAGCGCGCAGGAGCTGGCGCAAAAGACCATCGTCGACATCACCCACCCCGACGACCTGGCCGAGGACCGGGCCTGGAAGCAGCGGTTGTTGTCCGGCGAAGTCCCGTCGTACCGGTTCGAGAAGCGCTACCTGCACCGCAGCGGCGAGCCGGTGTGGGTGCGCGTGACCGTGAACCTGGCGCGCGACGCGGCCGGGCGCATCGAGTACATGCCAGCGATCATCGAGAACATCCACCTGCGCAAGCTGACCCAGGTCGCACTGGAAGCACTCAATACCGATCTCGCCGGCGAGGCGTTCCTGCGCCAGATGACGCGTACGCTGGCCGAACTGCTCGGGGTCGAGTTCGCGTTCATCGGCGAAGCCCTGCCGGCGTCGGCGGGCCGTTTCACCACGCGCGCGCTGTGGGCCGATGACGGCTTCGCACCGGACTTCTCCTACGAACTCGCCGGCACGCCGTGTGCAACGGTCACGCGCAACACGCTGCGCCTCTACGCCGAACAGGTGCAGGCGCAGTTTCCCGGCGACGCGTTGCTGGTGACGATGGGCATCGAGTCGTATGCCGCGGTGCCGCTCGGCACCACCGCGGAGGGCGCGCCGACCGGCGTGCTGGCGATCATGTCGCGCCACCCGTTGCGCAACACCGAGGCGGTGCAGACGCTGTTGCCCTTGATGGCGTTGCGGATTGGTGCCGAGCTCGCGCGCGAGGATCAGGCCCGCACATTCCGCGATCTGTTCGACGGTTCGCCGAATCCGCAGTTCCTCATCGACAGCCGCGACACCATCGTGATGAGCAGCCGCGCCGGTGGCCGCTTGTACGGCTGGGAACACCAGGACATCGTCGGGCGCAAGTTCAGCGTTCTGTACCCCTCCGACTTCAGCGATGCCTACAGTGCCGCATACCGACGCTTCGTCGACTCCGGGTTCAACGGCTCGGTGGACAGCGGCCTGAAGGACCTCTGGGGCGCGCGACGCGACGGCAGCGTGTTTGCAGCGCAAGTGCAACTGCGCGCGCTCGAGACTTCGCAGGGGCGGATGACGATCGTGCAGGTGCAGGACATCACCGAGCGCAAGCGTGTCGAGCAGGAACTGCGCGCGCGCCAGGTCCTGCTCGGCATGGCCGCTCGCGTGGCGCAATTGGGCGGCTGGTCGCTCGATCTGCGCGACCGGCGGCTGATCTGGTCCGACGTCGTGGCCGCGATCCATGACGAGCCCGCCGGCTTCTCGCCCACCCTGGAGCAGGGCATCGACTACTTCGTCCCGGAGCACCGGGCCCGCGTTCGCGCAGCCGTCGAGCGCTGCATCGCCGAAGGCACGCCCTACGACCTCGAGGTCGAGAAGATCTCGACCCGCGGCCGCCGCATCTGGGTGCGCACGATGGGCGAGGCCGAGCGCGACGCCGAGGGCCGGATCGTGCGCATCCAGGGTGCGTTCCAGGAGATCACCGAGCGCAAGCGCGCCGAGCAGGAGACTGCCCGACTCGCCGCGCGACTGACCACCGCGCTGGAAAGCGTCACC
>JAGWTP010000126.1 GCA_028868895.1 Burkholderiales bacterium
GCGCACTACACCGGCATGCCGATCAAGCAGGCGGTGCTGGCGGTGCCGGCCGTCATCGGCCTGGGCCTGCTCGCGTTCGTGTTCAGGGACAAGCGCTTTCGCGGCAACGCCGCGCAGATCGTCGGTGCGGTCGTGCTCGGGCTGGTGATCGTCGCCGGCTGGTACCTCAGCGGCCACGTCGGTTACGGCGAAAACCCCGACACACTCGAGACCGTGTACTTCGCCACCAACTCGCACACCATCGAATCGTTGAGCTTCGTCGGCCCGACGGCCTACAGCCTGGAGTTGCTGATGCTGTGGACCGACCAGTCGCTGCACCTCAGCTTCGGCATCGCCAGCGTGATCGGCGTGGTGCTCGGCTCGTTCGCCTACGCCGTGGCCACGCGCAAGTTCCGCTGGGAGGGTTTCGCGTCGCTGGCGGACCTGCGCAACCAGCTCGTCGGCGCGCTGCTGATGGGGTTCGGCGGCGTGACCGCGCTCGGCTGCACGATCGGCCAGGGTCTGTCGGGCCTGTCGACACTGGCGCTCGGCTCGTTCATCGCGGTGGCGGGCATCGTCGGCGGCGCCGCGGTCGCGTTGAAGCTCGTCGCCTGGAACGAGAACCGCACGGGCTGAGTCGCGCCGCCAGACCTCACATCGAGATCGAGCCCTCGCGAAACGCCGTCTTGTCGAGCCAGACGTTGACGAGCACCGGCCGGCCCGCCGCCGCAAGACTGCGGGCGCGCGCCAGCACCGCGGCCACCTCATCGTCGCTGCGGATCTCGAGCCCTTCGGCGCCGAAGCCGCGCGCCACCTCGTGGTAAGCGGTGCGCGCCAGCACCGTGCCGACATCGTCGCCGAGCATCTTGACCTGCTCGCGCGCGATCTGCGTCCAGCCGGCGTCGTTGCCGACCACCGCGATCACCGCCACACCATGGCGCACGAAGGTGTCGAACTCGGCGAGACCATAGCCGCAGGCGCCGTCGCCCCACAGCAGCCACACCTCGGCGCCGGGCCGCACGGTGGCCGCGCCGAGCGCAAACCCCGCGCCCACGCCGAGGGTGCCGAACGCGCCCGGATCGAGCCACGCGAGCGGCCCGCGCGGGCGCAGGATGTACGACGCGGTCGCGACGAAATCGCCACCGTCGGCGACGAAGATCGCATCGTCCGCCGCGGCCTTGTCCAGCGCGCGCAGGAACCCGACCGGGTTGACGTGCGTGCCGGAGATGTGCGCCTGCGCGTCGATCTCGGCCTCGCGCTCGGCGTCGCGACGCTCGAGCGTCGTCAGCCACTCGGGCCGCCGTGCGCGCTCGATCACGCGCGCGGCGAGTGACGTGATGAACCGCCCGGCGTCGCCGATCGCCTCGATCGACGGCTTGCGGTTGAGCCGAGCGTCGTGGCGGCTGCGGTTGGCCGCAATCAACGTCGCGCTGCGGCGCACGTGCCGGCCGTAGTCGAGCCGGAAATCGCACGGCACACCGGCGAGCAGCACGCAGTCGGACTCGCGCAGCGCCTGGCGGCGCGCATGGCGCATCTGCAAGCGCGCCTCACGGCCGAGCAGCCCGCGCGCCATGCCCGACAGGTACACCGGAACGCCGAGGCGCTCGACCGCTTCGGCCAGTCGGCCGGCGTGCGTGGCATCGACCATCGCCTGGCTGCCGATCACGATCAGCGGCCGCTGCGCCGTCGCCAACGCGGCGGCCGCCTGCGCCACGCTGCGCTCGCTCGGATCGGGCACGGCCACGTTGCGCGCTGCCGGCACGTACGCCGGCCGGCTGCCGGCGAACAGGTGTTGCGCGTGGCGGTTCAGGTACCAGCGCAGCGCCCGGTCGGCCCATGACCGGCCCTTGCCTGCCGCATCGGCATACCAGCCGCGCACGACGGCCTCGTCGTAGAGCAGGTCCACCGCGCACTCGACGTACGTCGGCCCGGGCACGCCGTCGCGGGCGGTCGCCAGCGCCTGCTCGACCGCGGGGCCGAGCTGCGCCACGCGGCGCACCTGCCGCAGCCATTTCACGTGCGGCGCGATCAGCGGTCTCTGGTCGATGTCCTGCAAGGCCCCGCGCCCCTGCAACGCGGTGGGTGCGGCGCCGCCCAGCAGCAGCACCGGCGACTGCGCCAGCTGCGCGTTCTTCAGCGCGGTGATCGTGTTGGTCAGGCCCGGCCCGGCGGTGACCGCGGCGACACCGGGGGTGCCGGTCAGCCGCGCCACCGCGTCGGCGGCGAACACCGCGGTGGCCTCGTCGCGCGTGTCGACGACGCGGATGCCGCGCGCCTTCGCGGCCACCAGGATCGGCGAGATGTGGCCACCGCACAGCGTGAAGATCACGCGCACGCCGTTGGCGACGAGGGCCGCGGCGACGCGGTCGCCGCCGTGGGATGCCGTGCCGGTCGGGTCCATGCCCGAGGGTATCGCGCCGCGGCGCCGTCCGGGCGTCGGGCTTGCCCTCGTCAGCGGGGTTCGCACCGGCGCCGCTGCGGGCGCCGGCTCATCGCACCTGGATGCGCGTCAGCTCGGTGCCGTGCGGGTCGACCACGTGCACCGCGCAGGCGATGCACGGGTCGAAACTGTGCACCGTGCGCTGGATCTCGAGCGGCTGCTTCGGGTCGTGCAGATGGTGGCGGTCCATCAGCGCCGCTTCGTACGGGCCGGGCTGTTGCGCGGCGTCGCGCGGGCCGGCGTTCCAGGTGCTGGGCACGACGGCCTGGTAGTTGTCGATCCGCCCGTCCTTGATGACGACGTAGTGGCACAGCGCCCCGCGTGGCGCCTCGGTGAAACCGACGCCCTTGGCCTCGCGCGGCCAGCTCGAGGGTTCCCACAGCGCGGCGTTGTGCACCGACGCGTCGCCGGCCTTGATGTTGGCGATCAGCTGGTCGAGCCAGCCCGTCATCTGGTCGGCATACACCTTCGATTCGATCGTGCGTGCGGCGGTGCGCCCGAGCGTCGAGAACAGCGCCGTGAGCGGCAGCTCGAGGGTGCGCAGCGCCTGATCGGCCAGCGCCTTGGTAGGTTCGTGGCCGTGGGCGTACAGCATCGCCACCCGCGCGAGCGGCCCGACCTCCATCGCCTTGCCGCGCCAGCGCGGCGACTTCAGCCACGAATAGCCGCCCTCGACGTCGAGCTGTTCGTAGGGCGGCTGCGGCCCGGTGTAATGCAGCCGGGTCTCGCCCTGGTGCGGGTGCAGGCCCTGCTGCTTGCCGCCGGCATAGTCGTACCACGAGTGCGCCACGAACTCCTGCACCTGCGCCGGGTCGCGCAGGTCGATCGGCTCGACATGCGACAGATCGCGCCCGACGATCACCCCCGACGGGATCAGCCACGACGCCGGGTCGTCGCTGCCCTTGGCCGGGAAGTCACCCACCGTGAGGAAGTTGCCCACGCCCTCGCCGCGTGCGAACCAGTCCTTGTAGAACCCGGCGATGGCCAGCGTGTCGGGCAGGTAGACCTGGTCGACGAACGACTGCATCGACGCGATCACGTCGCGCACCTCGTCGAGCGTGACGATGTTGACGGTGGTCGCCGCCGCGCCGCTGCTGCCCGGCCCCGCGCTGATCGGGCTCGGTGCGCCGCCGACCAGGAAGTTCGGGTGCGGGTTCTTGCCGCCGAAGATCGCGTGCAGCTTGACGACCTCGCGCTGCCAGGCGAGCGCCTCGAGGTAGTGCGCCACCGCCATCAGGTTCGCCTCGGGCGGCAGCTTGTATTCCGGGTGGCCCCAGTAGCCGCCCGCGAAGATGCCGAGCTGGCCGCTCTCGACGAACTGCTTGACGCGCTTTTGGGTGTCGGCAAAGTAGCCGGGGCTCGACTTCGCGTAGCCGGAGATCGACTGCGCCAGCGCCGAGGTGGCCTTCGGATCGGCCTTCAGCGCCGACACCACGTCGACCCAGTCGAGCGCATGCAGGTGGTAGAAGTGCATCACGTGGTCGTGCACGTGCTGCGCGGCGATCATCAGGTTGCGGATCAGTTGCGCGTTGGCCGGGATGGTCCAACCCAGCGCGTTCTCGACCGAGCGCACCGAGGCGATGCCGTGCACCAGCGTGCACACGCCGCAGATGCGCTGCGCAAAGGCCCAGGCCTCGCGCGGGTCGCGGCCCTTCAGGATCAGCTCGATGCCGCGCACCATCGTGCCCGAACTCCAGGCGCCGGTGATCGTGCCGTCGGGGGCCGTCTCGGCCTCGATGCGCAGATGGCCCTCGATGCGCGTGATCGGGTCGACGACGATGCGTTGGTTCATTCCGATTCCTTCAGTCCGCGAGGTGGTCGGCGACGAGTTCGACCAGGCTCTCGACCGGCTTGTCCCAGTGCGCGTGCTGCGCGCCCTGCTCGAACGTGATGCGGCACTGGCCGCAACTCGTCACGAAGCGCTTCGCGCCGGTGGCCTCGATCTGCTGCTTCTTCAGCTCGAACACCTTGTGGCGCAGCGGTGTGGCGCGGGTGTTGGAGACCACGCCACCGCCGCCACCGCAGCAGTAGCCGGCGATGCCGTGGTCCTGCAGCTCGATCAGCTCCAGGCCGAGTGCGGCGAGCACGCGCCGCGCCGCGGCTTCGAGCCCGCCACGGCGCACGATCTGGCACGGGTCGTGGAAGGTCGCGGTCTGGTCGATGGGCTTGAGGCGGATGCGCCGCTCGGCGATCAGCTCGTCGAGGTACTCGGTCATGTGGACGATGCGCACCGGCAGCTCGCGGCCGTACCAGCGCGCCGCTTCCCAGCGCGCGGCACCGTAGGCGTGGCCGCATTCGGGCAGCAGCACGGTCTTGGCGCCGATCTTCACGGCGGTGTCGACGAGTGCCCGTGTCAGCCGCTCCTGCAGTTCGAGATCGCCGTTGTTGAAGCCGATGTTGGACGCGTCGAAACCCTCGCGGTGCATGGTCCACTTTGCGCCGATGCGGTTCAGGATCTTCGCGGCCGCGGCCAGCGCCTTGGTGTGCTCGCCCAGTTCGGCGGGCGCGGCGGTGACGAGGATGTCGGCCGCCGCCAGGTCGCACGGGATCGCCACGCCGTGTTCGGTGGCCGCTTCGGCGAGGATGTCGGGCAGGTCGTCGCCCGGCGTCGCGGTGCTGCCCCACTGTTGCGCGGTGCGGTCCATCAGCGCCAGCCGATCGGGCACCAGCCCGGCCTTGAACATGCCGTGGCGCGCCTCCTTGACCAGCTCGGCGATGTCGATGCCCATCGGGCAGACCATCGTGCAGCGCCCGCACATCGTGCACGAGTCGTAGATCAGCTCCTGCCACTGCTCCAGCATCGCCAGCGTGGGCTTGTTCACCAGCCCGAGCGCGCGCACGAGCGGCGCGAACGGCCCGGCCTCGCGGAAGTAGGCGCGCCGGAACGGTTCGAGCTTGTGGACCGGCGTGTACTTCGCGTCGCCCGTGGTCACGTAGAAGTGGCAGGCCTCGGCGCACATGCCGCAGCGCACGCAGCTCTCCATGTGCAGCGATGCCGTGACGCCGAATTCGCGCACGAAGCTGCGCATGGCGGCGTCGACCCGGGCGTCGTCGCCCAGGGTGCCCTGCTTGTCGAACGGCGCACGCGCTGTGGTGGTCGCGTTGTTCATGCCTTGACCCCCCGGTGGCCGAAACGCACGCCCGTGGCGCCCCGCGAGAACGCGAACAGAACGGCATGCATCAGCTTGCCGAACGGGAACCAGACCAGGAACGCGGCAACGCTCAGGATGTGCAGCGCCAGCAGCGTCTCGTAGCGCGCGCCGAGGTGGCTGGTGGCGAGCAGGCCGGTGAGCACCGGCAGCGTCGTCAGCAGCCAGCTCAGGTAGTCGCCGCCGTGCGACAGCAGCCGCACCACCGGATGGCTCAGCCGGCGCGCGAGCGCGGCGACCAGCGCGGCCAGCGTGATCACGCCCACGCCGTAGACCAGGTTGCTCGGCAGCGCAGGCCAGTTCATGCCGGTGAGGTTGCGGATGAACAGGATGTGCGGCGCCAGCCCGAACACCACAATCGCCAGGCCGATGTGGAACACGTAGCTGTTGACCGTGGCGAACAGCGTCGCGTGCGCGAACTCCTTGCGCGGCCACATCCGCCGCACGATGGTGCGCAGCGCGGCCAGCCAGGGCGCGGGCGCACCGGCGCGCGCCGGCGAACGGTCGGGCAGTCGTGGCAGCAACAGCACGCCGACCAGCCGCCACAGCGTGCCGAGCACGAACACCGCCAGCGCGAAGGCGAGCGCCGGGCCGCGGGCGAAATCGAGCAGTTCCATGGTTCAACCCTCCGCTGGTTTCGCGCCGGGGCCGGTCTTCGCGCGCCGCTGGCGCGCCAGCGCCGCCGAGCCGGCGCCGAGCGCCACGCCGGCCGCCGCGGCGATGCCGATCACCTTGCGCACATCGGTCGTGCCCGCCGACAACGGTTTGTACAGGCCGCCACGGTCCCAGAAATGCGGCTCCGAGCAGCCGATGCAGCCGTGGCCCGACTGGATCGGGAACGACACGCCGCCATTCCACTTCTGCGTCGCGCAGGCGTTGTAAGTGACCGGGCCCTTGCAGCCCAACTCGTACAGGCACCAGCCCTGGCGCGCGCCTTCGTCGTCGAAGCTCTTGGCGAACATGCCGCGCTCGTAGAACGGCCGGCGGTAGCAGCGGTCGTGGATGGTTTCGCCGAAGAACGCGCGCGGCCGACCCAGCGCGTCGAGTTCGGGCAGCTTGCCGAACGCGAGGAAGTGCGTCAGCGTTCCGGCCATCGCCTGCGGCAACGGCGGGCAGCCCGGAATGTTGACGACCGGCTTGCCGCGCACCAGTGTCGAGATCGGCACGGCGCCGGTCGGGTTCGGGTCGGCGCCGGGCAGGCCGCCGTACGACGCGCAGGTGCCCACCGCGATCACCGCCGCCGCGTGTTCGACGGTCTCGGCCAGCATCGCCACGTTGGTGCGCCCGTTGATCACCGAGTAGACGCCGCCGTCGGCGGTCGGCGCGGAACCATCGACCACCACGAGATACTTGCCCTGGTTGTCGTGCATCGACTGGTGGCGCGCGGCCTCGGCCGCCTCGCCCGAGGCCGCCTGCAGCGTGTGGTGGTAATCGAGCGAGATGAAGTCGAAGATCAGCGCCTCGAGCGTCGGGTTGAACGAGCGCGTCAGCGACTCGGTGCAGCCGGTGCATTCCTGGAACGACAACCAGATCACCGCCTGGCGACGCGCCTTGGCCAGGCCCTCGGCCATCGCGAAAGCGGCCGACGGCGGCAACGCCATCAGCGAGCTCATGTAGCTCGCGTACTTGAGGAACGAACGGCGCGAAACGCCGCGTTCGCGCAGCAGGTCGCCCAGCATCTTCGCGTCAGTCATTGACCTTCTCCTGGCAGGTCGCCGCAGCGAGCTCGGTGCCGATCCGGCGCGCCGCGACTTCGATGTCGGCGGGGTGTGCGAGCAGCAGTGCCGGCACGCGCGCGACGACGATGTGCTCGAGCACGGGGCGATCGTCGACGTCGGCATGGCGCACCCACCAGACGCCGGCGTAGGCGGTCTCGGTGATCCGCGTCGGGCCCGCCAGATCGAAGGCCGCCTCGACCTCGCCGCGGCCGAGTCGCCGGCGCAACCGTTCGCGCTCGCCCTCTCCCAACGGCAGGCTGTTCAGGTCGATCGCGGCGTCGCAGCGCGGGTCGCCGGCGAGTTCGCGGAGCAGGCGCGCGACCTCGCGCAGCACCGCGTCGGCGACGCCGTTGCCGGCATCGACGCCCTGTGTGGTGGCCGGCACGCCGGTCAGTTCGTCCATCGGTCGAGCAGTTCGTTGACGGCGGTGCACAGCCGCGGCAGCGCGGCATCGACGGCCGGCGTGAGCGCCAGTCCGAGCGCGGTGCTCGCCGGCTCGACCGCAACCAGCGCGCGCCGCGCCGGCAGCCGGCCGTTGAACGCGGCGGCGGCCATCAGGTCGGCCAGCGCGACCTCGTGGGCGCTGCGCTTGCGCCCGCCGAGCTGGTCGTCCATCGCCGCGCCCTCGAACACGCGCACCGTGCCCGGCGTCGCGCCGAACAGCGCCGCGTCGACGGCGATGAACGCGGCCGCGTCCTCGATCTGCGGCAGCAGGCTCAGGCCGATCGTGCCGCCGTCGCGGTACCGCGCGAAGCGCGCGCCGGCCGCCGCGGCGAGCGCGTCGACCGCCAACGGCCCGGCCGCATCGTCGCCGAGCAGCCGGTTGCCCAGACCGAGCACCAACACCGCGTCATCGCCTTGCATCCACGTCTCGATGCCCTCTTGAGTCGAGGGGATTGAACGAACCATAACGAAGGCAGTGGCCGCTCGGGATTGAGCCGGCTCAATGCGCGGCCACCGGCCGCCGTGCCTATGATGTTTTCGACGGCGCGACCGATGCGCAGCCCCGCGAAAGAACACCGATGTGCCTGGCCATACCGATGCAGGTGATGGAGATCGACGGCCTGAGTGCGCGCTGCGAAGCCAAGGGCATCGAGCGCACGGTCAGCCTGTTCCTGCTTCAGCACGAGCCGGTCGAGCCCGGCGACATGCTGCTGATCCACGTCGGCTGCGCGATCCAGAAGATATCGATCGAGCACGCCCGTTCGGCGTGGGAGTTGTACGACGAGATGCTCGCCGCCGACCCGCTCGCGCCGGAGGCGCACCATGCATGAACTGGCGGTGTGCCAGGGCCTGATCGAAGCGGTCGAGCGGGTCGCGCACGCGCAGCGGGCAACGGCCGTGCACGCCGTCACGGTGGCGGTGGGCACGCTGTCGGGCGTC
Organism: Burkholderiales bacterium; assembly: GCA_028868895.1. Classification (GTDB taxonomy): domain Bacteria; phylum Pseudomonadota; class Gammaproteobacteria; order Burkholderiales; family Burkholderiaceae_C; genus LMDS01. The sequence continues at coordinate 8,670 of JAGWTP010000126.1, forward strand.
GAGCCGGGCCTGCTCGCGCGCGCCTTCGAGGTCGCGCGCGCCGGCACGGTGGCGGCGCTCGCACAACTGCACGTCGACGCCCTGCCGGCCCGGGTCGCGTGCGCGCAGTGCGGCGCGCACGGCGACGTGCCGGCGAACCGGCTGCTGTGTCCGGCCTGCGGCGACTGGCAGGTGCGCGTGATCGGCGGCGAACAGTTGATGCTGACACGGGTGGAACTGACGCGCGCCACCGAAACCCCGACCGCCACGGTGGCGCTCGGATGACCCGGAGACGACCATGTGCGGAACCTGCGGCTGCGCCCTGCCCGATCGGCATCACGAGCACGACGACGAGCACACCGGCCACCCCGTGCACGATCTGCACGCCGATGCGCATGACCACGGTCGCCCCGACCTGCGCCGCGACAGTGTGGCGGTGTTCGACCGCCTGCTCGACGCCAACGACCGCGAGGCGGCGCACAACCGCGAGCACCTCGACCACCACCGCGTGCTGGCCATCAACCTGATGTCGTCGCCGGGCGCCGGCAAGACGCAGCTGCTCGAGGCCACGATCGACGCGCTCGCCGGGCGGCTGCGCCTGGCGGTGATCGAAGGCGACCTGGAGACCGAGAACGACGCCCGGCGCATCCGTGCCAAGGGCGTCCCTGCGGTGCAGATCACCACCGGCACGGCCTGCCATCTCGACGCGCACATGGTCCACCACGCGTTGCACGACATCGATCTGGCGGGGCTGGACATCCTGTTCATCGAGAACGTCGGCAACCTGGTCTGCCCGGCCGGTTTCGACCTCGGCCACCACCTCAACGTGACGCTGCTGTCGGTCACCGAAGGCGACGACAAGCCGGCCAAGTACCCGGTGATGTTCCGCGCTGCCGACCTGCTGCTGCTGACCAAGACCGACCTGCTCCGCGTGATCGACGATTTCGATCCGAACGCGGCGGTGGCGAACTTCCGCGCGCTGGCGAATCCGGCGCCGGTGCTGCCGCTGTCGGCGCGCGTGCCCGCATCGCTGGCGGGCTGGATCGCGTGGCTCGACACCCAGCTCGCGCGGCGCCGCAGCGGCGCCGTACCGCAGCCGCGCGCGCCGTCCGAGGCGCGCGCACGGCACGCCGCGGCCACGCCATGAGCGCGGTTGCGGCGGCCACCCCCGCGGCCGGCTGGCTCGAGCGCATCCGCGCGT